>CAXQUZ010000519.1:0-8837 GCA_964226865.1 Myxococcota bacterium | reverse complement strand
CGTCCCCCGAGGGGCAGCTCGAGGGCGAGGCCCGCCGACCAGCTCGGCAGCCGGTCGGTGCCCGTGAGCGCCCGCACGGCCGTGTCGGCGCTGTCTTCGAGGCTGGCCAGGCCGGCGCTGCCCGTGGCCTGGAGGCTGGGCAGCCGGTCCCAGCGCACGTCGCGGGTCGCAGCCTCGGCCGCCGCCACCCGGGCCCGCAGCGCCGCGAGGCTCGGGCTCGCCGCGCGCACCCGGTCGAGCTGGGCGGCCAGCTCGGTCGCCCCGTCGCCGGTCTCGCCGATGGCCGGGGCCGCTCCGGCGGGCTCCAGCTCCGCCCCGGGGCGGCGGCCGATCCGCACCAATAGGACATCCCGGGCGTCGTCCACCGCGTCCCGGGCCTCGGCCGCGGCCAGCTCGGCCGCCAGCCGCTCCGCCTCGACCCGGGCCAGCTCGACCGGCTCGGCGGCCCCCTCCTCCACCCAGACCCGGGTCACCGCCGCCAGCGCCGTCGCCTGGGCGACCGCACGCTCGGCCACCCCGGCCGCCGCCGCCGCCTGGGACCAGGCCCACCAGTCCTCGGCCACCGCCGCGAGGCCCTCCTGGCGGGTGGCCAGGGCCTCGGTGGTCGCGATGTCGAGGGCCTCGCTGGCCTTGCGCAGCGCCGCCCGGGCGTCGGTGGGCCGCAGCAGCACGAGCAGGTCCTGGCGCAGGCTGACCTGGGCCGAGCCCGTCCAGGCGGTCTGGCTGTTGGCGCTGGCCTGGCCGCCCAGATCGGTGGTCGTGGTGAAGCGCTGGCTGCCCAGGGCGCCCGTGAGCGACCAGTCCGTGCCCGAGGCCAGGCTGCCGGCGAGGCCCGCCGAGCTCGACCAGCTCTGGTTCGTCGAGGTGGTCGGGAAGCCCCCGAGATAGCTTGCGCTCTGTTGGGCCCCCAGCTCGCTGCTGGCCGAGGCCACCGGATCGAAGGCGGCGGCCTGGGCCTGGCGCGCGGCGGCCGCGGCGTCGACGGCCAGCTCGGCCGCCCGCAGGGAGGGCGAGGCGGCAATGGCCTGTTCGAGGGCGTCTTGGAGACTGAAGGGCGCCGCTTGGGCGGCCGGGCTGGCGCCGAGCAGGACCAGCAGGGCGGCCGCCGGGCGGCGGCGGAGGGACGGGCGGGTGGGGGGCATGGGCGACTCCGGTCGCTCCAGCGCTATCGCCCAAGCATTGCGCAACTGTTGAGGCCCCGAGCTTCGCTGCCTCAACAGTTGCACAACAACCGGCGCATAGAACCGAGGGCCTGGAGGCCCCATGTCCCGCGCCACTCCCCCCGCGTCCCCCCGTCCCGCCGCCGCGCCCCCGGGCACCCCGCCCCCGGGCGCCCTGCCCCCGGACCCCACCGACGAGGCCCCCCTCACGCCCGATCCCGCCGTGGTGGCCCTGCTCGAGACGGCCCGCCCCCGCCGCGGGCGCCAGCTCGCCGTCGCCGTCGGCCTCCTCGCGGCGGGCGGGCTGGTGGCCGCGCTGCTCTGGCCCCGCGCGGTGCCCCGCTACCAGACCGCCGCCGTCACCGCCGGCGACCTCGTGCGCACGGTCACCGCCGTGGGCACCCTCGCCCCGGTCGATGAGGTCGAGATCAGCTCCGAGCTCTCGGGCCGGGTCGCCGCCGTCGAGGTCGAGGTCAACCAGCGGGTGACCGTAGGCCAGCCCCTCGCGCGCCTCGACGAGCGCCCCTTCCGCCACGCCGCCACCCAGGCCAAGGCCCAGCTCCGCAGCGCCCAGGCCACCCAGGCCCAGGCCGTCGCGAGCCGCACCGCTGCCGCCCAGGACCTCGACCGGGCCCGCCGCCTGCGCGACCGGGGGGCGGGCACGGACGAGAGCCTCGAAGACGCCCAGGCCGCCCACGACCGGGCCGTGGCCGATGTGGAGGCCGCCGCCGCCCAGGTGGCCCTGCGCCGGGCGGCCCTGGCCGACGCCGAAGACGACCTCGAGCGCACGGTCATCGTCTCGCCCATCGACGGGGTGGTGCTGGTGCGGGCGGTCGAGCCGGGCCAGACCGTCGTGTCGACCATGTCGGCCACGGCGCTGTTCACGGTGGCCAGCGACCTCGGCGCCCTCAAGGCCGAGGTCGGGGTCGACGAAGCGGACGTCGGCCAGGTGGCCGCTGGCATGCCCGCCCGCTTCACGGTCTCGGCCTGGCCCGAGCGCGACTTCTCCGGCGCCATCCACACCGTCGACCTCGCCCCCCAGGACGACGCCGATGTGGTCACCTATGCCGCCGAGCTGCGCCTCGAGAACCCCGACCTCGCCCTGCGTCCCGGCATGACCGCGACCGCCGCCATCGAGGTGGGCCGCCTCGAGGACGTGCTGCTCGTCCCGACCCGGGCCCTGCGCTGGAGCCCGCCGCGAGAGACCGGGGGCTTCGGCCCGCCGGGGCCGCCCCCCTCCACCCCGGCCGCCGACACCTCCACCCTGTGGACCCTCGACCCCGGCGGCCCCCCGGGCAGCATCGCCGAGCGGCCGGTGACCGTGCTCGGCACCAACGGCACCCAGACCGCCGTCGCCAGCGCCAGCGCCAGCCCCCTGAACGCCGATGATCAGGTCATTGTCGGAACCCTCAGCGAGGAGGAGTCATGAGCGCCCCCCTGCTGCGCACCCGGGGCCTCACCCGGGTCTATGGCGAGGGCGCGGCCGCCGTGCACGCCCTCGGCGGCCCCCAGCGCCGGGGCGTCGACCTCGAGGTCGCCCGGGGCGACTTCGTCTCGCTGATGGGCCACTCGGGCTCGGGCAAGTCCACCTTCCTCAACCTCATCGGCTGTCTCGACGTGCCCTCCAGCGGTGCCATCTGGTTCCGCGGGGTGGAGACGACCGGCCTCGACCGCCACGCCCGCGCCCTGCTGCGCCGGGAGTGGCTCGGCTATGTGTTCCAGGGCTTCCACCTCCTGCCCCGCAGCACGGCCATCGAGAACGTCGAGCTGCCGCTGCTCTACCGCGGGGTCGGGGCCGCCGAGCGCCGCCGCCGGGGCCGGGCCGCCCTGGCCGAGGTGGGCCTCGCCGACCGGGCCGGCCACCTGCCCAGCGAGATGTCGGGCGGCCAGCAGCAGCGCGTGGCCATCGCCCGGGCGCTGGTCATCGCGCCGGATCTGCTGCTCGCCGACGAGCCCACGGGCAACCTCGACACGGCCACCAGCGAAGAGGTCATGGCGCTGCTGCAGCGCCTCAACGAAGACCGCGGCATCACCATCCTCATGGTCACCCACGAGCCCGAGATGGCCGTCTTCACCCGCCGGGTGGTCACCTTCCAGGACGGCCGCGTGGCCGACGACCGGAGGGCCGCATGAGCCTCGCCGCCCTGCGCAACGCCCTGATGATGGCCCTCTCCCAGATGTGGCGCAGCCGGGCCCGCTCGGCACTCACGGCCCTGGGGGTGCTCATCGGCGTGGCCTCGGTCATCGCCATGGTGGGCATCGGCAAGGGCGCCACCGCCTCCATCGCCGACGACCTGTCGAGCATGGGCGTCAACATGCTCATGGTCTCGTCGGGCGCCGGCCGGGGGCCCCAGTCCCGCACGGCCGCCCCGCCCTTCCAGCTCGCCGACGTCGAGGCCATCGCCGCCCGCATCCCCGACGTGGCCGCCGTGGCCCCCGTGGTCAGCACCTCCGCCACCCTCGTCGCCGCCGGCACCGACATGAGCGCCCAGATCACCGGCAGCTCCCGGGACTGGCTCACCATCACGGGCCGCAGCCTGGCCTCCGGCCGGGCCTTCACCGAGGGCGAGGAGCGCAGCGGCGCGGCGGTCTGTCTCATCGGCGAGACCGTGCGCACGGGCCTCTTCGGCAGCGCCGCGGCCATCGGCGAGCGCATGCGGGTGGGCAAGGTGGACTGCGAGGTCATCGGGCTGCTCACCGCCCAGGGCCAAGACACCATGGGCCACGACAAGGACGAGCTGGTGGTCCTTCCCATGCGCACGGTCCAGCGCCGCATCGTGGGCGCCACGGGCTTCTCCACCATCTACGTCTCGGCCCGCAGCGCCGCGGCCATCGAGACCGTGCAGCTCGACCTCGACGCCCTGCTCCGGGAGCGCCGCCACGTCACCGGCGACGAGACCGTCAACTTCGAGCTGCGCGACACCCGCGAGATGGCCAAGATGATGGGCAACATCACCGGCACGCTCACGGCCTTCCTCGCCGCCGTGGCCAGCGTCAGCCTCTTCGTCGGCGGCATCGGCATCATGAACATCATGCTGGTCTCGGTGACCGAGCGCACCCAGGAGATCGGCATCCGCATGGCCATCGGCGCCCTCGAGAGCGACATCCGGGCCCAGTTCCTCGTCGAGGCGGCCGTGCTCAGCGGCATGGGCGGCCTCGCCGGCGCGCTGGTGGGGCTGCTGGGCACCTGGGCGGGGGCGACGGCGCTGGGGCTGCCCGTGGTGGTCAGCGTGCCGACGATCCTGCTGGCGGTGGGCTTCTCGGCCATGATGGGGGTGGGCTTCGGCTGGGTGCCGGCCCGCCGCGCCGCCCGCCTCGAGCCCATCGACGCCCTGCGCCACGGCTGAGGGGACCGCCCGGGCGCGGGGCCCCCCGGGGGGGATAGCAGGCCCGCCCCGCCGTGGAGGCCCCATGCCCCGCCCCCTGCCCGTCCTGGCCTCGCTCGCGCTGCTGGGCGCCTGTGGTGGCGAGAAGCCCCACTCCCGGGGCCGCTGCGTCCACAACCTCGCCTACCAGGAGCACTTCGCCCCCGACGCCCTGCGTCCGACCCTCTCCGAGGCCGCCGACTGCTACGTGCTGCTGGACCCCGACGAGGGCGGCGCCGCCGAGGCCATCGCCGCCCTGCACGACCGGGGCAATGTGGTCGGCTGCTACACCAGCGTCGGCACCTGCGAGGACTGGCGGGACGACTGGGAGGCCACGGCACCGAGCTGCGTCGAGACCCCCTGGGGCGACTGGCCGGGCGAGCACTTCGTCGACAGCCCCGACGCGGCACTGGTCGCCGCCATGGAGGACCGCCTCGCGCGCTTCGCCACCCTGGGCTGCGACCTCGTCGAGTTCGACAACATGGACTGGGCCCACGACCCCGAGAACGTCCGTGACTACGGCATCTCCGCAAGCGAGAGCGAGGCCGAGGCCTACGTCGGCGCCCTCTGCGAGACCACCCGCGCCCTGGGCATGGACTGCATGGCCAAGAACAGCACCGACGGCCTCACCGGCCCCGCCGGCGGCACCTTCGAGAGCTTCGCCGACGAGCAGGACTGGTGGACCCACGGCCACCTCGCCGGCGTGCTCGAAGACGGCGGCATCGGCCTCGTGGTGCACTATGGCGAGCCCGACGCCGAGGCCTGCGACGCCGTCTTCGAGACCTACCTCGACCGCTACGGCCCCCGGCTCAGCTTCCTCTGCGAGCACCGGGCGGCCCGGGGCTACCGCCACTACAACGACTGATCCCCGTCCGCCGCGGTCGGCAGGGGCCCCACCACCCGCGCCAGCAGCCCGCCCTCGGGGGGCACGCTGAGGTCGAGGGTCCAGCCGTGGACCTGGGCCACCTTGGCCACGATGGCCAGCCCCCGGCCCTCTCCGGGCACCCCGCGGCTGCGGGCGGCGTCGCCCCGGAAGGCCCGCTGGGTCAGCCGCCCGAGCTCTTCGGCCGAGACGCCGGGCCCGTCGTCGCGCACGGCCAGCTCGAAGTGGTCGCCGTCGAGGTCGAGGGTCACGGCGACGTGGCCGCCCGGCCGGTTGTGGCGCACGGCGTTGTAGACGAGGTTCGACAGCGCCTGCTCGGCGAGGGTGAGGTCGGCCGAGACCTTCACGGGCTCGGGGGGCGCGCCGTCGGAGATGGCCACCCCGGCCCGGCGGGCGAGGGGGCGGTGGCGATCGGCGGTGCGCTCGACGAGGGCGCCCAGGTCGACCGCCGTGCGCTGGGGGGCCGCCTCGAGGCGGCTGCGGGCGGCGAGGTTGGCGAGCAGCGCGGCGATGTAGTCGGTCTCGGCGGCGGCGCTGGTGAGGGCGGGCGAGGCCGCGAGGCCCTCGAGGGCGACGAGGTGGCCCCGGAGCACCGTGAGCGGCACCCGCAGGTCGTGGGCCGTGTCGGCGACGAAGTCGCGCAGGGCCTGCTCGCGCTGGCGCCGCACCTCGGCCTCGGCCACCAGCTCGGCCCGGGTGCTGTGGAGGGCCCGGGCGAGCTCGCCCAGCTCGTCGTCGTGGTCGCGACCGGGCACGGGCGCCCCGGTGCGCACCGCCTCGGTGAGATCCTGGAGCCGGCGGACGACCGGGGCCACGGCCATCCACATGACCGTGGCCACCAGCGCCATCGGCACCACCCAGACCGGCGAGGTGGGCAGCACGCTGCCGAGGAAGCCGGGCACCGTGCTGCCCTCGACCACCACCACATCGCAGGGCGCGCCCCAGCCCGTCGCGAGGGCCACCCGCACCCGCCGCTGGAAGATGCCGTCGGGCACAGCCTCCACCTGGGGGCCCACCGGCGCAAAGCCCGCCGGCAGGGCCACCCCCGCCGTGTGGGCCTGGCCGTCGGCGCCGTAGACATGCAGCCGCGGCGGCACGAGGCCCTCGTGGTGGCCCCGGGGCTCGTCTCCCTCACCGTGCGCGTGGGGGCCCGGACCGAAGCGGCCCTGGTCGGGCGGCGGCAGGGCGTCCGGCCCGACCCAGCCTTGGGGATCGGCCCGGCACCGGGCGGCGGCCCCCTCCTCGCTGGCGGCCCGCTCGAGCATGCCGCGCAGGCTGGCCTCGGCCGAGCGGTGGCGCGAGCGGGCGTCCCACCAGACGAGGCCCACGACCTGGGGGATGGCCACGAGCACGGCCACCAGCGCCATGCGGCGCCGCAGCTTCACGGCACCACCGCCGCCAGCCGGTAGCCCACCCCCCACACGGTCTCGACCAGCCCCGCGCCGACCTTCTTGCGCAGCCGGGAGACGTGGACGTCGAGGGTGCGGGGGTTCGCCTCGCTGTCGGGGTCGAGCACCGAGGCCGCCAGCCGCCGCCGGGTCACCGCCGCCCCGGGCCGCCGCAGCAGCATCTCGAGCACGGCGTACTCGGCCGGGGCCAGGGCCACCTCCTCGCCCGAGACCCAGACCTGGGAGCGGGCGAGGTCGACCTTCAAGATGCCGTGCTCGACGATGTCTTGGCGCATGAGCACCGGCCGCCGCAGCCGCGCCAGGATGCGGGCCTCGAGCTCTTCGGGCCAGAAGGGCTTGCTCAGGTAGTCGTCGGCGCCGAGCTGGAGCGCCCGGACCTTGTCGTCCGAGCCGTCCCGGGCGCTGAGCACCAGCACGGGCACGTCGCAGGCCTTGCGCAGCTGGCGCAGCACCTCGAAGCCCGGCACCCCCGGCAGCATCAGGTCGAGCACGACGAGGTCGACCGGCGGCGGCATGTCGGGGTGGATGTCGTGGCCCCGGCGCCACCAGATGGCTTCGAGACCCATCGCCTGGATCTGGGCCTGGAGCTGGCCGCCGAGGGCCTCGTCGTCTTCGACCAGGAGTACCGTGGGCATGGGGGCGCCTAACAGCTGGGGGCGGAGCCGGCGGCATCCACCGTGATGCGCTTCCAGACGACCAGCGCGCCGTCCTCGGCCTGGCGCCAGGAGAAGAGCAGCGAGGCGTCCGTGCTGAGGATGGAGTCGGTGGCGTTCGAGGTGTCGGGCTGGCCGAAGGGGGAGTAGGTCGGGTGGTTGTCGAAGACGTCCGAGAGCAGGGCCTCCTCGAAGCCGAGCTGGGAGATGACGGCGGCGCGGCCCTCGACCTCGACCTGGAAGTGGATGTGGACGGCGCGGCTCGGGTACCAGCCGGGCATGCAGCTGTCGAACTGGACCATGCCGTCGGCATCGGTGATCTGGGTGCCGCGGAACCAGCGGGCGGACCGGGCGGCGCTGTCGCCCTCGGTGCACATGTCGGCGGCGTCGCTGCCCGAGTAGAGCCCCGCCGGCGAGCAGTGCCAGATGTCGACCACCACCCCGGCCATGGGCTGGCAGTCGGTGTCGACCACCTGGAAGGCGATGCGGGTGGGCAGCCCCTCGACGCCCTCGGCGATGTCTTGGCGCTCGAGGGTCTCGGCGTAGCAGGGGCCGAGGGTGAGCGCGCAGGTCTGGGCGCAGTCCGCGGCGAAGTCGACGTCGTAGGTGGCCGCGAGGAGCGCCGTGCCGCCGACGGCCCAGTCGGTCGTGACCGACTCGCTGCCCTCGGTGCCGTCGCTGGTGCCGTCGCTGCCGTCGCTGCCGTCGCTGGTGCCGTCGCTGCCGTCGCTGCCGTCGCCCGTGCCCCCGCCTCCCGAGTCGGGGCCCGAGTCGGCGGCGCCCTTGCCGCTGGTGCAGGCGGCGGTGCCGAGGGCGGCGACGGCGGTGAGGCCGAGGAGAACGGTGCGGCGGTCGACGGCGGGGGCGGACATGGGCACTCCGGGTTGCGGGCCTGCCCACGGGGTAGCCGCCCCCGGCTTGCGGATGTCTGAACGCCCGCACGGCGCGGCGACGGGGACGGGGCCCCCCACCGCGCCCGGGGCGGTCAGTCCTCCCGGCGCCGCAGCAGCAGGGCCACCGCGCCCGCAAACAGGCTCAGCAGCCACCCGCCCGAGGCCCGGGCCGGCTCGGCCGCGCAGCCACAGCCCTGGTCCTTGGGCTCGTTGTCGGCGCCGAGGCCGTCGCCCTGGAGCTCGGTCACGTCGTCGTCGGGGTCGAGGGGATCCGTGCCGGCGTCGAGCTCGGCCCCGTCGAGGGTGCCGCCGCCGTCGGTGTCGCCCGCGAGGGGGTCGGTGCCCGTGCCGCCCGCGCCGGCTTCCTCGCCGTCGCGCTCCGCTACGACTTCGGCTCCCTCGCCGCCGTAACCCCGCGCTACGCCCTCGAGGACATCACCCTTCACGGCCGAACGATCCGCGCGGGCGACTCGA
>CAXQUZ010000518.1:0-6014 GCA_964226865.1 Myxococcota bacterium | reverse complement strand
GCTGTGACTGGAGTTCAGACGTGTGCTCTTCCGATCTGTGGAGGCCGGGGCTGCCGATGGCGAGCTCGTCGCTGCCGTCGCCGTCGCGGTCGCCGATGCCCGCAAGCGATGCACCCGTGCGGCTGTGGGTGTGGGGGCCCCAGAGCTGGGGCAGCTCGGCCGCGGTGACGGCGGGGCCCGTGCCCCCGGGAATGATGACCACCGCGCCCTCGTCGGCGTCCCAGGCCGAGGCCAGCAGCGGCCCGCCCGCCGCCACATCGGCGAGCCCGTCGCCGTCGAGGTCGCCCACGCCCCGGACGACGTGGTCGCAGTCGGGGGGGATGTTGCCGAAGACCTCGGTGTCGACGCTGTCGGGGCCGATGCCCTCGGGGAAGGGGCCGTGGGCGATGTGGACCGTGCCGCAGGCGAGGGCCAGGTCGCTGCGTCCCATCGCGAGGTCGCCGATGCCGTCGCCGTTGACGTCGCCGGCCGGTGCCACGTCGGGGGGCAGGCTGGACCGGGGCTCCCAGTGGACCGTCGCGGCCCCCGGGCTGCGCGCCCCGGTGATGGGCCCCTCCAGGAGGTAGATGCCCGTGCCGGCGACCACGCTGCCGACGACCAGGAGCAGATCGGCGGCGCCGTCGCCCGTCCAGTCGTGGCCCCCGAGGCCGTCGAGGTAGGCGGCCCCGTCCCGGGCCGAGGCCAGCGACCAGCCGTCCACGTCGGGGTCGAGGGGGCCCGCGAGGGGGCCGGGCACGAGAAAGCCCTCGCCGAGGTCGCGGTCGCCGGCGACAAAGATGTCCGGGTGGCCGTCGCCGGTCATGTCGCCGGCGCCGACGGCGGGCCCCCCGAGGCGGGCCCCCGCGGCCCGGGCGACCCGGACATCCGCCGCGGCGAGGTCGACGGCCCCCCGGCGGCTGCCGTCGATGATGACGACGACGCCGTCATCTTGGGACACGGTCGAGAGCAGCAGGTCGGCCTGGCCGTCGCCCGTGAGGTCGCCCGCCGCCTTGGCCATCGCCGGGCGGTCCCCGTCCCCGCGGCGGTGCTCCACCCACAGCACCGCGGCCTCGGGCCCGGGCACCGCGCCGTCCGTGCCGTCCGTGCCGTCCGTGCCGTCTGTGCCGTCTGTGCCGTCCGTGCCGTCTGTGCCGTCCGTGCCCTCCGTGCCGTCCGTTCCCTCCGTGCCGTCCGTTCCCTCTGTGCCGTCCTCTCCTGCGCCCTCGTCGGCGCCGCCACCCGTGCCGTCCCCGGTGCCCCCTGCACCGGCCGCGGCGGCGCCCGAGTCACCGGTCGCGCCCTTGCCAGCGCCGGCGGTGCAGCCCCCGAGCAGCAGGGGGGCGGCGAGCAGGCCAGCAGCGACCCGTGCGGCAAGCAGAGCCACGGACACCTCGGGGGCGGGGGGGGACGTCGCCCCATCTGACCCCAGGGCGCGGCCCCGGGGCAATTGTCCGGTCTCGCGGCGCCCCGGGGGTCGGCCTGGGCCGGTGCCAGAGGGGGGCCGTGGCCTGCGCGGTCCCGCGCCCCGGTGCGCCCCGCTACAGCCCCGCCCCGAAGAAGGTGTAGACCCGCCCCTGGTGGTCGCCGGCGCGCCAGGCCGAGAGCACGAGGTCGCGGCGCCCGTCTCCGTCGAGGTCCGCCATGCGCCCGATCCGCCCGAGCTGGCCACCGGGGAGGGCGTCCCCAACAATGCGGTAGTGGGCGTCGTCAAGCGCGAGGGTGCCGCTCACCGGTCCCAGGAAGACCGCCGCGGCCCCCGCGCTGGCGGCGGCGGTCGCGTTGGCGGGCTCGGCCACGAGCAGGTCGGCGCGGCCGTCGCCGTCCAGATCCCCGGCCGGCTCTTCGTAGAGGTGGACCTCCGCGGCGCTGGAGAAGGCGACGATGTGGGCGGCGGCGGCGTCGACCGTGCGCGCACCGACGGGACCGAGAAAGACGTGGACCCCGCCGTCTTCGCCATAGGAGGCGTCGCGGATGATGAGGTCGTCGTGGCCGTCGCCGTTGGTGTCGGCCGCCTGCACGGCCACCCCGAAGGAGGAGTAGCGCGCCCCCTCGATGTGGTGGTCGGCGTCGGCCTCGGTGTGGCTGCCGGCGGCGAGGGGGCCCCAGAAGAGAGAGACCTCGGCGTGGTCCTCGGTGCCGAGGACGATGTCGGCCACGCCGTCCCCGTTGAGATCGGAGCCGCCGGTGGCCTGGGTTCCGAGGTGGGTGGAGGCGGCCGCGCCGGTCACGGTCAGGTCGGCCTCGTCGACCGACTGCAGGCCCGTGGTGGGGCCGAAGAACACGTAGACCTCGCCGTTGCCGGAGCCGGCCTCCGGGGCCGTGAGCACCAGATCGGCCACCCCGTCGCCGCTCGGGTCGCCCAGGGTGGCGGCGAGGGTGCGGCCGAAGCGCTCGCGGCGCAGGCGGCCCTCGATGGTGGCGGCCGCGTCGCCGAGCGACAGCCCGGCCGTGAGGGGCCCCGTGAAGAGGAAGACCCCGCCGACCTCTTCGTCGGTCTCCTCCCCGACATGGCCCGGTGCGGCCACCAGCAGGTCGTCGTAACCGTCGCGATCCAGGTCGCCCGCGCGGCGCAGGGGGGCCCCCAGGTCGGCCCAGGGGTGGGCGCCGGTGAGCAGGGGATCGGCGATCGACAGCACGAAGCTGCCCGCGCGCAGGGGGCCCGGGACCACGTAGACCGCCCCCCGGCCCTCGCCCGGTGTGGCGCCGCCGGGCGCACCGATGGCGAGGTCGGGAGCGCCGTCGCCGTCGGCATCGAGCACGGCGAGCGAGCCGCCGGCGAGAGACTCCTCCGGGCCCACGGCCACCCAGTCCGCGTCGGTGGCGGACTGGCAGCTCTCGTCGAGATTGCCATCGCAGGCGGTGTCGACGGCGTCGTCACACAGCTCGCGCGCCCCGGGGTGGACCGCGGCGACGGCGTCGTTGCAGTCGCGGCTGTCGTCGACATGGGCGGCATCGGGAGGGACACAGGCCCGCACCGCCGTGGCCTCGGCCGCCCCGAAGCCGTCGCCGTCGGCATCCGGGTACCACGCGGTGGTGCTCGAGAGGGCGAGGCTGTCGTCGGCGTCGTCGACGAGGCCGTCGCAGTCTTCGTCGGTGCCGAGGGGGTCGCAGCGCTCGGTGGCCCCCGGGTGGACCGCGGCGTCGCGGTCGTCGCAGTCCGTGCCCTCCGAGACCACGCCCGCAGGCAGCACACAGGCCACCACGGGGGCGTCCGGGTCGCCGAAGCCGTCGCCGTCGGCATCGGCAAAGCCCGCCTGGGCGCTGGCGGGATCGAGCCCGGTGTCGTCGTCGTCGACCGCGCCGTCGCAGTCGTTGTCGACCCCATCACAGCGCTCGGCCGCGCCCGGGTGCACCGTGGCGTCGCTGTCGTCGCAGTCCTCCGCGGCGCTGGCCCCGTCCCCGTCGGCGTCGACGCGGCCCCCGGACGCCGTGTCGGCACCGCTGGCCGGGGCCTTGTCGCCCGGCGCGGGCTCACAGGCCCCCGCCAGCGCGCCCCCCAGCAGCGCGGCGGTGGCCCACAGCGACCGGTCGAGACACACGCGGGACATGGGCACTCCAGGCGAAGGAAGGACGCGCGCCCCAGCGGCCGGGGCCCGCCCACGCAGGCTACTGCGCGGCCGTCTCTGGAGCCCCCGGGCTGGCCACCCGGCACGGTCCCCGGGCCCGCCAGATGGCAGGACGCAGGCCACCGCTCCGGGGACGGTCCACCGCAGGGGGGGGCCAGGACGCGCCACGGACCGGCACGGGGACGCGGGGCGGGGCGTCCGCCGGGGCCGCAGGGGCACCTGTGGGAACCCGAGGGCCACCCCCGGGAGCCAGGGCGGGCAGCAGCGGGCCACAGTGCCGCCGGGGTGGACGTCTTGCCCGGCCGCGGGGGTAGCATGGACACCCCCTCCGCCCCCGGTCCGTGCCCATGTCTGTTGCCCTGCTCTGGGTCGGCCTCGCCGCCGCCGCCGACCCCGCCGCGCCCCACCCCCACCGCATCCTGTCGCCCATCACCCAGGCGCCTGCGCCCTGGGCCCTCGACGCCGACCAGCAGGCGCGCCTCGCCCGGGGCGAGGTGGTGGTGGCCTCCGAGCGCAGCGCCACCGGGGGCTCGGGCCGGGCGGTCCAGGTGCTCAACGCCTCGGCGGATGCCGTGTGGGACGCCATTCTCGACTACGACCGCTACCCGGAGCGGGTCGACAGCGTCGTGTCGGCCACCGTCTACGAGCGGAGCGGCACCACCTTCTGCGTCGACATGCAGTCGCGCATCCTGGGCATCACGACGGTCATCTACAGCCGCAACGCGCTGCACCGGGACGAGGGCTGGATGGCCTGGGGCCTCGACCGCCGCCGCACCTCGGACGTCCAAGACATGGTCGGCTACTGGCGGGTCGAGACGCTGTCGACCGACCCGCCCCGCACCCGGGTCGAGCAGCAGACCGTGCTGGCGGTCTCCCACGTGCCGGGCTTCGTGCTGCGCCACCTGACCGAGCAGTCGCTCGCCGACGGGCTCGCGTGGGTGAAGGCGGCGGTCGAGCACCGGTAGCCACCGCCTGGCGCCCGGCCCCCGGGGCAGCGGTTAGGACGCCGTTCCACCTGGAGCGTGCCATGGTCCCCGCGCTGGTCTCTCTGCTCTCGGCGACGGCGCTCGCCGGCCCGCCCGTCCGCAACGCCGACAACCACTGCTTCGCCGGCGTCGAGACCGTCGTGTTCCACTGCGCCCTGGCCAGCGGCAAGTGGATCGACATCTGTGCCGACGCCCAGGCCGCCGTCCCGACCCACGCCCAGTACCGCTTCGGCGCGAAGGGCCGCATCGAGCTGAGCGCGCCGCCCGTGTCGCCCAGCAACCGCGCCGCCTGGACCGTGGCCGAGACCGCGCTGGCCCGGGGCATGCAGCGCACGGCCAGCTTCGAGAACGAGGGCCACCGCTACGAGATCTTCGTGACCGAGGCCGGGCCCGACACCCAGGCCGGGCTCCGCATCGAGAAGGGCGGGACGGAGGTGGCGACCCTGCGCTGCGCCGACCAGCGCTTCGTGGACAGCCTGTCGCTGCTGCTCCCAGACGGCTGACCGTACCGGGTGCCGGTGGACCTGTCCCCGAAGTGGTATTTTGGAAATGCGAAGTCTTGCGAAGGGATTGGGAGCGATTGAGTGTGGGGCGGAATCTACATGACGGAGTCTTGTGCCAAATATAGTAGCAAAATCCGGTGCTCTGCAGGGTGGGGGGGGGCATACGTGCTCAGTTTTGTCCTCCAAGGTTGTTCGTCTCCAGTGGTGCTCCCCGCGTCGGAGGAGGATAGCGGCGAGTTCGTGAACTGTGATGTCGGCAACGACTACTGGGTCGAGACCACCGTTGCTCCGAACGGCTGGAGCCTGTCTTTTCAGGATTTGTTGGAGCGTGCGGACGGAAAGGAGTGTTCGTGGGTCGACGAGGATTGGGATTCGTTTCCGATTTCGGTTGAGTTGTTTGATTCACTTCCTGCTTTCTTGTTCACGCAGGCACCAAACGGTACATGTACAGAAACTGCTTCCGTCAATGTTCAGTTGGAGTTCGGTGAGGACGTCGACCCTGTGGTGTTCACGGCGGATTTCTTTCGAGTCATTGGAGATAGGTACGGGTTTCAGGTGAAGTATGGAAATATCGAGCGGAGCGTCTTCGCAGCCCTTCCTCTTCCGGACAACGAACTGTGGTACATTGACTTCTCATACGTTGTGCCTGCGGGCGTGGCCGCCCACGATAGTTCCTGGAACGGGTTTTTCGCTGTTTTCGACGAACGCTCTGGCGAGATAGTTTCGGAGCACTGGGTCACCTGTGAGTAGCACTTCTGGGAGACCAGCACCTTAATATCGTGAAGACTCGCTGTTCGGGACACCACGCCATGAGCGAAATAGACTGACAGAGAGGCCAGAATTCCTTGATCGACGGAGCCGAACGGGTGATCCGTCTCTCCACTCGGGAGGAACGATGGGCCGTCCGTACTCGCTGGACCTTCGGGAACGTGTCGTCGCGCTTCATGCTGCGGGGGAGCTGACCCAGCAGCAGATTGCCG
>CAXQUZ010000517.1:0-5468 GCA_964226865.1 Myxococcota bacterium | reverse complement strand
GATGAATCTCATAGTAGTTCACAATTGTCTCCACCAACGTGTGACGACAGTTGATGAGATGAACTTTCTCATTCTCATATGCCAGCTCTCCGTCGCAGGTCACAACGATTGAGCGCCGGCGAGGCGGTCGGCGAAGCAGCCCTTGGTGTGGAGGATGCGGGTCACGGCCGCGTCGACCTTGGCCTCGTCGAGAGACCCATCGAGAATGGCCTCCTTGAGGGCATCTCCGAAGACGACGGCCCGGGGCATCTCGATGTCGAGGCCGGCGTTGAGGGCGCCCGCCGTGGTCTCGGTGGCCCAGATCCAGTCCGAGACCACGATCCCGGGCCAGTGCCACTGGTCGCGCAGCACCCCGGTCAGCAGGGGCGCGCTCTCGGAGGCCGGGGCGCCGTTGACCCCGTTGTAGGCCGACATGACCGTGGCGGCCCCGGCCCCGACCAGCACGGCCTCGAACTGGGGCAGGTAGACCTCGTGCAGGGCGCTCTCGGAGAGGGCGACGTCGACGTCGAAGCGGGTGTCTTCGATGGAGTTGGCCGTGAGGTGCTTGGGCTGGGCGAGCACGTGGCGCTGGGCCCCCGTCACGAAGGCCGCGCCGAGCACGCCGAGGTGGTGGGGGTCTTCGCCGTAGGTCTCTTGGGAGCGGCCCCAGCGGGGGTGGCGCAGCACGTTGATGGTCGGCGCGAGCAGCACGTCGGCGCCGACCGCGGCGACCTCCTGGGCGATGGCGGCCCCCACCTCGGCCTCGAGGGCGGGCGAGAAGGTGGCGCCCCGGGCGATGCCCACCGGGAAGGCCGTGGCCGGGCCCGTGGCCTCGTGGGCGCCGCGGGGGCCGTCGACCATGCGGAAGCCCGGGATGCCGTGCACCGGATCGTCCGGGGTGGGGTAGAGGCCGGCCTCGTCGGGAAGGGTTGCAGCGCCGGCCATCTGGGCGATCTTCTCGTCGAGGCTCATCCCGGCGAGGGTCGCGGCGGCGGCGGCCTCCACGGCGGCGGCATCGGCCGGGCACCAGGCGGCGAAGGCCGCGGCGGCGGGGTCGGCGGCGGCGCTGTCGTCGGGGCGGCCCTTGCCGGCGGCACAGCCCGCTGCGAGGGCCAGGGCGGCCCGCCACGGGGGCCTCACGGGGCCTCTCCGTCGGGGCGGGCCGGGGGCCCGAGGGCGTCGGTGAGGGCCGCGACGAGGGGCGGGGCCAGGTCGGGGGCGGTGGCGGGGCCCGGGGCCTCGGCCTGGGCGGCCCGCAGCAGCAGCGGCGCGGCGACCGCATCATCGAGGGGGGCCAGCGCCTCGAAGATGCTGTGGTCGAGGTTGATCACGAGCACCCCCTCCCGACCGTCGAGGGGGGCATCGGCGGGCTGCATGCGCTCGGGCTCGGCCAGCCGCAGGGCGAGGCGGCGGGCGGCGGGCCCCCCCTGGAGCCGGGCGGCGAAGAGGCCGGCGGTCTCGGTGCCCGTCTGGCGGCCGAGGCGGTCGGCGGCGACGAGCAGCGGGGTCGGGGTGGCGGGCTCGGGCATCCACCACCGGGCCTCGGCCGGCTGGAGGGCGCCGCAGCCGAGGCGGTGGGCCACGAGGGCGTCGGGGTGGTCGGGGGCGGGGCCGCAGAGCACCCGCTGGCCCCCGGCGGCGAGGGCCTGGCCCAGGGCGCTGGCGGGGGGGGCCCAGTGGACCGTGGCCCGGCGCCGGCGCAGCAGCCCGGGGCGCAGGGCGGCGAGGGGGGTGCGGCGGCCGTCCGGCTGGGCGAAGCAGGCGAGGTCGTCGGGGGGCTCGGCCAGCCCGGGCCAGGCCACCGCGAGCAGGGCCCGGCGCCGGTCCTCGTCGCCCGCGTCCACCGCCGCGGCCAGCGCCGCCTGCCACCGGGGCACGAGCCGGTCGCGCACATGGGCGTGGAGGGTCGCGATGACTCCGGCGAAGCCCGCGTCCCGCAGCACGTTGTCGCGGGTGAGGGTGTGCTCCAGCCCGGCGGCCTCGACCCTGAAGGTGACCCCCGGGATCGCGGGCTCCTCGGCCTCGAGCAGGGTGAGGCCCCGGTTGAGGTAGGCGACCGGGCTCGCGTGGTGGCCGCTGAGCCCGACCACCGCGCGCAGCCCCGGGGCCTGGCAGTGGGCCAGGAAGGGCGAGTCGACCGTGAACGCGCCCCGCACCTCGCGAAGGGGCCAGCCCCAGCCGGCGCCCGTGCCCTCGCTCCAGATCTCGGCCCGGGCGAAGCGGCACCAGTGGTGGAGGGCCTGGTCGAGCTCCCGGGCGAGGGCGCCGGCGGCCTTGCCCTTGAGGGGCACCCGCAGCCGCACGGTGGTGCCGTCGACGGGCATGTCGAGGGCGTAGAGCTTGAAGTCGCGCCGGGCATCGAAGACGACGCGCCAGCCGTCGCCGTCCCGGCCGGTCTCGACCACCACCTCGGTGGGCTGGAGGGCGAAGAGCGAGACGAAGCCCACGCCGAACTTGCCGATCTTGGTGAGGTCGTCCTCCTTCGAGCTGCGGAAGAGGGTGAGCAGGCAGCCCTCGATGGTGGGCCGGTCCATGCCCTCGCCGTCGTCGATGACCTCGATGACGAGGCCCGCGTCGGTCTGCTCCACCCGCAGGTCGATCCGGGAGGCGCTGGCGTCGAGGCTGTTCTGGACGAGCTCGCGCACCATGGCGCTGCGCTCGGTGAACTGCTGGACGAGGGCGCTCAGCGCGTCCTGGGCGACGGGGCCGGCGAGTCCGGCGCGGGCGGGTGGCATGGGGGGCTCCCGGGCGTGCGGGGCCAGCCTACCCCCTGCGCGCGACCCCCACCGCGCGGGCGCCGGCCCGATGCTTTCTGCGGGGGCCGTTTCGTGCGCCCCTGTCCGAGCGGAGAGCCTCGTCCCACATGCGACGCCCGCGGGGCGTCCGGAGGTCTCGATGCTGCGCCGCTCCCTGGTCTTCTGTGTTGCCTGTCTCTCGGCCCTCGGCTGTGAGCCAGACAGCAAGATCGTCAACCAAGACAACGACGGGGACGGTGTTCTCAACGTCGACGACTGTGCGGATGAAGACCCCGAGGTCCACCCGGGCGCCGTCGAGATCTGCGACGGCATCGACAACAATTGCGACGGGCTGGTCGACGACGCCGACCCCGCGCTCGACCCCGTGACGGGCATGGCCTTCCATGCCGACGCGGACGGCGACCTGCGGGGCGACCCGGGGGTGGTGGTCTACGCCTGCCAGCAGCCCCCGGGGCATGTGCTGCCGGCGAGCGCGGACGACTGCGACGACGGTGACCCCCTCGTGAACCCGCTGGCCGACGAGCGCTGCGACGGCGTCGACAACGACTGCGACGGCGACATCGACGACGACGACACGGCGGTCACCGACGCGCCCCGCTGGTACCGGGACGACGACGGCGACGGCTTCGGCGACCGCAGCGATGCCGTGGACGCCTGTGTGGTGCCCGTGGGCTTCACCGCCGAGGACGGCGACTGCGACGACGGCGACGACAGCCGCCACCCCGACGCCGTCGAGGTCTGCGACGACATCGACAACGACTGCGACGCGCTGGTGGACGACGCCGACAGCTCGCTCGACGCCGCCACCCGCACCGACTTCTACGCGGATGCCGACGGCGATGGCCACGGCGACCCGGACGCGGTGGTGCCCGCCTGTGAGCTGCGCGCGGGCATCGTGGCCACGGCCGACGACTGCGAGGACGGCGACCCGGCCGTCTCGCCCGACGCCGTCGAGGTCTGTGACGGCATCGACAACGACTGCGACGGCGACATCGACGATGCCGACACCTCGGTCGACCTCTCCACGGGCACCACCTTCTACGCCGACCGGGACGGCGACGGCGAGGGCGACGCCCTGTCCACCACGGCGGCCTGCGCCCAGCCCGTGGGCCACGTGGGCAACGACACCGACTGCGACGACACCGACGCCGCGCGCAACAGCATGACCGCCTGGTACCCCGACAGCGACGGCGACGGCCACGGCGCGGCCTCGGCCACCCCCACCGTGCAGTGCCTCGCCCCGACCGGCGCCTTCGTGCGCACGAGCACCGACTGCGACGACAGCGCGGCCGCCGTCTTCCCGGGGGCCGCCGAGGTCTGTGACGAGGTCGACAACGACTGCGACGGCACCGTCGACGACGGCGTGACCACCACCTACTTCGCCGACGCGGACGCCGACAGCTACGGCGACCCCGCGCGCACGACGGCGGCCTGTTCGGCGCCGAGCGGCTACGTCGAGAACGACGATGACTGCGACGACAGCGACGACACCCTGAGCCCCGAGACGACCTGGTATCTCGACGCCGACAGCGACGGCTACGGCGGCAGCGCCACGGCGACCCAGTGCACCGCCCCCACCACGGCCTACACCCGGACGAGCGGGGACTGCGACGACGCCGACGCCACCAGCTCTCCGGGGGGCACGGAGTACTGTGATGGGGCCGACAACGACTGCGATGGCACGACCGACGAGGGCGTGACCACGACCTACTACCGGGACGTGGACGGCGACGGCTACGGCACTCCCGGCACGACCACCGAAGACTGCGCCCCGCCCACGGGCTACGCCGCCACCGCCGACGACTGCGACGACGGCGACGGCCTGGTGAACCCGGGCGCCACCGAGATCTGCAACGGCAGCGACGACGACTGCGACGGCGACACGGACGACGACGACGCCTCGCTCGACACCAGCACGGCGACCACCTGGTACGCCGACAGCGACGGGGACGGCGAGGGCGACAGCGCCACCACCGCGCTGAGCTGCGACCTGCCCGCGGGCCACGTGGGCAACAGCGACGACTGCGACGACACCGACGCGGCCCTCCACACGGGCACGGTCTGGTACCTCGACAGCGACGGCGACGGCCACGGTGACGACAGCAGCACGGTCACCCAGTGCAGCCAGCCCACCGCCGTCTACGTGCTCGCCGGGGGGGACTGCGGCGTGGCCGACAGCAGCATCTTCCCGGGGGCGGCCGAGGTCTGTGATGGGGTGGACCAGGACTGCGACGGCACGGCCGACAACGGCGTGACCATCGACGTCTACCCCGACCTCGACGGCGACGGCTTCGGCGACGCGGGGGCCCTGGCGACGGCGGCCTGCGCGGCGGCCAGCGGCGAGGTGGCCGACAACACCGACTGCGACGACGGCACGGCGCTGGTCTTCCCCGGGGCCACCGAGCTCTGTGATGGCGTGCAGAACGACTGTGACGACGCGGGCTGGGTGGACGACGCCGGCCTCGTGAGCCAGCAAGACACGGCCCTCGGCACCTGGAGCGACGTCTCGACCGCCTGGGCGGCGGGCACGGCCGCGAGCCCCGCCAGCATCACCGTGGCGACCGACAGCCGCCTCCAGGTCTGTGCGGGGACCTGGTACGTCGCGCTGGACGTGCAGGCGGACCTCGACCTCACGGGCCTCGGGGGAGAGGCGGCGGTCGTGCTCGACGGGGCGGGCGCGGTCACGCCGGTGGCCGTCACGGGCACGGGCCTGAGATCGGAAGAGCACACGTC
>CAXQUZ010000516.1:0-7032 GCA_964226865.1 Myxococcota bacterium | reverse complement strand
CCGCACACGCGATAGCATGCGGTGCCTGGAGTTCAGACGTGTGCTCTTCCGATCTCTGGAGTGCCCCATGCCCGCCCCGGCCCCTGCCGACACCGCCCCCGCCCGCCCCGCTGCCCCGCCCCGCCGGCGCTGGGCCCTGCTGCTGCCGGCGCTGCTGGCCGGCTGTCCGCCGAAGGCGCCCCCCGCCGCCGGGGCCGCCGGGCCGCCGCCCGCCAGTGTGGGGGTGCGCGATCCCGACCTGGCGCGCGTTCTCGAAGACCACTGGGAGGCGGCCATGGCCCGCTCGCCCCTGTGGGCCACGAGCCTCGGCGACCGGCGCTTCGACGCCCTCTTGTCTGACCCGAGCGCCGCGGCCGAGGCCGAGGACCGGGCGCTCCAGCGCACGCTGCGGCGGCGGGCGGCGGCCATCAGCCCCGGCGGCCTGCGCCCGGCAGACGCCCTCACCCGCGAGCTCTTCCTGGCCCATGTCGACGCCGAGCTCGCCGACGAGGCCTGCCGCTTCGGCGACTGGACGGTGAGCCCCCGGCGCAACGCCCTGGGCGACGCCTACGACATTCCCGTGCAGCACAGCGTGGGCTCGGCCGCCGACGCTGCCAGCCTGCTGGCCCGCTACCGGGCCGTGCCCGGGCGCATCGAGGCCGAGCTGGCGCGGCTGCGGGCCGGCGCCGACGCGGGCTGGGTGGCCCCGGCCGAGAGCCTCCGGCGCACCCTCGACCAGCTCGACCGGGCCCTCGCCCCCGGCGCGCCCCAGCCCCTGCTCGATCCCCTCGACGACCCGCCCGCCGACATGGACAAGGCCGCCCGCAAGGCCTGGGAGGCCGAGCTGCGGGCCGTGGTCGCCGACGCCCTGCTGCCGGCCCTCGCCGCCTACCGGGACGCCCTGCGCACCGAGCTGCTGCCCCGGGCCCGTCCAGCCGAGAAGGCCGGCGTGTGGGCCCTTCCCGATGGCGAGGCCTGCTACGCGGGCCTCGTGCGCCGCTACACCACCCTCGACACCAGCCCCGACGAGGTCCACGCCGCGGGCCTCGCCGCGATGGCGGCCGTGCACGCCGAGCTGCGGGTGCTGGGGGCCCAGGTCTTCGGCACGGACGAGCTGCCGGTCATCTTCGAGAAGCTGCGCACGGCGCCCGAGCTGCGCTTCGAGAGCGCCCAGGAGATCGAAGACAAGGCCCGGGCCGCCGTCGCGGCCGCCAACGCTGCCGTGCCCGCGGCCTTCGGCCGGCTGCCCGAGGCCGCCTGCGAGGTGGCCCGCATCCCCGCCCACGAGGCGCCCTACACCACCATCGCCTACTACATGCAGGCCGTGCCCCCGTCGGCGGGCGATCCGGGCCGCCCGGGCACCTACTTCGTCAACACCCACGCCCCCGAGACGCGCCCGCGCCACGAGGCCGAGGCCCTGGCCTGGCACGAGGCGGTGCCCGGCCACCACCTCCAGATCGCCATCGCCCGCGAGCTGCCCGACATGCCCGCCTTCCGCCGCTTCGGGGGCATGACGGCCTTCGTCGAGGGCTGGGCCCTCTACGCCGAGCGCCTCGCCGACGAGCTCGGCCTCTACTCGGGCGACGTCGACCGGCTCGGCATGCTCGCCTTCGATGCCTGGCGGGCCGCCCGCCTCGTGGTCGACACGGGCATCCACCACAAGGGCTGGACCCGCGCCCAGGCCGAGGCCTACATGCGCGAGAACACCCCGCTGGCCGACAACAACATCGTCAACGAGGTCGACCGCTATGTGGGCTGGCCGGGCCAGGCGGTGGCCTACAAGACGGGCCAGCTCGAGATCCTGCGCCTCCGCAGCGAGGCCGAGAAGGTCCTCGGCGACGACTTCGACCTCCAGGCCTTCCACGACCTCGTGCTCGGCGCCGGGGCCGTGCCCCTGCCCGTGCTCGAGCGGCGGGTGCGGGCCTGGGTGACCGCGCGCTGAAGAGCCGGGGGCGCTCGGCCCTCAGCCGAAGGCCCGGCGCTCCAGCTCGGTCATCAGGGCCCGCCGCAGGCCGGCGCCGTCGGTGGCGCTGCGCAGGGACTCGGCGGCGGTCGGGTCGCGCGAGATCTTGGCGAGGGTGCCCAGCAGGGCGAGCTGGGCGGCCCGGGCCCGGGGCGGGGCGACCACCACCAGCATCACGTCCACCGCGGTGCTGGAGCGGCCGTGGGGGAAGGAGACGGCCCGCAGGGTCGAGACCGCACAGACCACCGGCCGGTCGCTGGCCATGGGCAGCACGAGGCCCGCCACGGCGACGCCCCCGGGCAGGGCCGTGGTCTGGATGCGCTCTCGGGCGTCGAGGGCCGCGCGCACGGTGGCCACGGGCAGCTGGGTGGCGCCGCAGACCTCCTTGGCCACCCGGTCGAAGAGCGCCTCGCGGTCGCCGGCCACGAGCTGGGCCTCGGCGACGGCGTTCGCGATGGCGCCCTCGTCCAGGGGCAGCCCGTCGAGCTCGACCCGGGCGTGGACCTTGTGGCGGGGGGCCCGCACCGTGAGCACCGAGCAGGTCGAGGCCTCGACGAGCTGGTGCTGGGGGGAGCCGAAGAAGACCGTGCGCCAGCCCTCGGAGGGGGGGCCGGGCATCACGAGGATGTCGTGGTCGGCCGTGACCCGGGCCAGGGCGGCCTTCACGTCGGCGGCGGTCTCGATGCGGCTCGTGACGGGCTGGGCGCGGCAGAGCAGCCGGAGCTGGTCGTGGTAGGCGGCGAGCTCGGCGCGCTGGGCCTCGGTGGCCCCGGGGGGCAGCACCCCGAGCAGGGTCACGGCGCTGTCTTGCTGGGTGCGGGCGAGGCGGTCGGCGACGTGGACCAGCAGCGAGTCGTGGGGGCCGGGCTCGGCCAGCACGAGGATGCGGGGGTAGTCGTCGCTGGTGTCGCCGTCGTAGGCGCCGCCGCGGTCGACGAAGATGGCCTGGTCGCAGGGGGCGTGGTCGACCCAGCGCGCCAGCGGGTAGCGCACCAGCCACCGCAGGCTGCCCGCCTCGGGCAGCTCGAGCACCAGCCACTCGGCGTGGTTCTCGAGGGCGTGGCGGTGGGCGGCCTCCTTGGCATTGTGGGTCACGACGTCGTGGAAGGTGACGCTGATGCGGGCCTGGGCCGAGAGCAGGGCGCTCTCTTCGGCGAGGTGGGCGGCGTCGTCGTCCTCGCGCAGCACGGCCGAGAGGGGGGTCTGCTCGGAGACCTCCTCGTAGCGAATGACGTCCATCACGGCATCTTCGGCAAAGGCGACCCCGAGCCGCATCAGCCGCTCGGCGGCGGGCTCGTTGCCGAAGATGGGCACCACCACCCGGGGCCGGCCGTCGTGCTCCCGCAGCTCGCGCTCCATGCGCTCGGTGCTGCGCACGCTGAGCACCTCGTCCTGGAGCTGCTTGGTGGCGAGGTGCTGGAGGGCGCCGCGGCGGTCGATGCGCTTGCGGGCATAGGCGAAGTACCAGGCCGAGCCGAGGGCGAAGCCGCCGATGACCGAGAGGAGCGCCATCTGGCCCAGGCCGAAGAGCAGGGCGAGGCCGCCCACGATGCCGGCGACCTGGGTCCAGGGGTAGAGCGGCGAGCGGAAGGTGGGGGCATACCACCGGGGGCCCGTCTCGCGGAGCACGATGACCGCGGCGTTGACGATGCAGAAGATGAAGATGGTGAAGCCCGAGGCGAGCTTGGCCAGCTTCTGGACGGGCAGGAAGGTCACCAGCGCCACGAGCAGGGCGCCGGTGGCCAGCAGCGAGAGGTGGGGGGTGCCGAAGCGCTTGTCGACCTTCTCGAAGAAGGTGGGGAAGACCCGGGCCCGGCCCATGGCGAAGGGGAAGCGCGAGGTGGCGAGGATGCCGGCGTTGCACATGCTCACGAGGCCGACGATGGCGATGATGGCCATCGCCGTGCGGCCGGTCTCGCCCAGGGCCCCGGCGGCGGCGGTGGCGACCGGCGTGATCTCGCCGGTCAGGGCGCCCGGGTCGATGTGGCCCACACAGACCCAGGAGATGCCCGCGTAGAGCACCATGACCGTGGCCTGGGCGGCGAGCATGCCCAGCGGGATGTTGCGCTCGGGCCGCTGGACCTCCTCGGCGACGGAGCAGATCTTCGTGACGCCGTTGTAGGAGACGAAGACGAAGCCGGCGCCGGCCACGATGCCGCTGAAGCCGGCGGGGAAGGCGGGCGTGTAGTGGGCGGGGTCGGCGAGGGGGCCGGCGAGGCCCGCGAAGGCGGCCAGCGCGAGCATGGTGACGGCCACGACGGCGATCTGGAGCCCCGAGACCTTGCCGGCGCCCAGGTAGTTGACCCCGAGCAGCAGCAGGAGAATGGCCAGCGAGACGGGCAGGGTGGGCAGGGTCGTGAAGAGCACGAGGTAGGCGCCGAGGCCGACCAGGGCGAAGGCGGTCTTCGCCGAGAGGGCGAACCAGGTGCCGATGCCCGCAATCGTGCCCAGCCAGGGGCCCATCGAGCGGTCGACATAGACGAAGGAGCCGCCGGCGACGGGCATGGCCGTGGCCAGCTCGGCCTTGGAGAGCACGGCGGGAAGGACGAGCAGGCCCGCCAGCAGGTAGGACAGGGCCACCCAGGGGCCCGCGATGGCGGCGGCGAGGCCGGGGAGCACGAAGATGCCCGAGCCGAGCATGGCCCCGACGGCGATGCTGTAGACGGAGAGGAATCCGAGCTTTCGGTCGAGCTGCTTGGTCACTGCCGGCAAGTCGCGGTCCGGGTCGAAGGGGGAGCCACCGTTGTACCGCAACGGGGGCCCCGGTTCGGTGGGCTCCCCGAAAAGTCTGGGAGGGACCGAGGCCGGGGGCGGGGTGTCCCTGGGGCGCGGGGGGCCCCGGGGACGGGCCGGCTCAGAGGCCGAGGCCCGGCTTGATGAAGACCCGGCCCGCCGCGCTGGCGGCCTCGTCGTCGAAGGGGGCGCCGATGACCATGTCGAGCAGCCCGTCGGCGTTGAGGTCGTGGGCGCCGAGCACGGCCCGGCCCGCCTCGCTGCCGCCCTCGCCGGTCCACTCGACGGTGTCGGCGGTGGCGGTGGTGAGGGTGCCGCTGAGGGGGCCGTAGACCACCCGGGCGGCGCCCTTGCTGTTGCTGTCGTCGGCGGCGCCGAGGAGCAGGTCGACCGCGCCGTCGCCGTCGAGGTCGCCGATGACGCTGATGCTGCTGCCGAGCAGGGTGTTGGCCGTGTCGTCCTGGAGGGCCGCGGCGGCGATGGCGTCGATCTTGGCGCCGCTGGTGTAGGCGAAGCTGCTGCTGCCGCGCAGCAGGTAGACGGCGGCCTTCGACTTGTCGTGGTCCTCGACCGGCACGAGCAGGTCGTCGGTGCCGTCGCCGTCGATGTCGCCGACGGCGAAGCTGTGGCCCACGAGGGCGTCCTTCTTCGGTCCCTTGATGAAGTCGACATTGGACAGGGCGAGCGAGCCGCCGGAGCTGCCCACGTCGTCGACGTAGAAGCGGCCCTCGTTGCCGCTGGTGGGCTCGCTCATCACGGCGCTCTCGGTGCCGTCTCCGTCGCTGTCCCACCAGGCCAGGGCCCAGCCGCCGCAGGCCGTGCCCTGCCAGTAGAAGTCGGCGGTCGCCGTCTCGATGCTGCTCGGGAAGGCCCCCGGTCCGCCGCCATAGGCGTAGATCTTGCCGGCGTAGCTGTTGGTGTCGTCGGGGCTCGGCATGGTGTCCATGCAGGCCATGCCGCCGATGAGCATGTCGCCGGTGTTGCCGTCGCCGTCGGCGTCACCGCCCACCGCGAGGGCGCTGCCGGCGAGGCCGTGCACGGTCGTGCCGTCGGCGCGGGCGGTGGCCATGCTGTCGAGGGAGCCCGTGCCCGAGAAGGCAGTGATGGGGCCGCTCACGAGGAAGACCGCGCCCGTCGGGTTGGTGCCCGAGCCGTTGCGCCCCGCGCCGGGCATGGCCACGAGAAGGTCGACGAATCCGTCATTGTCGACGTCGCCGGTCGCCAGGCGGTGGCCGGCCCAGGCGTCGTCCTCGTCGCCCACCCAGAGCGCGCCATTGCCCGTGGTGGCCGTGCTGTCGAGGGCCGTGGCCGTGGCCGTGTCGCCGTCCCAGCTCTCGCCGTCGAAGGTGGGCAGCAGCCAGATGCCGCCGTTGCTGGAGAAGCTGTCGGCGCTCGTGGTCGGGGCACCGATGACCAGCTCGGGCACCCCGTCGGCCGAGCCGTCCAGGTCGGCGGCGGCCAGTGCCCAGCCGAGGCCCCCGCCGGCGGCGTCGGTCAGGGTGAGGCGGCTGCCCTCGCGGAGCTTCTCGTCGACGGGCACACAGACATCGGTGGTGGTGGCGCCGGTGGTCTCGGTGAGGCCGTCGCCGTCGCAGTCGGTGTCGAGGCCGTCGTTGCAGGTCTCGCCCGCCTCCGGGAAGACGAGGCCGTTGCTGTCGTCGCAGTCGTCGGCGTCGGCGCTCACCCCGGCCGTGGGGTCGCAGGCCAGCACGGGGCTGGCGGGGTCGCCGTGGCCGTCGAGGTCGGCGTCGGTGTAGTGGGTGCTGCGGGTGGAGAGGTCGAGGCTGGGGTCGGCGTCGTCGACGGCGCCGTCGCAGTCCTCGTCGGTGTCGTCGGCGTCGCAGACCTCGGTGGCGGCGGGGCTGATGGCGGCGTCGCCGTCGTCACAGTCGGTGTTGTCGGCGACCTCGCCCGCCGGGGCGTCGCCGGGGCAGTAGAGGGCCGCGCTGTCGGCGGCGTCGCCGTAGCCGTCGCCGTCGTCGTCGGCGTAGTGGGCGAGCTGGGTGGCGGGGTCGACGCTGCTGTCGTCGTCGTCGGCGTCGCCGTCGCAGTCCTCGTCGGTGTCGGCGGCGTCGCAGATCTCGGTGGCGCCCGGGTTGCTGCCGGGGGCGCTGTCGTCGCAGTCGTCGGCGTTGTCGACGTAGCCGCTGGGGGCGTCGCCGCTGCAGAAGCCCGTGGCCAGGCCGGCGTCGTCGCCGTAGCCGTCGCCGTCCGCGTCGGCGAAGTGGTCGGTCTGGGTCGAGAGGTCGAGGGCCGGGTCGGCGTCGTCGGCGAGGCCGTCGCAGTTCTCGTCGAGATCGGAAGAGCACACGTCTGAACTCCAGTCACCGCATGCTATCGCGTGTGCCGTCTTCTGC
>CAXQUZ010000515.1:0-5564 GCA_964226865.1 Myxococcota bacterium | reverse complement strand
ATTCGAGATCGCCGGCCAGAATTTCGGCATCTATCGCTTGTTTCTGAGCATCGTCGCGATCGTCATTGCCGGCGTGCTCATATTCGGTCTCGAACATACACGTTTCGGCGCTAGGGTTCGTGCGGCGGTCGACAATCAACGCATCGCTCAGGGCCTCGGAATCAATGTCGACGCAGTCTTCGCGGTTACCTTCGCGCTCGGTTGCGGGCTTGCCGGCCTCGGCGGAGCGCTGGCGATCGAAATGGACCTCAGCCCGGGCCCCTCGACCCACGAGGGCGGCACCCCAGGCTTCGACGCCGACGCCGTGGCCAACCGCATGGCCGCCAACAGCTTCCTCCGCACCCGCTGGGACATCCTCGGCAACGGCTACCTGGGCCTCACCCTCGCCAACAAGGCCATGGTGGGGGCGCCCGCGCTGGTGACGCCGCCGCCGGCCCGGGGCGGGGTGGCCACGCCGCCGCCGAGCACGGGGGGCCACTCCGAGGTGGCCGTGGTGGACGCGCTGGTGCCCCTCGGGCCGAACTGGACGGCCCAGGCCCACACGGCGGGCAGCCTCGCCGGCGACCAGACCGACCAGCTCCAGGGCGCCCGGGCCGGCGCCAGCATCGCCCGCACCCCGCCGCTCGGCCTCGGCCTCGACGCCAGCGTCTCGTGGCAAGACGACGACTACCGCGACGAGCTGGGCTGGCTCACCATCGGCGGCCACCGGGCGGCCAGCGGCGGCCTCAGCCACACCCTCGGCATCGGCGACGGCCGCAGCACCTGGGCCCCCGGGGTCTACGGCAGCACCCGCCGCGAGGACGATCTCGGCGAGGCCACCGAGCTCGGCCTCTCCCAAGACCTCAACCTCGTCGGCAACCACGCCGTCTCGGCCTTCGGTGCCTGGCGGCGCTTCGCCGAGTCTGCCGCGGCCCCCTCCGGCGGCGCTGCCGTCCGGGGCACGGCGGAGGGGCCCTCCGCGGGGCTCAGCTACACGGGCCGCATGACCCACTGGCTCAAGCTCGTGGGCGGCGTCGACGGGGGGCGGGTGCTCGACTACGGCGCGCTGCTGCCGGCCCAGGCGGTCAACGCCAGCGCCGAGCTGACCCTGCGCCTCGGCGGCCGCACCCGCTTCGAGAGCTGGTACCAGCGCCAGTGGTACACCCTGGCCCAGCCCGGCGCCCCCGAGGAGCGGGCCGACCGGCTCTACTCCCGGCTCAACGTCCAGCTCGACCGCCACTGGGGCCTGCGCCTCGTGGGCAGCCAGTCGGCCACCACCGCCGTCGACGGCTACCGCGGCCAGCTCGCCAGCCTGCTGCTCACCTGGCTCCAGAGCCCGGGCACCGAGGCCTACCTCGGCGCCACCTGGACCACCGACGACCAGCGCGACCACCTCGAACAGCAGGTCGTCTTCGCGAAGTTCAGCAAGCTCTTCCGGCTCTGAGGGGCGGCCCGGGGGGCCTTGGGCTGCCGGGGGCCGGCCCTATGGGTGGGGGTGATCCCCTGTCCCGGAGCCCCCTTGCTTGCATCCATCAACGCGCTCTTCGCCGAGTCTGTCGCCACACTCCAGAGCTGGGCCACCGCCCTCTTCGCCAAGCTGCCCAACATGGTCGTGGCCGCGGTCGCCCTGGCGCTCGGCTGGTGGCTCGGCAAGCTCGCCCAGCGGGTGGCCGTGCGGGCGAGCCAGCGCTTCTCGAACAACGCCCAGCTCAACCGCCTCGGCGCCCTCGGGGTGCGGCTGGCGGTCTTCGGGCTCGCGCTGTTCATCGCCCTCGAGGTGCTCGAGCTCGAGAAGACCGTCGCCTCGCTGCTGGCCGGCCTCGGTGTCGCCGGTGTGGCCTTGGGCTTCGCCTTCCAAGACATCGCCGCCAACTCCATGAGCGGCCTGATGATGGCCATCCAGCGGCCCTTCCAGATCGGGGACCTCATCGAGACCAGCGGCCACCTGGGCACGGTCTGCCACATCGACCTGCGCAACACCGTGCTGCTGCGCACCGACGGCATCCACGTCATCGTCCCGAACCGCGAGGTCTTCGGCAAGCCCATCCTCAACTACACCCGCGAGGCCCCGCGCCGGGTCACGGTGGCCGTGGGGGTCTCCTACGATGCTGACCTCGACCAGGTCGAGCGGGTGGCCCACGAGGCCCTCTGCGACGTGCCCAACCGCCTCGACGCCCGCCCGGTCGAGGTGCTCTTCACGGGCTTCGGCGGCAGCTCGGTCGACCTCGAGCTGCGCTTCTGGACCGACAACAGCGTCCAGGGGGGCTGGCTCCAGAGCCGCTCGGATGCCATCCGGCGGGTGAAGTCCGCCTTCGACGCCCACGGCATCGAGATTCCCTTCCCCATCCGCACCCTCGACATGCCCGGCGAGGTGGTGGGCGCCCTGGGCCAGCTCGGCAGCGGCGCACCGGGCACCCGCGCCGGCGTCGCGGTCGGCAGCGCGGCCGAGGCCTGAGACCCCCAGCCCGGTCCCTCCGGCCCGGCCCCCCCGGTCCCGAGCCCGGGCTCCCGGCCCCCTCCACCCGGGGGGCAGTCCACCCAAGATGGTCTGATGATGACCATCTTGGGTGTTGTGCTGTCGGGTGCGGACCGCCCCTGAGCGCCCCCCGGGGCTCCCCGCTGCTATGCTCCCGGCCATGCCGAGCCCCCTCACCCCACCGCCCCTGCCGGGCGACCGCGTCGGCCGCTACACCCTCGGCGACGTGCTGGGCGTGGGCGGCATGGCGACGGTCTACCGGGCCACGACCCCCGGGGGCCAGACGGTGGCCGTGAAGGTGCTCCACCCGGGCATGGGCGCCACCGAAGAGGGCCAGCGCTTCCGCCGCGAGTACGCCGCCCTGCGCGACCTCCGCCACCCGGGCGTCGTGCGGGTCTTCGATGCGGGCGAGGTGGGGGACTACCCCTGGCTCGCGATGGAATTCGTGCCGGGCACGGATCTCGAGAGCCTCATCGAGCACTGGAAGACCGACCCGCCCCACGACCGCTTCGAGCGGGTCGACCGCATCTTCCGCAGCCTCTGCTCGGCCCTCGCCTACGTCCACGGCCAGGGCTTCATCCACCGCGACCTCAAGCCCTCGAACGTGCTCATCACCCCCGAGGGCCAGGCCAAGCTGACCGACTTCGGGGTGGTCAAGGCCCCCTCGGGCCAGTTCACGACCCAGCTCACGGTGGTGGGGGCGCTGGTGGGCACGGCGGCCTTCATGGCCCCCGAGCAGATCACGGGCAAGCCCGTCGACGGCCGGGCCGACCTCTACTCGCTCGGCGCCGTGCTCTTCATGATGCTCACGGGCGAGCGCCCCATCGTGGCCGACTCCATCGCCGGCTACCTCTCCCGCCACCTCCACGAAGACCCGCCGGCCCCCTCCGAGCTCGACCCCCGGGTGCCCCCCCACCTCGACCGCATCTGTGGGCGGCTGCTGCGCAAGGACCCGGCCCAGCGCTACCCCTCGGCCCGCCAGGTGCTCGTGGCCCTCGACCGGGACGACGGCGAAGACAGCCGCCGCCTCCAGGGCCGGGACGCGCTGGTCGAGGGCATCCTCGGGCGCATGCGCGAGCTGCGCGACGGGACGGGGGGCGTGGTCGTGGTGGCCGGGCCCCACGGCAGCGGGCGCACGGCCCTGCTCCGCGAGCTGCTCCGGCGCTCGCGCGAGGCGGGCCTGGGCATGGCCCTGGGCGACGGCATCGACCCCCGGCTCTTCGACCACCTCTGCGAGCAGCTGCCCGCGCTGGGGCGCAAGGCCGAGGCGGGCACGGTCGAGCAGCAGCTCGCCGTCCGGCTCACGGGCCGCCCCTGGACCCTCGCCGTCGACGCCCTCGACCGGGGCGACGCGGCGAACGTCCACGGCATCACGGCCCTGGCCCGCCAGCTCATCGCGGTCCACGGCGAGCCCCTGCTGCTGCTGGTGACGGTCGACGCCTGCGAGGGGCCCGTGGCGGCCTTCTGCAGCGGCGCGTCCACGGGCCTCGTGCCCCAGCAGCTCGCACTGGCGGGCCTCGACGCGGCCGCCGTGACCCGGATGCTCCAAGACCGGGGCGTCGCCGGGGTGGCGGCGGCGGTGCTCGGCCCCCGGCTGGCCCGCGACCTCGGCGGCATCCCCCGGGCCGTGCTCGAGCAGCTCGACGCCCTGGTCGAGAACGGCTGGCTGGTGCGGGCCCCCCACGGCGGCATGCGCCCGGGCCGGCCCCTCGACGAGCTGCGCCAGGCCGAGCTGCCCCTGCCCCGCTCCGAGCAGGACCGCGAGCTGGCCCTGGCCCAAGAGCTCGACCCCGAGGTGCGGCTGGTGCTCGAGGCCCTGGTGGTGCTCGCCATGCCCGGCGACGCCCCGACCCTCGCCGCCGTCACGGGCCACCCCACGGGCGAGCTCGAGCGCTGCCTGCGGCTGCTGCTCCAGCAAGACATGGCCGTGGTCGAAGAGGCCGGGGTCCACTCCACCTGGGCCCTCCACCCGGGGCGCCCCCGCGAGCTGCTCTACAGCATGATCGAGAGCTCGCGCCGGGACGGCCTCCACCGCCGGGCGGCCGAGGCCATCCAGCGGCGGGCCCGGCGGCGCCTCGCCGAGATCGCGCCCGTCGTCGCCCACCACCTCCTCCGCGCCGGCGACGCCCCGGCGGCCTACCCCCTGCTGGTCCAGGCCGGGCGCCGGGCCCTGCGCGCCCGCCAGCCCGAGCGCACCGCGGCCCTGCTGCGCCAGGCCGAGAAGATCCGCCCCCAGGCCACCCCGGGCCTCGCCCCCTCCACCTCCCGGTCCCTCGACCAGGAGCTCGCCACCCTCCAGGCCGAGCTGGCCGAGCACCGGGGCGACACCGCCGCCGCCGCCCGGGCCTGGCAGGCCGTGCTCGACCGGGGCCGTGCCGCCGGCAGCGCCGCCCTCGTCGTCCAGGCACGGGCCGGGCTGGGCAAGGCCCTCGGGGTCCAGGGCGCCCACGCCGAGGCCCGCGCCCACCTCGAGCTGGCCCTGCGCGAGCTCGGCCAGGGCGATCCCGCCTGGCCCGAGGTGGCCCGGGTGCTCGCCGAGGTGCGGCTGGCGAGCCACGAGACCGACGCGGCGGCCGCGCTCTGGGACCGCATGGAGCGCCACTCCCGCGACATCGGCCAGCCCCGGCTGGCCCACGAGGCGGCCGAGGGCCGGGCCCTGGCGGCGCTGTCGGCCCACGACTTCCGCCGGGCCCGCGCCCTGCTCGACCTCGCCGAAGATGGCCTGCGCACGGGCAACCACGCAGTCTCCCTGCTGCGGGTGCTGCTGCTCCAGACCGAGCTGGCCCTGGGCGAGGGGCGGCTGCTCAGCGCCGTCGAGTACGCCCTCGAGGCCGAGCGGCTGGCCCGGGGCGGGGGCGCGGCCGAGCCGGGGGTCCAGGCCCTGGCCCTGGCCTCGGTGGCCCAGGATGCCCGCGGGGTGGGGCGGGTGGGCCGCGACCTCGCCCTCCAGGCCGCGACCCGGCTGGGCAGCGCCAGCGGCGCCGTGCTCGGGCGGGCCCTCCTCACCCGCGTCGCCGTGACCCGGGCCCTGCTCGCCGCCGGCGACAGCGACCGGGCGGGCGAGATCGGAAGAGCACACGTCTGAACTCCAGTCACCGCATGCTATCTC
>CAXQUZ010000514.1:0-4527 GCA_964226865.1 Myxococcota bacterium | reverse complement strand
TCCCGGCCGACCGGGTGGCGGATGGACTCGATGAGCTCCGGGGGCAGGCCGCGGCCGGTGACCCCCGTGAAGACCGCCGGCGCCCGGTCGGCCGGGAGGGCGGCGCCCTGGCGCGGGTCCAGGCGGCCCTGGCCAAGGTCGAGCCCCCCGACTTCGGCGTGCTGCGCCGCTACTGCGAGCGCCTCCACGAGCGCAACGCCCCCGAGGCGGTCGCCGCGGTGGCCGATGCCTGCGTCATGCTCGGCATGCCCGCCGTGCCCGCCTTCGTGAGCCTGGGCGAGCGCCAGGTCGGCGTGCGCAGCCACGAGCAGCCCGAGCCCTTCCTGCTCGTCGGCGGCGCCCACCTCGACGAGGGCTCCGACCTCCACATGCAGCCCGCCGAGCTGCGCTTCGCCATCGGCAGCGAGGTCGCCCACCTGCGCTTCCAGCACAGCCGCATCACCTCGGACGAGGTCTGGGCCGGTCTCTGGGACAAGAGCGCCGTGGCACTCACCACGACGGCCACCCTGCTGCCCTTCCTGCGCTTCCTGCCGGTCGACCTCATCGGCAAGGACCGCACCTACCGGGCCGTCCAGAGCGTCGTGCCGGCGAGCTGGCTGCGGGCCATCTACACGGTCGACGACGCCGCCAAGCTGGTCGACGCCATCCCGGGCGACCTCGGCCGGCTGGGCGACGCCGGCGCCGGCGCCCTCGAGGCCGCGAAGGGGGCCGCCGACAAGGTCCAGACCGCGAGCAGCTGGCTCCGCGCGGGCAAGGAGGCCCCCCCGGCCATCGCCGGGCCGGTCGACCTCTCTCCCGAGGACGCCCGCCTCATCGCCGCCCACCGCATCATGCAGATGACCGCCGACCGGGCGGGCCTCGTGCTCTGCGGCGATCTCGGCGCGGCCATCCGGGCGATGTTCCTGCTCCAGACCAAGCTGCTGCCCGAGCTCACCGTGGCCGAGCGCATCGGGCTCTCCGACGCCCTCGACCGGCGCGACGGCGAGGGCACCCCGGTGCTGCCCGAGCTGGCCGTGCGCATCGCCGCCCTCTCGGCCTTCTGGCTCAGCGACGACTACGCCCGGCTGCGGGGGGCCCTCGGCGCCCTCGACCACCTGCCCATCGCCGCGGCCCCGCCCCTCGAGCCCGACGAGCAGCCCGCGCCCGCCGCCGAGGAGTAGGCGGCGGGGCGCTCAGCCCTCGAGCAGCCGCTGGGCCTGGCGGTCGGCGAAGATCAGGCCACCGACGGCCAGGCCGATGGTGAGCAGGCCGCCGAGGGGCAGCACGAACCAGGTCATGAGCAGCCCGACCGTCAGCCCGAGCGAGGGCATGGGGCCCCAGACCTGGGCGGTGCGGCGCACAGCGAGGCCGCCGAGCACGACGGCGAAGAGGGCGAATGCGGAGGCGAAGACGGACATGGGGGCTCCCGGGAGGGTGCCCCTACGTGCGCCCGGGGCGCGCCATTGCAGCGGCCCCCGGCCGGGACCGTGCCTGGCCGAAGCCCCGGCTCAGCGCGCCGACGAGGTGAAGGAGAAGTCGAGGTAGCTGTAGACGGGCTGCTCGCACTTGTCGTCCTGGGCGAGGAAGAAGCCCACCGTGTCTTCCTGGGCCTCGCCCCAGCTCGCGTCGAGGGGGGTCACCACCACGGTGATCGTGCCCTCCTCGGCGGGCTTGAACTCGCAGGTGCCGTCGCAGTCCATGCTGCCCGACTCGCCGCTCTCGTGGGTCCAGTCCAGCGAGCTGAGGATGGGGCTGCCGTCGCCCTCGACGGTCACCACCACGGCGCTCTTGTCGTCCACACAGTCCTCGGCACAGCCCGGGGCAAGCGCCCCTGCCAGCACCACCAGCGCCGCCGCCCGTGCGCCCGTGGCCGTCCGCTGCCGGCCGCCCTGCTCCCGTGCTCCACCCATGCGCCACCTCCGTCGTCGGGCCAGCCCCAGCAGGGGGCCCCCACACGTCGCACATATGCCGCCCGGGAGCGCTTGCCCCGCGGTGCCCACAGACGATACGCCGCGCCCCTTCGCATCCTGGACGAATCTCTGGAGCCCAGCATGGCCCTGCAAGCCGGCATCGTCGGACTGCCCAACGTCGGCAAGTCCACCCTCTTCAACGCCCTGACCGCGGCGGGTGCCGAGAGCGCCAACTACCCGTTCTGCACCATCGAGCCGAACACCGGCATCGTGGCCGTGCCCGACCCGCGGCTCGAGCAGATCCGCTCGATCATCGACAGCAAGCAGGTCATCCCCGCCGCCGTCGAGATCGTCGACATCGCTGGCCTCGTGCGCGGCGCCAGCAAGGGCGAGGGCCTGGGCAACCAGTTCCTCGGCCACATCCGCACGGTCGACGCCATCCTCCACGTGGTGCGCTGCTTCGAAGACGGCGACATCCACCATGTCGACGGCAGCATCGACCCCATCCGCGACATCGAGACCATCGACCTCGAGCTGATCTTCGCCGACATGGACTCCATCGAGCGCCGCAAGAAGCGCTTCGCCAAGGTGGCCAAGTCCGGCGACAAGGAGGCCAAGCTCCACGTCGAGGTCTGCGACAAGCTCGTCGCCCTCTTCGAGGACGGCAAGCCCGCCCGCGCCGGCACCTGGACCGACGAGGAGCTGGGCAGCATCAAGGACGCCCAGCTCATCACGGCCAAGCCCGTGCTCTTTGTCTGCAATGTCGACGAGGACGGCCTTCCCGACGGAAACGATCTGGTCGAGCGGGTGCGCGCCCACGCCGCCGAGGTGGGCGCCGGCACGGTGGTCATCTGCGCCCAGGTCGAGGCCGAGATCTCCGAGCTGGACGCCGAAGAGCGCGAGGCCTTCCTCGACGACCTGGGCCTCACCGAGCCCGGCCTGCACCGCCTCGCCCGGGAGACCTACGCCCTGCTCGGTCTGCAGACCTACTTCACGGCGGGCCCCAAGGAGATCCGCGCCTGGACCATCAAGGCCGGCGACAAGGCCCCCCGGGCCGCGGGCGTCATCCACACCGACTTCGAGCGCGGCTTCATCCGGGCCGAGGTCTACACCATCCCCGACCTGCTCGAGCTGGGCAGCGAGACGGCGCTCAAGGGCGCGGGCAAGCTGCGGGTCGAGGGCAAGGAGTATGTGGTGAAGGACGGGGATGTGATGCACTTCCGGTTCAACGTGTGAGCGCAGCGAAGACGGGGGGCGGAAGCAGCGCCGCTGCCGGCGCCACCTGTGAGCAGCCCACCCCCCGCCCATGAGCGGGGCCGGTCTTTCCCCGGGGCGACCCCGGGCTAAGCCCCCCCCAGGCCCCCCGACCTCTCCCTCCTCGACCTGACCCCCGTCTCGACGGCGGTCGACCCGGCGACGGCCCTCGGCCACAGCGTCACCCTGGCCCAGGAGGCCGAGGCCCTCGGCTACCGGCGGGTCTGGTATGCCGAGCACCACAGCCTGCCCGGCGTGGCCTCGACGGCGCCCGACCTGGTCATCGCCCACGTCGCCGCCCACACGGCGCGCATCCGGCTCGGCGCCGGCGGGGTGATGCTGCCCAACCACGCGGCCCTCCAGGTGGCCGAGCGCTACCGGCTGCTCCATGCGCTCCACCCTGGTCGCATCGACCTGGGTCTCGGCCGGGCCGCCGGCACCGACCCGCGCACGGCCCTCGCCCTGCGCGGCCCGGGTCTCGTCCACCGCGACGACTTTCCCGACCAGCTCCAGGCCCTCGAGGACTGGGGCCGCGACCGCTCGCCGATGCGCGGGGTCGTGGCCCAGCCCACGGGGGTGCCCCTGCCGCCGGTCTGGCTGCTCGGCAGCAGCGACTTCAGCGCCCGGCTGGCGGCGGCCCGGGGCTACCCCTTCGCCTTCGCCAGCCACTTCAGCCCCGCCCCGCCCGAGCTGCCCATGGCGCTCTACCGACGCGGCTTCTCGCCCCACCCCGACCGGCCGGAGGGGCCCCGGGCCATGCTGGCCGTGGCGGCCTTCGTCGCGCCGACGGCCGAGGAGGCCGAAGATCTGGCCCGCCCCTCGGTCATCGCCTTCACCCGGCTGCGCACGGGCCAGCCCATCGTGCCCCTGTCTCCCGCGGAGGCCCGCGCCTACCGCTTCGACGCCCGGGAGGCCCCGGTGGCCGCCGCCGTGCGCCGCATGCAGCACGTGGGCCCCCCCGCGGCGGTCGCGGCCGCGCTCGCCCGGCTGGTGGCCCGGACCGAGGCCGACGAGCTGATGGTCGTGACCAACACCGCCGACCTCTCCGGGCGGCTGCAGTCGGCCCGGCTGCTGGCCGAGGCCTGGGCTGCCCTCGCCTGAGGCACCGCCCGGGCCCCGGCCTGCGCTGCGCTACTCGCAGACCTCACAGGCGCTCTCGCAGGCGTCGGCGTCGGCACAGCTCGAGCCGTCGGCGCACTCGCAGACGTCGTTGACACAGCTGTACTCGGAGGAGCAGTTGCCAGAGCTGGCGGTGTCGCTGTCCTTGTCGCCGCAGCCGGCGAGGGAGAGGAGGGCGAAGAGGGCGAGAGCGGTCGTGCGCATGGAAACCTCGTGGTCGCAGGGACTGCAGCGGCCTCGCTAACCGGCCCCGGCAGCACGCACG
>CAXQUZ010000513.1:0-10246 GCA_964226865.1 Myxococcota bacterium | reverse complement strand
TACACGACGCTCTTCCGATCTGGCGGCGGCGCTCGGCCTACTCCTGCGACACGGGCCGCGACTGCAGCTTCGTCATCTGGGAGAGCGTGGCCCAGCGTCCCATCGAGCCGGCCCTCGTGCGCACGCTGCTCGCCGGCGAGACCACGCCCGCGCTCACGGGCTTCGTGAGCAAGAAGGGCCGGGCCTTCACGGCGGCCCTGTCGCTCAACGAGCAGGGCCGGGTGGAGCTCGACTTCGACCGCACGCCGTCCTTCTCGCCCGTCGGCGCCCCCTGCCCCCAGTGCGGCGAGGGCCGGCTCATCCAGGGCCGCAGCGCCTGGGGCTGCGGGCGCTGGCGCGAGGGCTGTCGCTTCACGGTGCCCTTCGGCGAGAACGGCGTCGCTCTCACCACAGACGAGATCAAGGCCCGCATCGCCCCCGCGGCCGCGCCCCCACCCGCCCCGGACGAACCACCCGCGCCAGAGGTCGCTCCCGCACCGGAGGACGCGCCCGCACCGGAGCCGGCGCCGGCAGCCGAGCCCTCCCCCGCGACCGACGCGGCCCCCACTGCGGACGAGGCGCCCACCGACGAGGCGCCCGGCGCCTGAGCGCCGCGGCCGTACTCAGCCGGCGGCCTCGGCGAGCCGATCGCCCAGCCGGCTGTGGCGGCGCTCGGCCCCCGAGGCACGGGTCGCGGTCTCGACGGCGCGGCCGTCGGTCACGATGCAGCAGAAGCGCCGGGCGCGGGTCATGGCCGTGTAGAGCAGGTTGCGCTTGAGCATGATGCGGTGGGCGCTGTGGAGGACCAGCACCACCGCCGGGTACTCCGAGCCCTGGGACTTGTGGACGCTCATGGCCCAGGCGAGGCCCAGGTCGCCGATGGCGTCGCCCTCGAGCACCACGGCCCGGCCGTCGAAGTCGACCTCGACCCGGCCCCGGGCCACCGCCGTGACCCGACCGGTCTCGCCGTTGAAGATGTCGTTGTCGTAGTCGTTGCGGTTCTGGACCACCCGGTCGCCCACCCGGAGCTCGGTGTTGCCGCGCTTGAGGCGCGCCCCGTCCGGGTTGAGGCGGGCCTGGAGCGCCGTGTTGAGCGCCACCGTGCCCAGGGGGCCGCCGTGCATGGGCGTCAGCACCTGGATGTCGGCGAGCGGGTCGAAGCCCCTGGCGGGCAGCCGGTCGGCCACCACCGTCACGACCGTGTCGAGCACCCCGTCGGTGCGGGAGCGGGGCACGATGAAGAAGTCGTCGAGGCCCTCTTCCTGGCCGGTGCGGGGGGGCTCGCCCCGGTCGACCCGCCACGCGTTGCGCACGATGCCCGAGTCGGCGGCCTGGCGGTAGACCTCGGTCAGGGTGGCGACGGGCACGGCGCCGCTCTCGACCAGGTCGCCCAGCACCCGGCCCGCGCCGACGCTGGGCAGCTGGTGGGCGTCGCCGACCAGCACCAAGGCACAGCCGAGGGGCAGGGCGTCGAGCAGGCTGGCCATCAGCCGCAGATCGACCATCGAGGCCTCGTCCACCAGCACCCCCTCGGCGTCGATGGGGTTGTCGGCGTTGCGGGTGAAGTCGCCCGTCCGGGGGTTGAACTCGAGCAGCCGGTGGAGGGTCTTCGCCTCGAGGCCCGTGGCCTCGGTCAGGCGGCGGGCGGCCCGGCCGGTCGGAGCGGCCAGCGCCCAGGTCTCGCTGCGCTGGCGGGCGAGGCGCACGAGCACCCGCACGATGGTCGTCTTGCCCGTGCCGGGGCCGCCCGTGACCACCGAGACCCCGTGCCGCAGGGCGAGCTCGAGGGCCGCGCGCTGCTGGTCATGGAGCGCGAGCTTGAGGGCCTTCGCCGCCGGGGCCACGTCGACCGGGGGCCCTGGGGGCAGGGCGGCCATGCGGGCGAGCTGGCGGGCCACGAAGCCCTCGGCGCCGTGCAGCTCGGGGCTGTAGACCGGCCGCGCACGGGGGTCGGCGGCGTCGTCCCGGACCACCCGCGCGCCGAGCACCAGCCGATCGAGGGCCGCCTCGACCACCGCCGGCGGCAGGCCGAGGGGCCCCGCCCGCCGGAGCAGCTCGCCCTCGGGCAAGAAGCAGTGGCCGTGGCCCTCGGCCTCGCCCAGGAGGTAGAGCGCGGCCGCCTCGGCCCGGGCGGGATCGTCCGGCGCGATGCCGTTGGCCCGGGCGATGGTGTCGGCCGTGCGAAAGCCCACCCCGCGGACCTCTTCGGCGAGCCGGTAGGGCGTGTTCATCACCACCGAGAGCGCCGTCTTGCCGTACTTCTGGACGATGCGGTTCGACAGGGCCTGGCCGATGCCGTGGCCGCGCAGGGCCGCGTGGACCTCGCGGGAGGTGCGGTCGGTCTCCCAGTGGGCCACGATCTGCTCGATGCGCTTCTTGCCGATGCCCTCGACCTCGAGCAGCCGCTCGGGCTCTTCTTCGATGACCCGCAGCGTCTCGAGGCCGAAGGCGGCCACCACCCGCCGGGCGAAGGTCGGACCGAGGCCCCGCACGGCGCCGCTGCCCAGGTAGCGCTCGAGGCCGGCGAGGCTGCGGGGATCGTCGACCAGCACCCCCTTCACCTCGAACTGGCGACCGAACTGGGCGTGCTTCTTCCAGCGCCCCGACATGCGAAGGTGGGCACCCTCGCTGACGTGGCCGACCGGGCCGACCACGATGATCTCGCGGCCGGTCTCGTCCTTGACGCGGGCGACCGCCCAGCTGCCGTCCTCGCGCCGGAACTGGAAGGCGACGAGCTCGCCCTCGACGTGGGCGCCGCCGGCGGGACCGTCGGCCTCGGCCGGAGACAGGGGGAGCCGCTGGGGGCGGGAGGCGGACGGCGGACGGGAAGACGACATCGCCGGGCCTTATCGCAGCCCCCCGGGGAGGGGCGGTCAGAAGCTGACCGCGTGGCTCAGGCCAGGACCTCCATGCCCGCGTCGTCGCCCTTGCCCGGGTCGTTGACGAGCATCTGCCAGGCGGTCTTGACCGAGCGGGCGAGCTCGTCGGGGCTCTTGAGGCGGCCGAGCGCCCGGCCGATGTAGGCGGGCCGGTAGTAGAAGCGCAGGTAGGCGAGGCGGGTCCAGCGCTGGATCTCGGCGTCGGTCATGTCGCAGAGCGGACGGGGGATGTCTTCGTCGACCCCCCGCTCGATGTGTTCGCGCCAGAAGTCGCGGCCCGTCTCCTTGAGCAGCAGGGTGTACATCTCGGTGGCCGGCATGGGCGTGACCTTCGAGAACTGGGCGTAGTCGAGGTCGAGCTCGAGGGCGAGGCGGATGGTCTGGCGGATGCTCGCTTCGGTCTCGTAGGGGTTGCCCACCATGAAGTAGCCGAAGGTGTTGATGTCGTGCTTCTTCGTGCGCGCGACCACGTCCCGGTACATCTCGAGAGAGGTGCTCTTCTTGAGCACCTGGAGGATCTCGCGGTTGCCCGACTCGATGCCATAGTAGATGCGCGTACAGCCAGCCGCGCGCATGGCCTTGAGCACGTCGTCGGTGATGCAGTCGACCCGGGTGCGGGCGGCCCAGGTGATGGGCAGGCGCCGCCGCTGGATCTCGTCGCAGATCGCGATGACCCGGTCCTTCCGGATGGTGAAGGAGCTGTCGAAGAAGTCGAGCTCGCGGATGCCCTGCTCGTGGTAGCAGAGCTCGAGCTCGTCGACGACGTTCTTCGGCGAGCGGGCCCGGAAGGGCTTCGAGCCCTGCTCACAGAAGATGCACTTGTAGGGGCAGCCCCGGCTCGTGATGAAGCAGGTGAAGTTGCGGTACTGGCTGATGAAGCTGTAGTAGAGGCTGTTGTCGATGAGGTGGCGCGCCGGGAAGGGCGTCTCGTCGACGTTGCAGTCCTTCTGTTTCGGGGTCACGACCACCGTGCCGTCGGGCTGCTGGAAGGCGATGCCCCGGACCTGGGCGAGGTCGGTCTTGCGCACCAGTGCCTCGAGCAGATCGGGCAGGGCGACCTCGGCCTCGTTGGTGACCGCGTAGTCGATGTCGGCGTAGCGCAGGGTCTCGCGCGGGTAGATGGAGAGGTGGACGCCGCCCACGATGACGGGCACGTCGACCTCGGCGCGGATCGCCTTGATCCAGTCCATGGACTGGAAGAAGAGGTAGGTCGTCAGGGTGTAGCCGAGGAAGTCCGGGCCGAAGGCCCGCAGCCGCGCCACCGTCTCGTCGAGGGTGAGGTCTTCGGCGTGGGCGTCGAGGAAGAGCACCTCGACCCCGGCCGCCTCGAGGATGCCCGCCACATAGAGCAGCGAGAGGCTCGGGAAGATGCCGTAGTTCTCCTTGACGGTCTTGATGCCCGGCTCGTTTCGCACGGGGCCGTAGGGCGGGTAGACCAGGGCGACCTTGAGGCCGTCGAGGGCGGAGCGGCGCAGGTCGGGGCGGGCGGCGGCGGGCATGGGGCCTCGGGGCAGTCGGTGCCCCCATCGTAGCGTGCCCATGCGCGCTGGCGAGCCCCGGTCTGGGCCGCGGTGCCCCGCCCCCCTGGCCTGGCGGCGCCCGAAGGCCCCCGGGGGCCCCGTCCCACCGGTGTGCGCCCGGGGGTTAGCATGCGCCGACGGTGGCCCACCCCGCGGGGAGGGCGGCCGCCTGCCCCGGTCCCCTGCCCTGCCGAGCCGCCGCATGTCGCACGACGCACCGCGCCCAGCCGCCGGTCCCTCTCGGGCCCTCGTGGGGCTGCTGGGCCTCGGGGCCTTCGCCGCCGTCCTCGCGTGGGCCCTCCTCGTGGCCCCGGCACAGATCGCCTCGACGGTGCGCCGCAACGCCCAGAACGCCCTGCTGGCCGAAGGCATGCGCCACATCGGGGTCCACGTGGACGGCCGCGCGCTCCGGCTCACGGGCCGGGTCGACAGCTCCGCGGCCCGCGACCGCGCCGTGGCCCTCGTGGCCGCCGCCGAGGGGGTGCGCAGTGTCGACGGCAGCGGCCTGCAGGTCTCCGCCCCCCCGCCGGTGCGCCCGGCCCCGCCCGCGCCCCCGGCCCCCCCAGAGCTCGCGGCCCCGCCTGCGCCCGCCCCGGCCCCTGTCGCCCGCGCCCCGCGGTCCCGCGCCCGCACCGCCGCGGCGCCCGCACCGCCCGCCCCGGCCCTGACCCCCTGCGCCGCCCGTGCCCGCCAGCTCGACGGCCAGGTGCTCGCCTTCTCGGTCGGCAGCGACCAGCTCCGGGGCCGGGCCGTCGATCGCCTCGACCAGCTGCGCCTGCTCCTCGAGGAGTGCCCCACGGTCTTCGCGCGCCTCCGGGGCCACGCCACCGACACCACCGACCCGGTCGCCAACCTCGCGCTCAGCGCCGACCGGGCCCGCTCCGCCGGCGACTGGCTCCACCGGCACGGCATCCCCGATCGGCGCATCCTCATCACCTGGGCGGGGGACCGCAGCCCCCCCGCCGCCTCGCGCCGGGCGGTCTCGCTCCGCGTCGTCGACGGAGGCGCGCGATGAGCGTCGTCATCACCGAGATCACCCTGTTCCTCGTCTTCGCGGCCATCGTGGGCCTCGCGACCGGCTACTGGCTGCGCCCCCGCGGACGGGGCCAGAGCGCCGCCGTGGCCCGGGAGCGCCTCGCCCCGCCGGCCCCCGCGGCACCGGTCGACAACCGGGCCGTCGCGGCGCTCCAGACCGAGCTCGACGCCGCCCGCAGCGCCCACGCCGACGCCGACGCCTCCCTGCGCCGCCACGCCGACGAGGCCGCCGAGCTGCGCACCGCCCTCGCCGCCACCCGGGCCGAGCTCTCGGGGGTGCGCGGCGAGCTGAGCCAGGCCCGCGACGCCCTCGGCAAGGCCACCGCCCAGCAGGCCCTCCAGGCCCAGAGCGAAGACCAGCACGACGCCCTGCGCGACCAGCTGCTCGCCGCCCAGGCCGAGTCCGCCCGGCTGCGCCTCGCGCTCCAGCGGGTCGAGGCCGACCTCGAGGCCCAGCTCGCCGCCGCGGCCGCCTCCGCCGCGGCCGCCGACGACGACGAGTCCGCGACCATCCAGCTCGAGGAGCCCTCGGCGCCCCCGGATCCCCGCGCCCTGCGCATGCTCTCCCAAGAGCCCCTGTCCGGGCCCACCATGGCCGACTTCAGCGCGTTCTCGGTGGTCGACGAAGAGGCCCCGGCCGGCCCCGATGCCTGGGAGGCCCAGAGCGAGGCCCGGCGCCTGCGCTCCGCCGAGTCCGACGCCTCGGCCGCCATCGCCGCCCGGGATCACATGCGCCGCGAGCGCGACCGCCTGCGCGAGGAGCTGGTCCAGCTCCGCGCCACCCACAGCGACCTCCAGTCCCTCGCCGACCAGCGCGCCCGGAGCCGCGCCGACCTCGACGACGCCCGGGCCGAGGCCCGCCAGCGGCTGGAGCGGGCCGAGGGCGAGAACACCGAGCTCCGGGGCCAGCTGCTCGCCGCCGAGACCCGGGTGGACGAGATCAGCCGGTCGGTTGCGCCGGCCCGGAACCCCCTGACCGTGCGCTTCCTGCCCCTCACGGGCCCCATCGGCGCCGACGCCCGCGAGGCCCGGGTGCGCCTCGTGCTCGACATGGCCCCCGGCACCCCCTGGGCGCTGCGGGCCCGCCGGGTCCAGGTCACCCTCGACTTCGACCTCGACGACGCCAACATCGCCATCAACGGCCGCCGCACGGGCCCCCTCGTGCTCGCCCAGGACGCCGAGCTGCGGCCCGACAGCCCGATGGGCATCGACCTGCGGGTCAGCACCGGCGCCTTCTCGGCCAGCGTCTCCCAGCACCGCAGCAGCACCCCCCTCGGCGAGCACCCGGTGCGGGTGACCGTCCAGTTCCAGCTCGAGCCCGAGGGCGGCCGGGCTGGCCGGGCCATCGCGCGGCTGGCGATGCCCATCGTGGCGGGCTGAGCGTCCCGGGTGCCCGGACTGGCGCGATGGACGGCGGTGCTGGGCTGGTGCTGCGGGGCGGCCCTGCTGCTGTGGTGGTCAGGCGAGAACCCCCTGCCTGACGGCTTCCAGAACGAGTACCTCCACGTGGGCAACGCCTACGATCTCTGGGGCGCCCTCGTCGACGGCGACGTGTGGCACCTGCGCTGGTACATGTACACGGGCTACTGGCCATGGGGCCTCTATGCCGTGCCCTGGCCCTTTCTCGCCCTGCTCGGCAAGAGCCAGCTCGCCCTGCTGCTGGGCAACCTCGTCCACCTCGCCGTGCTCATGGCGGCGATGGCGCGGCTGGGCCGCCACCTGGGCGCACCCCTCGCCCCGGCCCTCGCGCTGCTCTGCCCGGGGGTCTTCGGCAGCCTGCTGCGCTTCGAGCCGAACCTGGCGACGGTGGCCTGGACGGCGGCCGGGGTGGCGGCGCTGGTGGGCTCCCAGGGGCTGCGCGACCGCCGCCACAGCATCGCCTGGGGCGCCTGTCTCGGGCTCGGGCTGATGATGGACCGCCTCACGGTGGTCTTCTTTTTGGCCCCGGCCGTGCTGCCGCTGCTCCTCGGCGCCGGTCGCCGCCAGTGGGCGAACCTCGCGGCCGGCGGCACCACGGCGCTGATCTTGTCCGCCGCCTACTACCGGGAGTTCTTTCTCCGCCACACCGACGAGCTGCTCGGCCAGGCCCCCATCGGCGAGATCGACGCCGCCGGCCAGGTGCTCGCCACCGGGGCCATCGTGCCGGGCAGCTACTACCTGCTCGGGCTCGTCGACAGCCAGGCCGGCCCGGTCATCGGGGCCCTGATGCTCTGGGGCCTCGGCGCGGCGCTGTGGCAGGCCCGGCCCGGCCCCCCGGGCGCCGCGGGCCAGCGCCAGACCCACCGGGTGCTGCTCGCGGCCGTGCTGCCCGCCGTGATCTTCTTCACGGTCGTGGCGAAGAAGCAGCTCTTCTACACCCTGCCCGTGCTCGGCCCCCTCGCCGCCCTCGCCGCCGCCCGGGGCCGGGTCGCCGGGATCGGGGTCGCCGGCGGGCTGTGGTGCCTCGCGGCCCAGGGCGTCGGCATCGTGCCCGGCGGCTTTCCGAGCGGCCCCTTCCTGCCGCCCGGCTGGGTGGTGCCCCGCCACACCCTCGCGGCGCCGCCCTCCCGCCAGCAGTGGCCCTTCGCGGCGGTGGCGGCGGCCCTCGAGGATGTCCCCCACGACGACATTCTCGTAATGTCCGAAGACCAGCGTCTCTTCGACGGCTACCTCTCCCTGGCCCTGCGGGCGGCCCTGCCCGAGAGCACCGTGCGCAGCGTGCTCGGCGACCCCGTGGGCACCTACGAGCTGATGGGCGAGCAGCAGGTCTTCGTCTGGGCCGGCCGCCCCGGCGGGGACTGGCCCACGGCCGCGACCATCGAGGCCGAGCTGCGGGCTGACCACTACCAGCTCGACGAGCTGCCGCCGGTGGCCCGCACGGTGGCCGAGGCCCGCCCGGCCTTCCGGCGCGTCGCCGAACTGGAGGGCGGCCCCAAGACCGACCCGGACGCACGCACGCAGCTGCTCGTCTTTGTGCGCACCAGCACGGACGATGCGGCCGAGGCCACCATCGCGCCGCCCCCGGCGCGGTAGAGTCCCGGACTCCACGGGAGGTCCGCGCATGCCCCATCCAGACACCGGTGCCGCCGATCCGGTCCTGGCCCTGCCTGTCGAGGTCGAGGTGGTGCGTGCCGCCGTCGGTCGCCTCAGCATGCTGGCGGCCAGCCTCCGGGGCGCCACCGCCGGCGACCCCCAGGCCGTCGCCGAGGCCTTCGCCGAGGGGCTCTTCACCGCGCTCCAGCGGGAGGGGCCGCCAGTCATCTTCGAGGTCGAGCCCGCCTGCTTCCGCTACGCCGGAGCCGAGCTGGGCGGCGGGGATCTGGTCATGGAGCGGCTGCTCGAGGGCCTCAACAGCCAGGGCCTCCGGGCCATCACCCTGCTGCCCTGGGTCACCCGCGAAGAGCTGATCGAGCTGTCTTCGCTGCTCAGCCGCGACTGGCTGGAGGCGCCGAGCCCGGGCCTCGAGGCCGAGGCCTGGCAGCGCAGCCTCTACCGGGTCCACCTCGAGATGGGGGTGCGGGGGCTCGTCCGGGAGGCCGACGGCGAGGTGCGCACCGTCGAGCTGGTGCGGCGGCTGCTCGACCAGCTGGGCCTGGACGAGGGCTCGCTCGAGGGCGGGGTGGCGGTCGAGGTCGGGGCGATGATGTCGGTGCTGCGCCGCACCGAGGAGTCGGGCATGCCCGAGGTGGCCGCCCGGGGCTCGAGCACGGGCACCGTCCACGTGGTGCGCGAGCTGCGCCAGATCGAGCACGATCAAGACGTCGACCTGACGATGATCTCGCGCATCGTCGACCAGTGTGTGCAGCTGCTGCCGCCGAGCGGGGACGCCGAGGCCACCGAGCTGGTCCGCCGGGGGGTGCGCCACGTCCAGCGCCGCCTCGCCGAGGGCCGCCCCGAGGCCGGTGCCGCGCTGCTGCGCCGGTGGCTGCTGCTGCTCGAGGACGACCTGGGGCTGCCCATCGAGCGCCGCACCGCCGTCCAGACCGCCCTGCGCGACGTGGTCAACGAGGGCACCCGCGTCGCCGTCGCCCGGGGCTGGGCCGCCAACCCCGACCCCGAGGCCTGGCGCGGGCCCCTCTTCACCCTCGCCCGCTGCGCGACCCTCGAAGACATCCCCCAGCTCGTCCAGGTCGGCCGCTGCCTGCCCGCGGGCCCGCTCCACCAGGCCATCGCCGACGCGCTGCTGCTCGTGGCCGAGCGGGAAGAGGTCGGGCTGCGGGGCCTGCTGCTCCACGCCGACCAGGATCGGCTGCCCTTCGTGCTGCGCATGGTGCGCCGCTCCGACGACGTCACCCTGGTCGAGCCGGTGCTCGCCCGGATGTCGAACGACGACCCGGCCGTGCGCGAGGCCGTGCTGGTGTCGCTGCGGGGCCACCGCTCCCGGCGCATCGGCGAGGTGGCCCGGGAGAGCATCGGGGACGACGAGCGCAACGTGCGCATGGAGGCGCTGCGCTACATCTCGGTCTACCGGGACGGGGCGGCCGTGCCGCTGCTGCTGGCGCGCCTGGGCACGGCCCCGGCCACGGTGGACTTCGACGAGCTGCGCGCGGTCGCCATCGCCAGCCTCCACGCCAGCCGCGGGGCCTCCCTGCCCGACCTCGAGCAGCTCGCCACCCAGGAGGGCCTGCCCCATCCCCGGTCCGCCGAGGCCGCCCTCTTCGGGCTGAAGGCCGCCGGCGAGCCCGGACGGGCCGCCCTCGACCGCCTCGCCCGTGCCCATGAGCGCCTCCGCCCGCTGGTGCGCGCTGTTCTCGGAGGTGGCCAGTGAGCACCCCAGCCGACCGCGCCCGGGCGACCGCCGCCCTGAACCTCGCCGGGCGCCTCGACCACCTGCTGCGCACGGCGCGCATCTAC
>CAXQUZ010000512.1:0-3637 GCA_964226865.1 Myxococcota bacterium | reverse complement strand
TGCTCTTCCGATCTGTCGTCATCGAGAAGCTGCCCGTGGTCGGCGGCCTCGCCCGCAGCTTCATCTACGAAGACAAGTACGTCTTCGACTGCGGCCCCCACCGCTTCGACACGAACAACGCCAACATCAAGGCCTACCTCGAGCGCGTTCTCGACCGCGAGGGCACCTTCTTCCCCCGCAAGTCCGAGGTCTTCTTCAAGGGCAGCTACTACTCCTGGCCCATCAAGCCCCAGAACCTCGTCCAGCTGCCCCCGCGCCTCGCCGGCAAGGCCTTCGTCGACCTCGCGATCAACGGCTGGAAGACCTACGAGGGCGACAACTTCCAGAACTACATCCTGCGGCAGTACGGCCCGACGCTCTACCAGCACTTCTTCGAGGGCTACTCCCAGAAGTTCCTCGGGCTCCACCCCCGCGAGACCCACTCGGACTGGGCCAAGGTCGGCATCAACCGGGCCATCATCGACGACAAGGCCCAGATGCAGAACCTGTTCCAGCTGCTCAAGAGCACGCTGCTCCAGTTCAACAAGGAGTCCCAGCGCTTCCTCTACCCCCAGGGCGGCATGCAGGAGGCCTGGGAGCAGGTCCGCGAGAAGTTCGAGGCCAAGGGCGGCCGCGTCATCACGGGGGTGGGCGCCGAGCTCATCGGCAAGGACGGGCGCATCGAGGCGGTCCGGGCCGGCGACGAGGTCTTCACCCCCAGCGAGGTGATCTGGACGGCGCCCATCACGCTGGCCTGCCGCCAGCTCGGCCTGACCGTTCCCGACCTCCGCTACCTCGGCTTGCTGCTCTACAACGTCATCGTAGAGGAGGAGGCCCCCCGCGACTACCAGTGGTGCTACTACGGCGCCCGCGACCTGCTCATCAACCGGGTGAGCGTGCCCCGCTTCTTCTCGCCCCAGACCGCGCCCCCGGGGGTCACCGGCTACTGCTGCGAGGTGACCTGCATGGAGGGGGACGAGCGCTGGCAGCACGCCGAGCGGCTGAGCGACTGGGTGCTCGACGATCTGCAGCGGGTCGGGCTCGTGAAGGACCGCAGCAGCGTGCGCGACATCCGGGTCGAGCGGCTGCCCGAGTCCTACCCGATCTACCACACCGAGTACCCCCAGGAGCTCGACCGGGCCCGCTCCCAGCTCTCGGCCTTCGAGAACCTGCGGCTGGCGGGGCGGACGGGGCTGTTCTGGTACAACAACATGGACCACTCCATGGAGAACGCCATGCAGCTCAGCAAGAAGCTGCTGCGGGCGGCGGGCCGCCACGAGGCCGACGAGGCCCAGCTGGCCCAGGGTGCCCTCAGCGCCTGAGGCGGCCCTCCGTCAGCGCCGGCAGACCCGCGCCCAGGCCCGTGCGGCGGCACCGTCGACCGCCGGCGTCCAGGTCGGCAGCCCCAGGGCCGCCACCCGCTCGACCGAGACCGTGCGCCCGCAGGCCGCCCGGAGCCCCACCTCGGGCGCGCCCACCGTCGCCCGGGTCGCCTGGCGGAGCATCTCTTCGTAGACCGTGGCGCAGATCGCCTCGTCCACGTCCCCGCAGACCGCGGCGTCCAGCGGGCCCTCGGGCGCGCGCTGGAGCAGGGCGGCCCGCACGATCTGCTCGGCCGTGCGGCGGCCCGCCTCGGGGCCCTGGTAGCGGGCGATGACCGCCACGACGGCCTCCAGACCGGCGGACTCGGCGCCCCGGGGGTGGGCCTCGAAGGCGGCCATGCCGTCCCGGCCCATCGCGTGGCCGAGGCACTGGCGCCTGAAGCCCCCCGCCGCGGCACAGCACTGGATGGCGTCGCGTCCGGTGAGCGCGGCCCCCTCGCAGGCGAGGAAGGGGCACTCGTCGCGCCAGGCCCCCGCGGGCACCGCCGCGCACAGGGCCTGGGCCTCGCCGAGCGCGCCCTCCGCGGCCAGGCTGTGGGCCGCCATCGCCACACACTCGGCCCGCAGTGCCGGGGCGCGGATCTCGTCGCAGCGGGCATGGACGCCCGGATCGGCCACCACCGCGAGGTAGGCGGCGCGGTCGTCGCCGGGATCCCGGTCGCCGGAGAGCGCCCGGCCGCCCCCTCCACAGCCACCGCCGAGCACCAGCGCGAGCACGGCAGCGCGCCCGGGCGCCGGCCGCACCGTCCTCAGAGCCGGATCCGGAGCGAGATGCCGTGCCACTGCTCGAAGGGCCCCGCGTCCATGCCCGCCTGGAAGGCGTAGTCGAGGGCAGCCTGGTCGTTGCCCACGCCGATGCCTGCCGTGAGGCGGTTCTCGTCGAGGGCACCGAAGCGGGCCCAGCCGACCCGGAGGGGCACCATGCCGCCCACCGTGAACTCGGCCCCGACCCGGGCCCCGATGGCGAGGGCATCTTCGAGGCTCGTGAAGTCGAGGATGACGTCGCCCTGGAGGGCCGCGGCCTCGGAGGCGTCGAGGCGCAGGCCGGAGGCGAGGGTGGTGGGGGCGAACCAGAGGCCCGTGGGCACGAGGTTGTCGCCCGTGACGCTCAGCACGACCTGGCGGGCGATGTGGGCCCCGACCGAGGCACCGACGCCGATGGCGCTCTCGGTGCGGTCGAAGCCGTCGTTGCGGTAGAGCCAGGCGAGGCTGGCGCCGACCCCGATGGTGCGGTCGAGGAAGCTGGTGGCGAAGGCCCCGCCCACCCGCTGGCGGGTCTCGCGCTTCTCGCCGAGATCCTTGCCGGTCACCGTCCAGCCCGGCAGGTCTTCGACCCGGACCTCGTCCTCCTCGGAGGCCCGGCTGAAGATCACGCCGAGGGCGATGGGGCCCGTCTCGGAGTCGACCGCCGCCGCCTGCCAGACCCGGGCGTTGCCCGTGCCGATGGCGAAGCTGCCCGCCACGTCGAAGCGGGGCCGCAGGTGGAGGGTCGCAGGGGCCGTGACGATGGCGGCCATCGAGTCGAGGTCGGCGCGGCTGGCGAGGCCGGCCCCCTGCTCGGCGGCCTGCTCGGGCGCGGCGGCCCGGGCGGCGGGGGCGAAGAGCAGCCCGCCCGCCAGAGACAAGAGGGCGGAAGCCGGCAGCCCGGCGGGGCGGGGGGAGCGCAAGCGGAACACGACGCACCTCTCCCGGGGGCGATGCCCGGGGCTCAGTCGGAGTGGGCCGGGGCAACCCCTGCGCCCGGGGCCGGCGTCCCCGGGGTGTTGCCAGCCTGGGGATGCGGCGGTACGGCGGCCCTCCGGTATGGCGCCCCACTGGCCGGAGCAAGGCCAGGCGCCCCCCGCCAGCGCCCGAGCCCGATGCCTGAAGACCGTCCCCGTCCGCCTCCTCTGCCGCTGCCCTTCGTCCAGGTCGCCGTGGCCCTGCCCGTGGACGGGCTGTTCACCTACCGGGCGCCGGCGGACATGGGCCTCTGCCCGGGCCACGCCGTGCTCGTGCCCTTCGGCCGCCGCCGCGTGACGGGCTACATCATCGAGAACACCGCAAAGACGGACGTTCCCGCCAACAAGATTAAGCCCGTGGCCCGGCTGCTCGACCCCGAGCCCGTCTTCGATGCTGGCCAGCTGCGCTTCTTCCGCTGGGTCGCCGACTACTACCTGGCGGGCCTGGGCGAGACCATCGCGACCGCCCTGCCGGCCCGCATCAAGGCCCGCTCGCGCACGGTCTTCCGGCCCACCGACGCCGGCCTCGACGCCCTGGCCCAGGAGACCCTCGCC
>CAXQUZ010000511.1:0-5121 GCA_964226865.1 Myxococcota bacterium | reverse complement strand
GCGCGCGCGGGCCACCCGCCTCTCCAGCGGCCACGCCGAGTCCGTCAAGACGTCGATGGGGCCCCGCGCCATGCTGCCGACCTGGCTCGTGCGCCCCCTGGTCCACACCATGGGCTACCTCACGGGGGTCTTCGGGCTGAGCGTGCCGGCCCTGTGCCTCGAGGCCCACCCCTTCGGCGCCTGTGTCATCACCAACGTCGGCGTCTTCGGCCTCGACGAGGGCTTCGCGCCGCCCACCCCCTTCGCCCACGCCCCCGTGCTGGTGCTGGTGGGCGCCATCCGCGAGCAGGCGGTCGTGCGGGAGGGCGCGGTGGTCTCGCGCCAGATGATGACCATCTGCGCCACCATCGACCACCGCTACATCGACGGCGCCCAGGGCGGCACCCTCGCCAAGGTGGTGCGCGACGTGCTCGAGAACCCGTGGCAGCTCGACGGCCTCGACGGCCCGCCGGCCGCGGCCGAGGGGGACGCTCCGGCCTGAGGCGGCCTAGCGCGCCGGAGCGGCGGCGGTCTCAGACGGCGCGTCGGTGGCTGCATCGTTGTGGTCGTCTTCGTCGGCCGGGGGCGGCGGTGCCCCGGCGAGCTCGCCCCGGCGCCAGCGCGCCACGGCCTGGGTGAGCTCGGCGCCCGCGAGCACGAGCATGGCCGAGTAGTAGAGCCAGAGCAGCAGCACGACCAGCGAGCCCGAGGCGCCGTAGGCCGAGCCGGCGCCGCTGCGGCCCAGGTAGCTGCTGATGCCGTGCTTGCCGGCCGCGAAGAGCAGCGCCGTGACGCCCGCGCCGAGCAGGATGTTCCACCAGGCCTCCTTGCGGGCCGGCAGGATCCGGTAGATGGCCGCAAAGGCCGCCGTCATCACGCTGAGCGTCGTCAGATCGTTGATCCAGACGGCGAGGCCGCGGCTGATGGGCAGGTACTCGGCGAGGTACTGGGCCACGACCTCGAGGGCGGCGCCGAGCACCATGCTGAGCATGACGAAGACACCGATGCTCAGCACCAGCGAGAAGGCGACCAGCTTCTGCTCGATGGTGGCCCGGATGGCGCCGCCCTTCTTGCTGCGGCGCGACTCCCAGATGGTGTTGAGCGCGCCCTCGAGCTGCTGGAAGGCCCGGCTGGCGGCGAGCAGCAGGGTCACGAAGCCGGCGATGGCCGTGAAGAGCTGGGTGCCGGGCTTGTGGGCCGACTGCATGAGGCCCTGGATGGTCGCGGCCGTCTCGGCGCCGACGAGCACGGTGAGCTGGCTCTCGAGGGTGCCCGCGACGGCCGCCTCGCCGAAGAACCAGCCGAAGACGGCGGTGACCACCATGAGGGTCGGGGCGATGCTGAACAGGGTGTAGAAGGCCAGCGCCGCGGCCTGGCGCTCGGTGCCGTGGCGCGACCAGCCCGCGAAGGTGTCCTTGAGGATGAGGACGAAGGTGCGGAGGGCGGGCGGGAGCTTCGACATGGGGCACCGGGGCTGGGCCGGGGGTAGCCGAGCGGGGGCCCCGCGTCACGCGCGGTGTCAGGGGGACGCAGGGGCCCGCCCGGCCGCGGGGGCGCGGACGGAGCCCGGGGCGGCGCTCAGTCGATGAGCCGGTGGCCCACGACGCCGCCGCGCAGCTTGGGCTCGAACCAGGTGCACTTGGGCGGCATCAGCCGGTCGGCGTCGGCGACCGCGAAGAGCTGGTCCATGCCCGTGGGGTGGAGGTGGAAGGCCACCGCTGCGCCCTTGTCGACGGCCGAAGAGAGGGCCTCGTGGCCCCGGATGCCGCCGACGAAGCGGATGCGGGTGTTGGTGCGGGGGTTGTCGATGCCGAGCAGGGGGGCCAGCACCCGATCCTGGAGCACGGCCGCGTCGAGGCCACCGACCGGGTCGTCGGGCACCACGCCCGGCCGGGCCGTGAGGCCGACCCACCGGCCCGCGAGGTACATGGTCCAGTGGCCGCGGCCGGCGGGCACGGGGGCCACCCCCTCGGTCAGGACGAAGGACTCGGCCAGGGCGAGCTCGAACTCGGCGACCGACATGCCGTTGAGATCGGCGACCACGCGGTTGTAGGCGAGCACCCGCAGGTGGGCGTCCGGGTAGACGCCGACCAGGAAGCGGTCGCTGTGGCCGGCGCCCTTCCGGGCCGCACAGACCCGCGAGGCGGCGGCCGAGCGGTGGTGGCCGTCGGCCACGTAGAGCGCGTCGAGCTTCTCGAAGGCGGACTGGAGCGCGGCGATGTCGTCCGCCGCGGAGACCACCTGGAGCCGGTGGGTGACCTCGTCGTCGGTGGTCACGGTCCAGGCGGCGGGCAGCCGGGCGGCGAGGCCCTCGAGCAGCCCGAGGGCGTCGGCGCCGTCGCCCGCTGCGCGGAAGCCGAGGAAGACGAGGCCGGTCTGGGCGTCGAGGGCCTCGATGTGGTCGACGCGGTCCTGCTCCTTGTCGGGGCGGGTCAGCTCGTGCTTCTTGATGATGCCGGCGTCGTAGTCGGCCACCTTGGCGGCGGCCATCAGGCCCACCTGGGTGCGGCCCTGCCAGGTCTGGCTGTAGAGGTAGAAGCAGGGGGCCGCGTCCTGGACGAGGCTGCCGTCGGCCAGCATGCGGTCGAGGGCCGTGCGGGCGGCCGCGTAGGCGGCGGGGCCGTGGGCGTCCTCGCTGTCGGGCAGCGTGGCGTCCGAGCGGGTCACGGCCAGGAAGCTGCGCGGCTGGCGGGCGAGGATCTCGCGGGCCTCGTCGCGATCCAGCACGTCGTAGGGCGGGGCGATGATCTCGCCGGCGAGGGCATCTTCGGGGCGCACTCCCCGGAAGGGGGCCAGGTGGGGCATGGACGGGCTCCTGCGGTGAGGGGACCGCGGCGCATAACCGGTGGGGACGGGGGTCTGCGGCCCGGGCAGGCGGCGGTGGGGCCCAAGACCCAATACCTTCGGCTCCAGCCGGCCCGTCCCGCGGAGTGCCCATGTCGCAGCGTCGTCCTCCTCTCGGAGAGCTCCTCTCCCGCCTGGTCGGCGGGCGCGGCACCCGCGGCCTCTCGGGCGATGCCGACCGGGTGCTGCCCCTCGACGCCGAGTTCGACTTCCTGGCCGACGGCCTGCGGCGCCACCGGGCCGACGGCGACCTCGTCGAAGACCCCGAGCTGCTCTGGTCGACCGCGAGCCTCTGGTCCCGGGCCGGCGGGCTGCTGGGCCACCTCAAGGAGGGACGGGACGGCGCCACCCACGTGCTCGGCTTCACCGATGCACTCGTCATTGTCAGCGAGGCCGACTGGCGGCGGGGCCTGCGCCAGGTGACCCGCCCCTGGGCCCCCGCCGCCGAGCGCATGCTGGGCCAGAAGCTGCGGGGCTGGTGTGCCGACGCCGATCTCCACCCCCTCTTTCCCGAGCGCAGCGTCAGCGTGCGGGTGGTGCCGGACGGGGCCCCCGAGCTGGATGGTGGCACCATCGGCCTCGCCGCGGGCGAGTTCGTGACCGGGCTGCTGCCCAACTGGTACAGCGGCCCCTCGAAGAGCTCGCGCCCGGTCGTGGCCTTCCACCTCAGCCTGCCCGGCGCCTGGGAGGGCTACCGCGAGATCGGCCGGCTCTACTCCGACCAGATGCTCTTCACCCTCGGCGCCCACTGGCTCGACAACTTCCACCACCCCGCCCTGCGGGTGCCCGCGCTCTACCGGCTCCAGCGCTACGGCGACGGCAGCTTCGTCCACGTCATCAACCCGGAGCTCTCCGAGGAGGTCCGCATCGTGCGCGAAGACACGGTGGTCTCCTCGGTGGCGGGCCAGGCCCCCAACGTGCTCGCCCTGCGCCACAACTCCGGCGCCAACCTCGCCTGGCTCGTGCTGGCCCTCGTCGACGACCTCGCCCCCACCCCGACGGTCGAGCTGCCCGAGCTGACCCTCGACGACGAGATCACGGGCTCGGTGCCGAGCTCCGGCCACTCCACGGGCCCGGTCGTGCCCCCCCGCATGACCGGCCACCGCACGGTCGTGCCGGTCGACGTCGAAGACCGCATCGCCACCCTGCGCGAGCGGGCGGTGCTGCTCCAGAAGGTCCACTTCTCGCGCTTCATGGTCGGCTACGACGTCTACATGGGCGAGAACGGCGAGGTCGGCACCCGCATGGAGAGCCCGGCCGCGACCCTCTCGGTGCGCCGCGACCGCATCGGCTTCACCGTCCACCGCGAGGGCCTGCGCCTCGACCGCAGTCCGATGCGCCCGGGCCAGACCGTCGAGCTCGAGGGCGATCACGACATCGACCTCGGCGACCGCCGGCTGCGCTTCCGCGACCTGCGCGGCGTGGCTGTCGAGGGCTGGCCCTACCTCGCCGAGGTCTGGCGCCCGGGCGGCGCGGCCCACCTCGTCTTCGGGGCCACCCACACCATCGGCCGCCAGCCCCGCAGCGCCGTGCGGCTGCCCGACCAGCCCCACAACAGCAACATCGTCTGGCGCAGCAAGTACGCCGACGCGCCCGTCATCCGCTCCCGCAACGGCGAGATCCCCAAGTCGCGCTTCTCGATCGACTCGATCATGGTCTCGACCCAGCACGCGACCCTCGACCTGTCGGGGGTGCCCCGGCTCCGCTGCCTCGCCCGCCACTGCTACACCTTCGTGCGCCGGGGGGACCAGGTGCTGAGCCTCGTGCCCGCGGCCCAGGAAGACGGCCGCCACGAGCTGGGGCTCGAGCCCGGCGACGAGCTGCTCATCGGCAATTGCGCCTTCAAGCTGCGGTGGCCCCTGCCCGGGCGCTCGCTCGGGGGCGAGGAGAGCCTGACCGCCGAGGAGCTGGCCAGCGCGGTGGACGGCCTCGCCATCGACGGCCTCGAGGACGACCGCCCGCCGATGCCCGCCCGCACGCGTGCCCCCGGCTCGACCGACGTGCCCGTGGCCGGGGGGCTGGGCGAGCGCGGCCCCCGTCCCGAGCGGGTCCAGCTCGAGCCGCCGCCGCTGCCGGCGCCGCCGATGCTGGCGGAGGGGGAGGGGACCGGCGCCCCCGCGGAGGCCGCCCCGCCGATGCTGGCAGAAGACGGCGGGGACGAGGACGCGCCCGCCGCCGCCCCGCCGCGGGTGGCCCCGCCGATGATGGTGGACGAGGACGGTGCCGGGGACGAGGACGCGCCCGCCGCCGCCCCGCCGCGTGTGGCCCCGCCGATGCTGCTGGACGGGGACGAGGACG
>CAXQUZ010000510.1:0-11108 GCA_964226865.1 Myxococcota bacterium | reverse complement strand
CCCCCGCACAGGGGGCCCAGCCGTCGCCGTCCGCGTCCCAGTCCTCGTCCGCCCGGCCGTCGCAGTCGTCGTCGACCCCGTTGCAGACCTCCGGTGCGCCGGGGAAGGCCAGCGGGTCGAGGTCGTCGCAGTCGTCACAGGCCGAGACGCCGTCGCCGGCCGCGTCGCCCACGTCGTCGACGATGCCCGAGCAGTCGTCGTCGCGATCGTTGCAGACCTCGGTCGCGCCGGGGTGCACGGCCGGGTCGCTGTCGTCGCAGTCCCCGGTCGCCTCGACGTGGTCGGCAGGGGCCCGGCAGGCCAGGGCCGTGGCCTCGGGATCGCCGTGGCCGTCGTCGTCGGCGTCGGCGTAGAAGACCGTGCCATCGGCGCCGTCCCAGTCGGGGTCGTCGCTGTCGATCATGCCGTCGCAGTCGTCGTCCTGGTCGTTGCAGACCTCGGCGGCGCCCGGGTGCACGGCCCCGCTGGCGTCGTCGCAGTCGTCGGCCGTCGCGCTGTGGTCGGCGGGGGCGGTGCAGGCCCGGGTGGGGTCGGCGTCGGCGTTGCCGTGGCCGTCGCCGTCCTCGTCGGGGAACCAGTCGGTGGCGTCGGTCGCCGCTTCGTCGATGGTGCCGTCGCAGTCGTCGTCGACGCCGTTGCAGCGCTCTTCGGCCCCGGGGTGGACCGCGGCGTCGCTGTCGTCGCAGTCCTCGGCCGCGGGGCTGCCGTCGCCGTCGGCGTCGGTCGTCGCCGGGTCGCCGGTGGTGTCGCCCCCGCCGTCCCCGTTGTCGCCGGTGGCGGTGCTGGCCGTGGTGCCGCCCTTGCCGTCGGCCCGCTCGCCGGCGTCGGTGCAGGCCCCGCGCCGCCCGAGGGCCAGCAGGGCCGCACGGGGACGGGTGCCGGCGGCGGCCGAGAGCCAGGGGAGGACGGGGCGCATGCAAGCTCCGGCGAGGGGAGGGGGGCAGTGTAGCGCCCAGCGGCGGGTCTGCAGGGGGCGCCCCGGTCCGGTGCCCCCCCGGGCCCGCCCGCGGGGCGCCCGGAGGTGCGATGTACGGCGTGACACGGATGCTTGTGGCGGGCGTGGTCGCGGTGGGGCTCGGCGGCGCCGCCCACGCGACAGAGGGGGGCGCGGCGCGGACGGAGGGCCGGGCCCGGGCGGCGGTGGCCGAGGCGGGGCACTGGCTGCGCGACCGGCGGGTGGTGCCGCCCTGGCTCTCGCTGCGGCCGCCGGCCTCGCGTCCCGACCACGTCTGGCAGCGGCCCCGGCTCGCGCACGGGGCGCTGGTGCGGGGGGCCTGGGTGCCCGCGGGGCCGGCGCCGGCGGCGGGCATGGCCTGGGTGCCGGGCCACTGGGAGGGCCGGACCTGGGTGGACGGCCGGTGGCGGGCGGAGGCGCGCCCGGGCTGGCATTGGGTCGCGGGCCACCGGGACGGGGACGGGCACTGGGTGGACGGGCGGTGGCGGGCTGACCAGCGCATCGTCGAGGTGCATGCCCCCGCCCCGGTGGCGGTGGGCAGCAGCGAGACCCCCGCCGTCGCCGCCGCCCAGTGGCCCTCGCCCTGAAGCCCGGGGACGGGGGGCTCCGGGCCGGGGACGCCCCGGGCGGGTGACGGGTTAGCCGGGGCCGGCGCCGGGCCCGTGCGCCGCCGCAGTGTCCACCGCCGAGGTCTGTCGGGCCCGCCGCCTCTCTCCGCGCCCTGTCCTGCCTCGCCGCCCTGGGCCTCGGGTCGCGCGCGGCGGCGGCGGTGGACTGCCCTCCGGGCACGGCGCCGGCGGTGCAGCCCGTGCCGGGCAAGAGCGAGACCGAGGCGGTCTGCCTGCGCCCGGACGGCCGCCGGGAGGGGCCGGCCGAGCGGCGCGACGCGGCGGGCCAGCTCATCGCCAGCGGCAGCTACGTCGACGGCCGCCCCGAGGGCACCTGGAAGCTCGTCGAGAACGACGGCATGGTGCGGGTGGGCGAGATGAAGGCCGGGGTGCCCGTCGGGCCGTGGACGACACTCTCGGGGGCCACCCCGGTGGCGACCGTGACCTGGGGCCACCTGCGGCCGGGGGCGCCCGGACGGGCCCCCGCGGCGCCCAGCGCGGCGGCGGCGCCACCGGCGGGGGACGCGGCGGTTCGCTGGACGGCGGCCCTCGGCGACCGGGCGGTCGATCTCGTGATCGACGGGCCCCAGGTCTGGGCCATGGGGCGCACGGCCGTCCACCTGCTCGACGCCGACACGGGTGCCCTGCGCCTCAGCGCCGCCCCGGGGGCGGCCCTCACCGGCGAGCTCGTGCTGGGCGCCACTGTGGGCCTCGCGGTCACGGCGGCGGGCGAGCTGCTGGTGATCGACCCGGCGGCGGGGGACTGGCGCCGGCTGCGCACGCCGCTGGGCATCACCCACGTGGCCGGCGCCGACGCCGACGAGGCCTGGGTGCGGGACGGCAGCGGGCGGCTCGCGGTGGTCGATCTGCGGGCGGGCACGGTGCGCTGGCAGGCGGGGCCCTACCTCGACCCGGTGTCCCCCATTGTTGAGGATGACGCCCTGGTCGGTGTTCGCGAGCAGTCCCTTGTGGCGGTCGATCCCCGGGACGGAGAGGCCGCCTGGACCCGGCGCCTGGACGCTCCGCCGGTGGCCCTGGCGGGCGGCGACGGCCTGGTCGCGGCCCTCGGGGCCCACGGCGAGCTGAGCCTGCTGCGGGCCGACAGCGGCAGCCTCCGGTGGACGACCGTGCTGCCGGGCATCGCCGGCGGCGCCCGGATCGAGGTCCAGGCCGACGCGGTGGTGGTCCAGGCGGGCACAACGGTCCACCGCCGGTCCCTGCTCGACGGCGGCCCCCTGCCCACGGCGCCGCTGCCGGCCGCGCTGCGGGGCGACGCCGAGCTGCTCGGCGAGCGGCTCTGTGTGGCGACCCCCACGGGGCTGTGGTGCGCCGACGCCGACGGCGACTGGACGGCCGGCGCCGGACCGGCAGCGGGGGCCCCCCGGGTGGGGGCCGGGCTCGTGCTGGTGCCGCTGGACGACGGGCGGCTGCAGGCCATCGACCCGATGGTGGCCCGGCTGCGCGCGGGGCTGCTGCCGGGGGAGGGGGGCGAGCTGATCCAGGACCGGGAGGTCGAGGCGGAGGTCGCGGCGGCGGGCGGCGCGGTGGACCAGCTCTCGCTGCCCCTCGTCGAGCTGGTGCGGCCCTCGCCCACGGGGGCCTGCACCGAGCGGCGGGCCTGGATCGACCTCCAGGGGGCGGCGCCCTGGCCCACGGCGGCGGCGGCCTTCGGCGGCGACACGGCGCCCGGGCCCGAGACCCCGGGGGCCGCAGTGCCGGAGGCCCCCGCTCCGGGCGGCCCTGCCCCGGATGCACCGGCAGCGGATGCCCCGGCGGAGGATGCCCCGGCAGAGGATGACCGGGGCCCGGGTGCCGGCCCCGCCCGTGGGGCGGCGGCGCTGCCCTGGGTGCGCCTGGAGCCGCTGGCCTTGCCCGCGCCCGCCGTGCCCATTGACCCCGCCTGGCAGCTGGCGCCGGCGGGCGCCCAGTGGTCGATGGCCTGGTGGTACCGCTGGCAGCCGGTGATCACGAGCGCCCGCCTGCGCACCCTCGACCCGACCGCCCAGGCCGGCGTCGAGGCGGCCCTGGCCTGTGCGGGGCCCCCCGTCGCCTTCGACGGCGAGGTGACCCTCCAGGAGCGCTCGGTCGTGGCCCAGCCCGGCGGCCGCAAGAAGGACCCGCCCGTGCTCCAAGAGGTCGAGATCAACCACAACCGGGCCGGGCGCCTCTCGCTCCACCCCCAGCCCCAAGACATCGACGGCATCGGCGGCTGTCTCATCGAGGTCCGCCGCAACGGCAGCTCCGAGGGCTGGTGGGCGAGCCCGGTGCTGGGCGCCTGGGAGCGCATGGTCGTGACCGTGGACGACCCGGTCGCGCCCATCGTGTCGACCGACGCCCAGGGCCCCCGGGCCGGGCTGCCGGCGGTGGTGGAGGGCACCCTCGCGATCGAGCTGCTCGAGCCCGGGGGGGCGGCCCCCACGACCGGCAGCGGCACGGGGGCCTTTCGGCTGGAGCTGGTCCAGGACGACCTGCTGGCCACCCAGCGCTTCGAGGTCTGGACCCAGGACCGGCCCTGGCTCTCGCTGCGGGCCGACGGGTTGCGGCCGGCGCTGGTCGAGCTAGACGACGGCGTCTGGGTGCCGGTTCCCGAAGAGCGCGAGTTTGCCTGGTTCACCTTCAGCGCGCCGGTCCCGCCCCCCGAAGACCTCGTGCTGCTCTGGGCGGTGGACGACTGTGGGGCACCGGCGCCGGCCGACGCGGGGCCCTGAGGGGGCCCGGGCGCGTGGGTCGGGGCCCGCCGTTGCGCTGGGGGCGGGGGAGCGACGCTGCACCGCTTGGCGGGACGCTGCTCCGGGCGGGCTCCACGGTGGGCGCAGGGAGGACGCACCCGGAGGGCCGCGTCGGACGAGCGCGCGACCGGTCGTGTGCCTGCGTCCGCGTGTGCATCAGGCCTTCGTCGAGGGCTCGCTCCAGCGGTAGCCCTTCTCGCCGCTTCCTCCGCCGCACCAGCGCTGGGGCCGGCCAGTCTGCTGGACGGTGAACACGACGCGCTGGCTGCCCTCGTGCTCGACGGTGCGCCAGCCCAGCACGCGCCCGTGGCGGTAGGAGGGGGCGTTCTTGTTGTCGTGGAGTGCGACGGTCTCGACCGTCTCGGCGTGCTGCAGCGAGACCTTCCAGACGCCGGTCTCGAAGGTGCCGTCCCCCAGGTCGTTCACGTTCCGGTCGCCGCGACAGACGAAGTGCATGGCCACCACCACCCGGCGTCCGGTTCGGCCCGACGACTTGGGTGGGGTCTGGGTCGCGTTGCTGATGGTCAGCGTGAGGTCGCCCGCCTGGCTCCGCGGACGGGGAGCCGTTCCTCCCGCGAGGGACAGGAACTCCGACCACACGCTGCGGTAGCGCTTGCGGTAGACCCAGGCGACGTACTCGTGCAGGTCGCCGTGTGCGCCCACGCGCTGCCACTCGGCCTTCGGCACGAAGAAGTGGTTGCAGGGGTGCAGGTTGCGGACCATCCGGCGGGTCAGGTCGCGGCGGGGCCAGCGGCGCCAGTCGGTGTCGCCGTCCTTGACGCCGAGCAGGTGGGCGAGGTGCCAGCCGGCGGAGTTCGCGTGCTGGATGCCCTGGGCGTCGTGGACGTGCTTGGGAAGCGCCTCGAGGACTGCGCCGAGGTCTGCTGGCGGCCAGGCGTCGTGCCAGAGGAGCGAGTGGACCCACCACGGCGGGGAGTTGTCACCGGGCAGCAGGACCTCGCCCGCGTCCGTGCGGTGGCGTTCGCGCCGGGTGAGCCCCGAGACGTGCCGGACGACGAACGTTGCGTCAGGTCTCTCCAGGTAGGCCACGAGCCCGGCATGGAAGGCCCCCACCGCTCTCACGCTGGGGAGCATGGGCTCCATCCGCTCGTGCACAAAGGACGCAATGGTGCCGTCGAAGCGGGAGGGCGCCGCAGGCAGGGGGCGCTGGAGTCGATCGATGGGGAGGATGGCTGAGTCTTGCATTGCGAAACGCTACCAGAGGCGCCGGTCGCGGGCCGTCTGGCTCTCGGGCCCGCAGCTGCGCGGCGCCCCGCCGCTCCATCTGGTCCACGTCCAAGGGCAGCTCTGGGAGACCACGCCGCTGCTTGGCGAGCACCACGGGCCCGCCGACCTGTTCGGGATTGTTGACCGAGCCAGCCGGTGGCTCGACTCGCCAGCCTTCGACGCGATCGAGCGCGAGCTTGCTCTGCAGCCCGCCCATCGGACGGCTCCGGGGGTCAGGGGGAGTCATCAGGTCAAGCCAGCGCCCGAGTGGCCAACACCACGAGGGGGCTCGCCTGGGCCCTCGGCCAACGGCTGCCCAGCCCCCTGCTGCCCCTCTTGCGCATCGTGTGCCTGGCCCTCCCGTGGACGTGGGGCGTCGAAGAGGGCCAATGCGGGCCCGTGCCAGCGGTCAGGCCGAAGCGGGAGCTCCGCACCCCGTCCCGACCATCCATCCCTACCAACAGGACGAGAGTGCCCACCAGCACGGGCTCGATTCTAATAGACGTTGTACTTCCGCCGCAGGGCCTCATGCTCGGCCACGTTCCGGCCCGGGTGGAGCACCCCCTTGCTGTCGTGCAGGTAGTACCAGTACTCGCTGGCCACCGGCGAGATGGCGGCCTCGAAGGCCGTGGTGCCGGCGTTGCCGATGGCCGTCGGCGGCAGCCCCTGGCGCAGGCGCGTGTTGTAGGGGTCGCTCGGGTCGCGCAGCTTCTTGAGGAAGGCCTTGCGGTCGTTCCACTCGTCGAGGGTGTAGCGAGAGGTCGCGTCGATGCCCAGGTTCCAGCCGCTGTCGAGCCGCTTCCAGATGATGCCGGCCACCAGCGGGCGCTGGGCGGGGGTGGGCTCCTCCCGCTCGAGCATGCTGGCCAGGATGACGATGTCGGAGAAGGGGCGCTTGGAGGCCGCGATGGCCTCCTTGTTGGGCGCGTAGACCCGCTCGGCGAGGGTGTCGAGCTGGCGCTGGACGAAGGCCCGGGTGTCCCACTTGTCGGGGATCACCATGTAGGTCTCGGGGAAGAGGTAGCCCTCGAGCGAGTCGCTGGGCAGCGCGAAGGGCGCGGCGAAGCCCTGGGGGCTCTGGACCAGCGCGGCGTACTCGCCCGGCTGGGTCCAGCCCTTGGCGGCGAGGGCGGCGTCGATCTCGCGGATGCGCCAGCCTTCGACGATGGTGAAGGGCTCGTCCTCGGGCAGGGGCACCCCGCAGAGGGTCTCGAGGATGGTGTGGGCGTCCATGGCCCGGTGGAGCCGGAAGCGCCCCGCCTTGAGACAGCCGCCCTCCTTGCTGATGCGCACGTACATCGTGAAGTCTTCGGCGCTGTCGATGGCGCCGGCCTCCTGGAGGATGGCCCCCACGGACCGGGGGCTCGTGCCCGGGGGCACGGTGACCTCGATGGGCGCCGTGTCGGCCAGATCGGCCGGCGCGCCGTAGTGGTCGGTCAGCAGGCTGCAGGCACTCAGCAAGACCAGCGCAAGCATGGGCACGTCCTCCGGGCGCCCAGGACCGGGGGCGCCGCCGGCGTCTATCCAGCCGGGCCCGGGTGTGGGGGCGGCGATGGGCCCCCGACCGGGCGCGGGCCCCGCTTCAGCCCGCCACCGCCCGGGCCGGGCACGGGGCCGCGCGTGGGGTAGGCTGCCCGGACACCCCCGACCCCGAGCGCTGCGGATGCCCCGCTACAATCCTGTCTTCGAGGCCCTTCCCGCCTATCCCTTCGTCGAGCTCGACCGGCGCAAGGCCGAGATGCGCGCCCGGGGCGTGCGGATCTTCGACTTCACCATCGGGGATCCGGTCGAGCCCACCGCCGACTTCATCCGGGCGGCGCTGGTGGGCGCCGTCCAGCCCGTCTGCCCCTACCCCAAGGTCCGGGGCACCCCCGCCGTGCGCGCCGCCATCGCCGGCTACCTCGCGCGCCGCTACGGCATCGCCGTCGATCCCCAGCGCCAGATCCTGCCGACGGCCGGGGCGAAGGAGGTGGTCTTCCACCTGCCGCTGCTGGTCATCGACGCCAGCGCACCCGACCGCCGCGTGGTCTTCCCCGATCCCGGCTACCCCGCCTGTGCCCGAGGGGCGGCCTTCGCCGGGGGCATCCCCACCCCCGTGCGCCTGCGCGACGACCACGTCTTCCGGCCCTGGGAGCTGCCCGAGAGCCTGCTCCGCGAGACGCGCCTGCTCTGGCTCAACACCCCCCACAACCCCTCGGGGGCGGTCACGAGCAAGGCCGACCTGGCCCGGGCCGCGGCGGTCTGTCGCGACCACGACATCCTCCTCATCTCGGACGAGACCTACGCCGACATCTGGAGCCACGCGCCGCCCCCGGGCATCCTCGAGGGCGCCACCGAGGGGGTGCTGGCGCTCCACAGCCTCAGCAAGCGCTCGGGCATGACGGGCTACCGCTCGGGCTTCGTGGCCGGCGACCCCGCCCTCATCGCCCACCTCGCGACGCTCCGCAGCAACCCGGGCCTGGTGCCCCAGGACTTCGTCAACGCCGCCGCCACGGCCGCCTGGGCCGACGACGCGCACGTGGCGCCCCGCCGGGCCCGCTTCGCCGCCAAGAAGCAGGTCTTCCTCGACTTCTTCGACGAGGTGGGCATCGAGGTGGTGGGCCGCGAGGCCGCCATCTACCTGTGGGTCAAGGTGCCCGACGGCGGCTGTGATGAAGACTACGCCGGGGCGCTGCTCTCCCGGGGCCTCGCCGTGAGCCCCGGCCGCATGTTCGGCATCTCCGAGGGCGCCGGCGCCGGCTACGTCCGCCTCGCCATGGTGCCCACGCTCGACGACTGCCGGGCCGCGGTGGCGCTCTGGCGCGAGATGCTGTAGGTCGGCCGCCCTGGCCCGCCTCCCGCTGGATGCGCGCCCCCCTCTGCCCGGAGCCCCCGTGACCGCCGACCTGCGCCCCGAAGAGTCCGCCGCCCTCGCCGCACGCATCGAGACCAGCTTCGCTGGCTCTCGTGAGAACATTGATCACGACGCTGTTCACGAGGTGCTCTCGCTCCTCGACCGGGGGCTGCTGCGGGTCGCCACCCCCCCCGACCAGCCCGACGGCGAGTGGGCCGTGCACGCCTGGGTCACCAAGGCCATCCTGCTCTACTTCCGCATCGCCGAGATGGCCGTGCACGAGGTGGGTCCCTACCAGTTCCACGACAAGATCCCGCTCAAGACCGACCTCGCGGCCCAGCAGGTCCGGCTCGTGCCCCCGGGCCACATCCGCTACGGCGCCCACGTCGAGCCCGGCTGCGTCGTCATGCCCGGCTACGTCAACATCGGCGCCCGGGTCGGCGCGGGCTCCATGGTCGACACCTGGGCCACCGTCGGCTCCTGCGCCCAGATCGGCAAGGGGGTCCACCTCTCCGGCGGCGTGGGCATCGGCGGGGTGCTCGAGCCCCCCGGGGCCCGGCCCGTCATCATCGAGGACGGCGCCTTCGTGGGCTCGCGCTCCATCGTGGTCGAGGGGGTGCGGGTGGGCCGCGAGGCGGTGCTCGGCGCGAACGTCGTGCTCACCTCCTCGACCCACATCATCGACGTGACCGGCCCCGAAGAGGTCGTCCACAAGGGCCACGTGCCCCCGCGCTCGGTGGTGATCCCCGGCACCCGCCCCAAGCGCTTCCCCGCGGGCGAGTACCACGTGCCCTGCGCCCTCATCATCGGCCGCCGCAAGGAGAGCACCGACCGCAAGACCTCGCTCAACGAGGTCCTGCGCGAGTTCGCCGTCGCCACCTGACGCCCTCTCCCCCCGCGCCGGCCCCCGCCTGATGCCTGCACTCCGCTGATGCCCACCCCCTCGCCGCTCTCTCGCCTCGGTCCGCCGCGGCTCGGGCTGTGTGTGCTGGCGGTGCTGCTGGTGCCGGCGCTGGCGGCCGCCCTGCCGGTGCTCGACGAAGAGAGCTGGCTCGAGCTCGCCCGGGGCCTCGACCCCGCCCGGCCCTACGACTGGTGGCGTCCCTGGCCGCCCTGGGGCTCGGCCGCGGCGCCCGACGCCTTTGTCTTCGCCCACCCGCCGGGCTTTCTGCTCTGGCTCCATGCCTGGGCCCGCCCGGGGCTGCCGGTCTGGCCGGTCAAGGTGGCCGCCGCCGTGCCTTGGGCCGCCCTGCTCGGCTGGAGCGCCGGGCGCACCGCCGAGCGCCTCGCCCACCGGCCCTGGCTCGCGGGCCTCGCCTTCCTCTTCGCCCCCATCACCCTGCTCGGCCTCCAGCGCGGCATGATGCCGGATCTGATGGTCACGGCTCTCGAGGCGGCGGCGGTCTGCTGGTGGCTCGAGGGCCAGGCGACGCCGGGGCGCACGGGGGCCCGCTGGCTGCTGTGGTCGGGGCTGGCCCTGGGGCTGGCGGCGGCCACCAAGTATCCTGCACTGGTGCTGCTTCCCGTGCTCGCCCTCCACGCCAGCGCCCGCCGCTCCCTCCGGCGCAGCCTGCCGATGCTGCTCGGCTTTGCCGGGGTCTTCGTGGCGGTCGAGGGCTGGCTGGCCGTCGCCTATGGCCGGGTCCACCTCGCCGAGGTGCTGCTGCGGGCGGGCGAGATCCCCCGGGGGGCGGCCGGTGCGCGCTGGCTGGGCACGGCCGTGCGCCTTGCCCTCGGGGTGACCCTGCTGCCCGTTGTTCTCGCGCCGTGGCGGCGGGGTCTGCCGGCGGCCTTGCTCGGGGTGGGGGCCCTGCTCCTCTGGGGGCTGCCCGAGGGCACCGGGCGCCGCGACGTCCTGGTGGCGGGCGCCTTCGCCACGGTGGGGGTCATGGCCCTGGGCCTCGCCCTGCGCGAGCTGCTCTGGCCCGCGGCGCCCCGTGCCGACCGCAGCCGCGGGGACGGGGTGCTCGTCGGCGCCTGGCTGCTCGCGGTCGTGGGCGCGGTGCTCGTGGGCCACAACTTCTCGGCCCCCCGCTACCTGCTGCCCGCCATGCTGCCCCTGGCCCTGCTCATCGACCGGGTGGCCGCCCGGCGCCCCGACACCCGGCTGCTGCTCGGGCTGGGCATCGGGCTCTCGGCGGTGCTGGGCCTGGCGACCACCGTGGCCGAGCACCGCTTCCACGAGGCGGCGGACGCGGCGGCCCAGCGGGCGGTCGAGCTGGCCGCGCCCCTCGGTCCGGCGGGCTGCTTCACGGGCGAGTGGGCCCTGCGCTGGCGGCTCCGCCAGGCGGGCTGGGCCTTCTGCCCCACCCCCGCCGACGTGCTCGCCCTGCCGCCGGGCCGTGTCGTGCTCGGCCCCACCCAGTCCAGCCCCGGCGCCCTGCCGGCGACCCTCGCCCGGGTCGACGCCGTCTCGATGGGCCACGGCTGGCTGCGGGTGGTCGACGCCCCCGCCGGGGTGGGGCTCTACGGCGAGACCCTCGGCCTCGTGCCCCTGGCGCTCCGGCCCGGCCCCCTCGAGACCGTCACCCTCTGGCGCACCCGGTGAGCCCCCCCGCGCCGCCGCCCCTCGGCAGCCCCCACCAGGAGGCCGTCGCCGAGCGACTCTTCGCGGGCATGCGCCGGGCCTGGCTCACCTATGGCCTCGTGGCGAGCATTCTCGCCATGCACCTCCTCGTCGGCAGCCGCCCCTACCGCCGGGGCCGGTGGGGCCTCGTCCACGTGCTCGTCTGGCCCCGGGAGATCGGAAGAGCACA
>CAXQUZ010000509.1:0-5594 GCA_964226865.1 Myxococcota bacterium | reverse complement strand
CATGACGGCGTCGATGTCCTTGTAGGCCATCGGGGTCTCGTCGATGACCCCGGCGTCCTTGCGGCAGCTCACCCCGGCGGTGGCCGCGGCGTGCTCTGCGACCGAGAAGCGCTTGCGGGCGGCGGTGCGGCTCATGCGCCGACCGGCGCCGTGGCTGCACGAGCAGAAGCTCTCGGGGTTGCCCTTGCCGCGCACGATGAAGGAGCGGGCGCCCATGCTGCCGGGAATGATGCCCAGCTCGCCGGCCCCGGCCCGCACGGCCCCCTTGCGGGTGACCCAGACCCGGGCGCCGTAGTGCTCCTCGCGGGCGACGTAGTTGTGGTGGCAGTTCACGGCCTCGACCGCGGCGTCGAAGGGCGGCAGCTCGGGCATCTCGGCGACGGCCCGGGTGACGGCCTGCATCATCAGCTCGCGGTTGACCCGGGCGAAGCGCTGGGCCCACTGCACGGCCTGGACGTAGTCGTCGAAGTGCTCCGAGCCCTGGGGCAGGTAGGCGAGGTTCTCGTCGGGCAGCGAGACATGCCAGCGCCGCATCTCCTCTTTGGCCTTGCGGATGAAGATGGAGCCGATGCGGTTGCCGACCCCGCGCGAGCCCGAGTGGAGCATGAACCAGACCCGCTCGGCCTCGTCGAGGCAGACCTCGATGAAGTGGTTGCCCGTGCCGAGGGTGCCGAGGTGGACCCGGTGGTTGGACTTGGCGATGGCCGGCGTCTTGTCGCAGATCTCGTCGAAGGTGGGGGCGAGCTCGGCCCAGGCCTCGTCCACGAAGGCCGGCGGCTGGCCCCAGGCGCCCTTGTCGCGGCGGCCGCGGCCGGTGGTGCGCCCGTGCGGCACGGCGGCCTCGATGCGGCTGCGCATGCCGTCGAGCCCGTCGGGCAGGTCGCTGGCGGTCAGGGTGGTGCGGCAGGCCATCATGCCGCAGCCGAGGTCGACCCCGACGGCGGCCGGGATGATGGCGTCCTTGGTGGGGATGACGCTGCCGACGGTGGCGCCCATGCCCCAGTGCACGTCCGGCATGGCGGCGACCCACTGGTGCACGAAGGGCAGGGCGGCGGTGTTGCGCAGCTGCTGCTCGGCGTTGTCGGCCACCTCGACCCCCTCGGTCCACATCTTGACGGGGCGGTGGGCAGGGGCGGTGAGGACGCGGTGGGCGGTGGTCATGGCGCTTCCGGTGCGGAGGGGGGAGAGGTGGGGGACGTCCGGGACCATTGCAGGGGGCGTGCCAGTTCGGTCGAGAGTGGGTGTGACCTTCGACGGGGACGGTGTTGTCGACGGGGCTTGTCGGTCTCTGCGTCCGGGGAGCACGGCCCATCTGGATGCGCTGTGATAGGATTCGATACCAATGGATAGGAGTGCCCGTGGCCGAACGTTCCGGTGCCCCCGGTGGCCCCGTGCCCCGTCGTCTGGACGGCGGGCGCGACCGCCCGACCGTGGCCCTCGGCATCCTGGGCCCGACCCTCGACCGGGGCCGGGGGCCGAAGCGCTGGGGCCGCTGGCGCCCGACCGTCGGCCTCGTGGCCCAGCCCGATCTCATCGTGGACCGGCTCGAGCTGGTGGTCCAGCCCGCCTTCCGCACCCTCGCCGATCAGGTCATCGCCGACATCCGCGCGCTCTCGCCCGAGACCGAGGTGCGCGAGCACAGCGTCGCCTTCGCGGATCCCTGGGACTTCGAGGCCGTCTACGGTGCGCTGGCCGAGCTCGCCGAGACCCTCGACTGGAACCCCGACACCGCCGACCACCTCGTCCACATCACGACCGGCAGCCACGTCGCCCAGATCTGTCTCTTCCTGCTCACCGAGACCCGCATGCTGCCCGGGCGCCTCGTCCAGACCCACCCCGGGGGCCGCGACCGGGGCGCCCACGGCGGCCACACCATCATCGACCTCGATCTGTCGCGCTACGACCGCATCGCCCAGCGCTTCGACCAGGCCCGGCGCGAGGCCACGGGCATCCTCACGGACGGCATCGAGACCCGAAACGCCGCCTTCAACGCCCTGATGGACGAGATCGAGCAGGTCGCCCTCGGCTCTCGGGCGCCGGTGCTGCTCACGGGCCCCACGGGCGCCGGCAAGACCCGGCTGGCGCGGCGCATCTACGAGCTCAAGCGCGCCCGGCGCCAGGTGCGGGGCGCCTTCGTCGAGCTGAACTGCGCGACCCTGCGCGGTGACGGCGCCATGTCGGCCCTCTTCGGCCACGTCCGGGGCGCGTTCACGGGGGCGGGGCGCGACCGGCCGGGCCTGCTGCGCCGGGGCGACCAGGGCGTCGTCTTCCTCGACGAGATCGGCGAGCTGGGCCTCGACGAGCAGGCCATGCTGCTCCGGGCCCTCGAAGAGCGCCGCTTCCTGCCCGTGGGCGCCGACGACGAGGTCGAGAGCGACTTCCAGCTCATCGCCGGCACCAACCGCGACCTCCACGCCGAGGTGCGGGCGGGACGCTTCCGCGAGGACCTGCTCGCCCGCATCGACACCTGGACCTTCAGGCTGCCGGGCCTGCGCGAGCGGCGCGAAGACATCCCCCCCAACCTCGACCACGAGCTCCAGCGCCACGCCCGCGAGCTCGGCCGCCGCATCACCTTCAGCCGCGAGGCCCGGGCCCGCTTCCTCGCCTTCGCCCTGGGGCCCGAGGGGCGCTGGTCGCGCAACTTCCGCGATCTCGGCGCCGCTGTCACCCGCATGGCCACCCTCGCCGCGGGCGGCCGCATCACCGAGGCGGTCGTGGCCCGGGAGGAGGCGCGGCTGCGCCGGGCCTGGGACGCGGGGCGCGCGGGCGACCCGGACGAGGCCCTGCTGCGCGCGGTCATGGGCGAGGCCGTCGACGAGCTGGACCGCTTCGACCTCGTCCAGCTCGCCGAGGTGGTGCGGGTCTGCCAGCGCAGCCCCTCGCTCGCCGCCGCCGGGCGCACCCTCTTCGCCCGCTCGCGGCTGCGGCGGGCCTCGCGCAACGACTCGGACCGGGTGCGCAAGGTGCTGGCGCGGCACGGCCTCGACTTCGACGCCCTCCAGGGCTGAGCTCAGGCCCCGGGGCGCGGCACGGCCACGAGGCGGGCCCGGGCGAGGTCGCCGTTGTAGCGCACGGCCCAGCGGCGCAGCTCGGGCCGGTCCGGCCGCACGTCGTCCCGGCGCAGCCAGGGGGTCTCGTCGCCCTGCATCCAGGCCGCCACCGCCTCGCCCGCGGCCAGCCCACAGCTCACCCCGAAGCCGCCGAGGCCCGCGAGCCACCAGAGCCCGGGCGCGGCGGGCTCGGCGCCGAGCAGCGGCCGGCGGTCGGGGGCGAAGGTGCGCAGCCCCGTCCAGCCGGTCTGCCAGCGGAGACCGGCGAGGGCCGGGAGGTGGTGGGCCAGCTTGTGGTCGGCGAGGGCCCGGTGTGTCGGGTGGACCGCCCCCCGCGAGCCCGGGCCCGCCGGCGGGGTCTCGGGGGTCTCGTCGCAGCCCGAGGCCAGCCAGCCGCCGCCCTCGGGGCGCACGTAGACCCCGACGTCGTCGATCCAGGTCCAGGGGTGGTCGGGGCGGCTGCGCGGGTCGGGCACGGACTGGAGCAGGCTGCGGCGCACGGGCACGAGGGCACGGTGGACACCGGCCGTGGCCGCGAGGGGCCCGGACCAGGCGCCCGCCGCGAGCACGATCTGGCGGGTGGCCACGGTGCCCTGGTCGCAGCGCAGGCCCGAGACCCCCTGGGCATCGGTGAGGATCTCGCGGACGGGGGCCCCACAGACGAGCTGGGCGCCGTGCGCTCGGGCGCGGGCGAGGCAGGACTGGAGCACGAGCCAGGCGTCGGCCACCCGCTCGTCGGCGAGGTGCCAGGCCTGGGCGAGGTGGGCGCCGGCGAGGGCCGGGGCGAGCTCCCAGGGGCGGTCGCAGGCCGAGATCTGCACCCCCCGGGCCCGCAGGGCGGCCACCCCGTCGTGGAGGTGCCAGGGGTCGTGGGCGAGGGCGATGAGGGCGCCGGTCCGGCGGCTCGCGGCGGCGAGGCCCGGGAAGTCGGCCGGGGGCGCGGCGAGGTGGGCGGCGGTGCGCACGGCGAGGGCCCGCTCGGCCGGATCTTCGCCCAGGCGGCGCACCATGCCGGCGTTCTGGGCGGTGGCCTCGGCCCCCGGCTGGGCGCCCTGCTCGACCACGAGCACCCGCTGGTGGGGGGCGAGCCAGGCGGCCAGGGCGCAGCCGGCGATGCCGCCGCCGATGACCCCCACGTCGGCAGTGGCGGGCAGGCGGGCAGGGGAGGGGGCGGCGGTGGGGGCCACGGAGCGACCTGGGCGCGGGGGTGCGCATCGACTACCCTGCCCGCTGCGCCGGGGCGCCCCCCTCCGCGCAGCCCGGGAGCCCGACCATGCGTGGACCACATCGAGAATTGCCCAGCACGGGCCATTCTTGGGCCATGCCATGAGCGAGGCTGCCCCCCGCTCGGTGCGCCTCGGCTTCGAGCACCACCTCTGGCAGGCCCTCGATCTGCTGCGGGGCCGCCTCAGCATCCCGGCCCAGCGGCGCCGCGTGCTCGGGCTGCTCTTCCTCGCGGGGCGGCCCCCGGCGCCGGGGGGCCGGCCGCTGCCGGCGGCGGCGGTCTGGTCGGCGCTCTCTGCGGGGCCGGCCGCTGCCCTGCCCGCCCGCCTCGACGCCGCTCTCGCGGCCCTCCGCGCCCACGCCCCCGGGGCCCTCTCGGCCCTGCCCGACAGCCTCGGGGCCGGGGCCCTGCCGGCGGCCCGGCTGGCCCAGCTCGTCGCCGCCGTCGACGCTCTCCGCCCCCTGCTGCTCGCTGACGAGGGCCAGGATCTGCTGGGCCGCTGCTACGAGTTCTTCCTCGAGCGCTTCGCCGAGGGCGCCAGCCGGGGCGAGTTCTACACCCCGCCGAGCGTGGCGGCGCTGCTGGTCCAGCTCGTCGGCCCGGTCGGCGCGACGATCTACGATCCCTGCTGCGGCAGCGGCGGGCTGCTCATCCAGGCCCTCGCCGCCGGCACGGCGCCGGCGGCCCCCCAGGCCTTCGGCCAGGAGAGCAACCCCGAGACCCGCGCCATCGCGGCCATGGGCTTCTTCGCCCGGGGCATCGCCGCCGAGCTCGGGCCGCGGGCCGCCGACACCCTGGCCGCCGACCTCCACGCCGGCCGGCGCTTCGCCACGGTGCTCGCGAACCCGCCCTTCAACCTGCGGCGCTGGCGCGACGGCGTCGATCCCGCCGACCCCCGCTGGGCCCTGGGCCTGGCCCCCGCCTCGAACGCCAACCTCGCCTGGGTCCAGCACATCCTCGCCCACCTCGCCCCGGGCGGCCGGGGGGCGGTGGTGCTGGCCAACGGGGCCATGAGCTCCCAGCTGCGGGCCGAGCGGGCCCTGCGCTCGGCCCTGCTCGACGCCGGGGCCGTCGAGGCGGTGGTCTCCCTGCCCGAGCTGCTGTTCTACGCCACCCCAATCCCGGCCTGTGTGTGGCTGCTGCGGCCGCCCCAGGACGACCCGGGCTCGGTGCTCTTCCTGCATGCCGAGGGCCTGGGCGAGCCGGACGGCCGGGCCCACCGGCTGCTGCCGGCGCCGGTCATCGCGCGCCTCGCGGCCTGGGTGGGCGAGATCGGAAGAGCGTCGTGTAGGGAAAGAGTGTCTTAAGACGTGTAGATC
>CAXQUZ010000508.1:0-4860 GCA_964226865.1 Myxococcota bacterium | reverse complement strand
TCAGACGTGTGCTCTTCCGATCTGAGCGGGTGCGCAGCTGGGTGGTGAGCTGCATGATGAGCTCGATGTAGGACGGCAGCAGGGGGTAGGCTTCTACGAACTCGTCTTCGGTGAGCTCGGTGCAGCCGTAGGCGTAGAGGCGCAGTCGGTCCTGGTGGCTGCGGTAGAGCTCCCGCAGCTCGGCCTCGGCGGCCGGGCTCTTGTGGAGCAGCCGCCGGTGGACGACGTCCCGGATGTTCGTGGAGGCGAGGTGGACGCGAAGGTGGGGCGGGAACCGATCCTTGGCCCAGGTGAGAAAGGACTGGTCGGCGCCTTCTTCGATCTTCTGCTGGCCCAGCGCCAGCAGCCACGCCTTGCCCTTGAGTCCGGCGCCAAGGGCTGAGGCGAAGACCCGCAGCCGGTCGACACGGTCGGAGCTGCCCAAGACATACTGGGACACCTCGTCCACCACGACAAAGAGCGTGGCCTTGGGAGCACGGAACTGCAGCATGTCGCGGATGGCCCGGACTGCGTCCTCGGGAGATGTGGCCTGAAGGGCCGTGCCCGCTCGGCTCTCGAACCAGCTCGTGGGCTCTGGATAGTGCTTTGGGAACATCTCGTTCATGGCGAGCGAGAAGTCCTCCTCGGCGAGCGATCGAGTTCGGACTGCGGCCCACGGCTCGCCCAACACCTCCTCGAAGACCGAGAGGAAGCGTTCGTATTCGCCGTCCCGCTCCAAGCGCAGCTCGAAATCGGCGACGTGGGGCTGGGACGCACAGTAGCCAAGTCGCTCTTGGACCTTGCGCACGATGGCCGTGTGGATGTGTTCGTTGTCACGGGCCACGCCGCCCACGTCGAAGACGACGGCCATGGGCTGAATGTTCTGCAGCAAGGCGTTCCAGGCCTCGCGGAGCTCGTGGGACAGGGGCGACTGGTCGCGCTCCAGCCAGGCCTCGGCGAGGGGGCGGCCGTCGGGAAGGAGCACGCCGTCGAGCGCGAGCCCGAAGAGCTTGGCGAAGCTCGACTTGCCGGAACCGTAGAATCCAGAAATCCAAGCGGTAGGGAGGCTTGGGCCGCCGGGCCGTTGGAGCTCCCGGTGGATGCTGCGAACGAGGCGCAGAACCTGCTCGTGAATGCCCTCGGGCACGCGAACCTTGTTGGGGTGGCCTTGTGGCCAGCCTCCCGTGATGATGTATTCGGCGACTTCGTCTGCCAGTTTCTGCGGCGACTGCTCGTGAAAATAGACCACGGGCGGGATGTCGCGGGTGACGTCCTGGGCGAAGAGCGAGCGAATTGGGGCGGGACTCATGGGTAGATCCGCGGGCGGTAGTCGTTGTCGGGCGGGAGCACGCCCATGAAGGACAGGCCGGTCTGGCCCCGGCGGTCGCCGGGGTAGAGAAGGATGACGGGAATGTTGCCCGTGCGGCCGTCGACATGGCGCAGGAGTGCAGACGACCGGAAGAAGGGGTAGAGCGCGCCGGCCCGGCCCACGAAGGCGACGCTGCGGTCGACGTGGTGGGGATGGGCTGCGGCATGGTCTGAGATGATCCGGGCAACGTCGGCGGCGATGCCCTCCGGTCCTTCGATGAGCGAGGCAAGCTTGTTCTTGAGATAGTTCAGGCCGCGTTCCGCGTTCCGGTTGGCGAGCCTGGCTTCCATGGATGCCACCCGGTCGACCCATTCGGCCCCCTGGGCACGGACCCGCTCGAGCAGCAGCGCCTGGAGCGAGATGGGCAACACAAACCAGCCATGCCCCTTTAGTTCGGTCGTGAGTTGATGGACGTGTTGGCGCAGCCGGAACTCATCGCGAGGGTCGTAGGGCACGATGGCGAATCGGTAATTGCGCATGGTGCTGATGCGCGGCCCGTCGTCGTGGACCAAGTCGTTGCGAAGGGCGGTGAAGGCCTGCTGGAGGGGTGAGCGCGGGAAGAGGCGACTCATTGGGAGCCTCCGGGCGCGAGAGACGGGGCGACCGTGGCCTCGGCCCAGTCGCGGAGGGACCCATGGTGGAACTCGACGTGGGCCGCGCCGGCGCTGTGGTGGTAGTCGAGCGCGGGCAGAGCGCGAAGGCGGTCGGAGAGCAGGCTGCCCGTCAAGCCGACGGAGCGCAGGTAGGGATTGTCGAGCAGGGGCTCGGTGATGTCGATGCCGCGCAGCAGGTGGAGCAGGTAGCTGAGCGCGTCGTCGCTTGCCCGGGGCACGGTGAGGGGGCGTGGATCACGCCGGGCCTTGATGAGGCCAGCGTCATGCGCGCTGCTGAGGAGCTTGCTTGCGAACTGGCGGCGGGTGGCCATGGTCCAGCGCGCCTCGCCCTGATCGCTCACCCAGTCAATCACCAGAGAGTGGGAAACCGTGGGGCGTCCCTCGTCGATTCGCTGGGGAAGGAACGAACCAGAGAAGCGGCGGTACAGCGGGTCGGCCAGCTGGAGGTGCCAGTGACAGATCAGGGCACGGGTGTCGGGGGGCATAGCGGCCCAGGCGGCCAGCACTTCGACTGCCGGGGGGAAGGCGACGAAGCGTGCCCGAAAGTTCGTGAGCAGGACCTTTACGCGCGCCAAGCTCTTTGCGCCGAGCCAGTATTCCGAGAAGGCCTGGGTGGCGTCGACGGTTCCGTGCTCTGCGGCCTGGCGCCAGAATGCGCGGCTGTCTTCGACCTGCAGGGCGCACTTGAGGAGCCGGGTATGGACCTGATTGGCTTCGGCGGGATGCGCGCTCACGTGGAGCCTCGCCGCAGGTGGGGGAGGGGGTAGCGCTCGCTGAGGGGGGCCAGGGCTGCGGCGAGCAGGTTGGCAGCCCGAAGCGGGTCATCGGGGGCGCTTCCCGTCACGCGGCGGCCGATGGGGTCGACCACGAATCTGGGACGGGCAAGGCTGGCCAGCCACTCGGTGAAGCCCTCGGGGGACCAGTCCTGCTCGACTACCAGCTCCCCGACGAGCCCCAGGGCCTCAGCAGGTGGGCGTCCGGTGCGCTTGTGCTCTTGCAGTCGGGAGTCGAGTCGCTCGTCGATTGCGAAGCCCAGGTGAAAGAGGGTCACGAGGCTCGCGGCGTCCGGGAGGTCGGCTCGCAGGCTCGCTTCGTGGCGTCGGGCGGCCTCGCGGACGGCCTGCAGCGATGCCCACGCGCCGGTAAGCGGTAGTAGTTCTGCAAAGTAGTCACCACCACCGAATTCATTGACCAGGTCGGACTGCCACCAGCCGAGCCGCCGAGCAGAGGCGTCGTCTGGATCCCCCCGCTCTCCTGCCCAGGACACGATGAGCTGCAGGGATAGGACGTGATCCAAGGTGGAAGTCGGGACGGCCGGCGGCATGGAGAGCTCCTGGGGCCGCGAAGACTACCGCATTCGGGGAGGTGGCACTGGTAGCACTGTTGGGGGTGCGCAGGGAGCCGTAGGATGGTGCCTGTGGGGCCGCGCCGTGCCTGCCTTGTGGAGTGGCTGGCAGGTGGACGGCGCGGGTGGCGGGTCTCAATACTCGATGGCACACCCGCTGGAGCTGACGTTGCCGCCGGCGCTGACACCGTTTTCGTCGACCCAGACTCCTGTCTTGAAGACTCCCGTGGACGAGGTGGTCTGGAGTTGATCTGGTTCCGTGGACGCCCCATCGTTTTCGCGAAAGGGAGTCCAGATGTCCGAGCGGAAGATGAAGCATCGCCAGCCGTACCCGGCCGAGTTCCGGGAACAGATGGTGGCCCTCGTGCGCGCCGGGCGCACGCCTGACGAGCTGGCCGCGGAGTTCGAGCCGACGTCGCAGACGATTCGGAACTGGGTGCGCCAGGCCGATGTCGACGAGGGGCGCCGCAGCGACGGCCTGACGAGCTCCGAGCGGGAGGAGCTTCGGCGGCTGCGCAACGAGGTGAAGAACCTCCGCATCGAGCGGGAGATCCTGGGAAAAGCCGCGGCCTGGTTCGCTCGGGAGAGCGGGTCGATCCCACCGAAGGGTTCGAGTTCGTGAAGGCGAACCAGGCCGAACTGCCCGTGACGCGCCTGTGCGAGGTGCTGGGGCTGTCGACCAGCGGCTACTACGCCTGGCTGAAGCGGGCGCCCTCCCGGCGAGCCCAGGCCGATGAGGGGCTCTCCAGGCGCATCGGGACCATCCACGAGGCGTCCCGGGGCACCTACGGCGTGCCGCGCGTCCACGCGGAGCTCCAGGCGGAAGGCACCCGGGTGAGCCGCAAGCGGGTGGCTCGGCTGATGCGCCAGCGGGGCATCCAAGGAGCGACCCGTCGCAAGGAGTTCAAGACCACCCGGCGTGGACGGGACCGACACGGGATCCCGGACCTCGTCGAACGCAACTTCACGGCCGAGGGTCCCGACCTGCTCTGGGTCGCGGACATCACCTACATCCCCGCGAAGGGCGGGTTCGTGTTTGCTGGCGGTCGTTCTGGACGCCTTCAGCCGCCGCATCGTGGGCTGGTCCATGGCCACACACCTGCGAACCTCGTTGGTGCTGGGGGACCTCGAGATGGCCGTCCAGCAGCGCCAGCCCGAGGCGGTCATTCACCACTCCGACCAGGGCTGCCAGTACACCTCCATCGAGTTCGGCCTGCGCTGCCGGGCCGCAGGCGTCCGGCCCTCGACCGGGTCCGTGGGCGACTGCTACGACAACGCCATGTGCGAGAGCTTCTTCGCTACGCTGGAGTGCGAGCTGCTCGACCAGATCGGCGTAGTCGCCAAGGCCAGGGCGAAGATGGAGGTCTTCAGCTTCATTGAGGGCTGGTGCAACCCACGCCGTCGCCACTCTACCCTCGGTCACCTCTCGCCTGTCGACTTCGAGAATCTGCACAGCGACGAGCTGGAGGCTGCATGAGTTCTCCGCAGCTGGAGCGTCTCTGCACAGGTTGTCAGTCTCTCCCCCCCGACCCCCCCCCCTCTCCGATCCGCGC
>CAXQUZ010000507.1:0-7908 GCA_964226865.1 Myxococcota bacterium | reverse complement strand
GCAAGGTCCTCCCCAAGCTGGTCGACCAGTCCGGCAAGGTGACGGGCGACGGCACCGCGGCCACGACCGCGCTGACCGAGGCCTTCCGCCTCAACCGCAGCAACGTCAAGGACGTGAAGGCCTACTTCGAGCTCCACGGCGCCGCCAAGAGCGGCTCCAAGGCCCCGAAGTTCAGCCCCGGCGGCAAGGGCCGCGTGAAGATCGAGTGGGAGACGAAGGCCGTCGAGGTCTCCGAGACCATTCTCGACACCAAGGGCAAGGTCGTCACCGAGAACGACCAGCTCGTCGACGAGCTGCTCAACCAGCTCCACGAGACCTTCGAGCTCACCGCCCCGCAGCCGAAGACCGCCTCTGACGTGCTTGCCGTCTACGGCTTCGAGTACGAGAGCGCCGAGGGCACCGCCCTCCGCTCCGAGTACTCGGTGCCCCCGATGGCCATCACCAACAAGGGCGAGTTCTTCCGCTGGCTCCAGAGCTTCTACGCCGAGTACCTGATGCAGACCGAAGATCTGCTCGACCTCATCGGCGAGGAGATCGAGGATCCGGACGACGCTGCTGACGCGGTCTTCGAGGCCCTCGGCAAGGACGAGTCCCTCAAGGTCCGCTTCCGCGAGTGGCTCAGCCAGCCCTCCGTCTTCAACTTCGTGGCGGCCGTCAACGGCTTCTACGACAACGGCGGCGGCAAGTGCTACGTCTACCTGATGGGCGTGAAGGACCAGGGCGTCTCGATCCGCGAGAACCAGGCCGACAAGCTTGGTCTCTACGCCTTCGACGACGCTGAGGACGTCGCCATCATGGCGGCCCCCGGCCTGGCTCCCTTCCAGCAGAAGGAGGTCCTGGAGCACTGCGAGACCCGCAAGGATCGCTTCGCCGTGCTCGACGGCCCCATCGTCTCCGATGGCGCCATGGACATCCCGGCTTCCGAGAAGGGCTACGGCGCCATGTACGTGCCCTGGCTCAAGATCACGAAGCCCAGCTGGTTCACCGGCGACCAGGACCACATCCAGGTCAAGGGTCCGAACCGCCGCAAGCTGGTGAAGTCGGCCCGCAACGAGGTCTTCGTGCCGCCCTCCGGCCACCTCGTCGGCATCATGGCCCGCGTCGACACCGAGCGCGGTGTCCACAAGGCCCCGGCCAACGAGCTCGTCATGGGCATCACCGGCCTCAGCCAGAACATCAACCGCATCGAGCAGGGTCAGTACAACGACCGGGGCATCAACGTCATCCGGGAGTTCAAGGACCGCGGCATCCGCGTCTGGGGTGCCCGCACCCTCGCGACCAAGTCCGACCCCTCGTGGAAGTACATCAACGTCCGCCGTCTCTTCATCATGGTGGAGCAGTCCATCATGGTGGGCAGCCAGTGGGCGGTCTTCGAGCCCAACGACACGACCCTCTGGAAGAAGCTCACGCGTGACGTGCGCTCCTACCTGATGCGCGTGTGGCGCAGCGGCGCGCTCTTCGGCCAGACCCCCGAAGAGGCCTTCTACGTCAAGTGCGACACGGAGACGAACCCCCGCTACCTGATCGACGCTGGCCAGGTGAACGTGCAGATCGGCATCTGCCCGGTCAAGCCGGCCGAGTTCGTGGTCTTCAGCATCGGCCAGTGGGACGGTGGCGGCCTCATCGAAGAGGTCTGAGCCCCACTAGCTGCAAACCGCCCGGCGCATCAGCCATCACGCCTCGGGCAAAACCAACCAGGAGAGCAACATGCCCACCGAAGAACTGTTCGGCGCCTACCACTTCCTGCTCGAGATTCAGGGCGTCATCAACGACAACCGTGTCATCGTCGGCGGCTTCAAGTCCGTCTCCGGCATGGACTCCGAGACCGAGATCGTGGAGTTCAAGCAGGGCAACGACATGGTCGTCCGCAAGAAGCCCGGCCGCACCACCTACAACAACATCGTCCTCGAGCGCGGCTACACCGCGACCGACGACCTGTGGCAGTGGCGCAAGAACATCGAGGACGGCAAGATCGACCGGCGCGCCGGCTCCATCATCATCCTCGACCAGGACGGCCAGACCGAGGTCGCCCGCTACAACTTCTACGAAGCCTGGCCCTGCAAGTGGTACGTCCCCGAGATGGACGCCGACAACAGCTCCATGGCCATCGAGAAGGTCGAGCTCGCCGTCGAGAAGGTTGAGCGCGCCTGATGGAACTGAAGACCGAGTACGAGTTCACCCTCCCCCGCGGTTTCGTCGACAAGGACGGCAACCTGCACCGTGAGGGTGTCATGCGCCTGGCGAACGCCAAGGACGAGATCGTTCCTCTGAACGACCTCCGAGTTCAGCGCAACCGGGCGTATCTGATCATCGTGCTTCTCAGCCGGGTGATCTCTCGTCTCGGTACGCTGAAGGAGGTCAACACGGGGATCATCGAGAACATGTTCGCGAGTGATCTTCGTTTCCTCGAAGAGATGTACAACCGGATCAACGAGGACGAGGCCACGGTCACCGTGTCCTGCCCCGAGTGTGGCGCGAAGTTCGACAAGGAGTTCGGTCGCCTGGGGGAATCGTAAGCTACCCCTTGGAGAGCATCTTCAAGGAGGTAGCATTCATTGCCTACCACTTCCATTGGGACCGGGAAGCCATCCTGGAGCTGCCGCACAAAGAGCGGCACCGCTGGGTCAAGGAAATCTCTGGAATCAATGCGAAGATCAATGAGACTCGCTGATCCGTTGGCGGCCCTGTCGATTTTTCGGCAGGGCCGCCCGCCACCTTCCAAGGTGCGGATTCTCCGCCCCTTTCTGCCCCACCCGCACGACCCCCTGTGAGCACCATGCGCCCGGGCATTGTCGTTCAACACACCGGCCTCCCCGACCGCTCCAGCGAGCTGGTCCGGTGTGACATCGTGGGCATCATCGGCTTCATTCGCCGGGGCCGCTGGCCCGACGGCGCCTCGGCCGGTGACTTCGTCGAGCTGGTCCTTCGCCGCGAGAAGGACCTCTGGGACCATCCCGACCGGTCCCTCTTCGACCCGGCCGCCCGCCAGGCGGTGCGGTCTTTCTTCCGGAACGGCGGCGACACCGCCCACATCTTCGGCGTCTGTGTCAACTCCGACCAGGACCTGAAGACGCCGGTCTCGGCCCAGTCTGTGCTCGGGCCGCTCTTCGACCGCCTCCGCGACGAAGAGGACATCGCGCTCCTCGTGGTCCCTGCCGCGGCCTACCTCCGCTGCGAGCTCAAGCGCTCGGGCGAGGTCATCGCCGACGCTGAGGTCCTCTACGGCGAGCTCCTCGCGCACTGCCGCGAGATGAGCAACCGCTTCCTCATCATGGACGCCCCCCAGGGGCTGCACGGCGCTCCGCTGCTGCGCTGGGTCCGTGACTTCCGCGGCCGCCACGCGGGCAACGCCTCCTACGGCGCGATCTACTACCCGTGGCTGCTCGACGGCGAAGACATCTTTCCTCCCTCGGCCACGATGGCGGGCGCCTACGCCCGGCTCGAGGTCGAGAACCGCCCCTTCGGTGTGTCCTGGCCCCCTGCGAACCGCCCGCTGCTCGGTGTGACCCACGCCGAGGTCGAGCTGGAGTGGGACGAGGCCGGTGCGCTCGCCGAAGAGGCCCTCAACCCCATCGTGGTGCAGCCCGGTCGCGGCCTGGTTGCATTTGGGGCCCGGACGCTGTCCACCACCAGCTCCTTCCGCTACGTGAACTCGCGGAGGGTCGTGAACATGGTGCTGGAACAGCTGCGGCGCGACAACCAGTGGGCGGTCTTCGAGACCAACAACCCCCACCTGTGGGACGTGCTCGAGCGGGACGTGATGTTCCGCCTGGGTGAGTTCGCCAACGGCGGCATGCTGGTGGCGGGCGAGGACTCCGACAGCTTCACGGTCCGCTGCGACCGCGAGACGAATCTTCCCGCGCTGCGGGATCAGGGCATGGTCAACGTCCAGGTGCGCATGCGCCCGGTCGGGACCGTCGAACACATCGTCGTCGACCTTCGGCTCGGCGACAGCGCCACCCCGGGAGGTGTGTGATGGCGAGTTGGGTTGGACGTGGCGGCGGGCGGAAGCCCAGCCAGCCGACCATCGTGACGGAGGGTGGCTCGGGTCGTGGCGGTGGCCGCGCCGGCGGCCAGCCGACCATCAGCTCTCCCTCCAGCTGGGTGGGCAAGGGCAAGGGACGTGCAGGCGGCCAGCCGTCTGTCAGTGGAGCGAACGGAGCCGGCGCGCGCAGCGAAGCTGCGACGGCAGCCTGGCGCAGCGCCAAGGGCACGAGCTCTGGAAAGGTGGCAAACGTGGCGGATCCCGAAGGCAACTACATCTTCGCGCTCGAGATCGATGGCATCGAGGTGGCGCAGTTCCTGGAGTGCTCCGGGCTCAAGACCAGCACCGAGGTCTTCGAGATCCAGGAGGGCGGCATGAACCACCGCGTCCACAAGCTGCCGGGCCAGTCGCGCTGGGAGAACCTCCAGCTGCGCTACGGCGTCACGGCGGACGTGTCCCTGCTCAAGTGGCGGGACGAGATCCTCCAGGACAAGTGGGGCGCCAGCAAGCGGCGCAACGGCTCCATCGTCATCAAGAACAACCAGATGGAGGTCGTTCGGCGCTACAACTTCGTGGGTGCCTGGCCCGTGGGCTGGGAGGGGCCGAGCCTCTCCTCCAGCGGCGCTGAGCTGGCCATCGAGTCCATCGAGCTGGCCCACGCGGGCCTGAGCGTCGCCTGAGCAACCCTTCTGATTCGGCCGGAGAGTCGCCTATGTCCGAGAGCAAACGGCAAGTGGTCGGTGAAGCCCTGTCCTCCAGTGTGGGGGGACGGATGGCGGGCCGGTTCGCCGTCGCGAGCAGCGGCGGTCTGTTTGCGCGCCTCGGGGTCACCGACCCGTGGGGGCGTGGAACCGCGGGGCTCGGTGTGGCCGGGCGACTGCAGGCGGCCCGTGCGGCACGCGAGCAGCGGCTCAACGAGCGGCTGGCCCGCTTCGACAGCTTCGGCGGCCGGATCAGCTCGCGCTTCTGGCCCGGTGAGCGCGAGTCCCGTCGGTCATGGGGCTACGCCTTCTCGGGCGACTTCGTCTTCCCGATGCTCCCCCAGGACGAGCTCGGCGAAGAAGAAGAGCAGGCCGCTGCGCCCCGTCGGCGGCGGCGCGGCCCGACCGGCCCCACCATGCGTCCGGTCGAGAACCCTTGGCACTCGGGCAACTTCGTGCCGGCTCGTGTGGCCGCGCGCACGCCGTCTGCGGGCGGTGCGCCGGCCCGCAGCTTCCGGACCCCCTCGCGCCGGCCGGTCTCTGGCCGGGCCCTCCCTGACCGCCCGAGCGTGGCGTCGGCGGCTGCTCCGGCGGTGTCGGCGGTGCGCCAGCTCGACGGGGCCGGTGCGCGCCTCGATGCGGTGATGCGCGATCGCGACCCGGTCCGCAAGGCGCTCGCGGGCTCGCTCCGCCACAGTGCCCGTCCGTCGCGGGCGGCCGTGGAGCGGCTGCGCGCCGCGCTTGCCCCCCTCCCGTCGGCGCCCGCAGTGCGCGGTGCCGCGGCCGCTGCGTCGACCGCTGCGGTCACGGCCGACCGGGGCGCCGCTCCGGTGACGTCCACTGCGGCGCCGGTGGCACGGTCCACGGCGCCCACGGTGTCTCCCTCGGCGGACCCGGTGGCCCGCGCATCGCGCCGCCAGGCCCGGGTGCGCGCCGCGGCCCTCCGGGCGGTGGCGGGCCCCAGCGCCCGGCTCCTCCAGCCCCAGCTCGAGTCCGCCTCCGCGGATGCGGCGGTGAGTCCCGTGGCTGTGGCTGCCGCGCGGCTCGAGCGCAACGCCCGTGCGCGCGGCCTGCGGCCCGTCTTCCGCTCCTCGCCCGTGCTCAGCGCCGTCTTCGCCTCGGCGGAGTCCCCTGTCGAGGCCGCCGAAGAGGCGGCAGAGGCCACGTCCCCCCGCCGCGCTGCACGTCCGGCGTCGCGCGGGTCGCGCTCGTCGGTGGCGGGCCGCGCTGCTGCGGTCGGTCCTGCTGCTGCGGCGGTGCGTCCGCAGGCTGCGGCCCCTGCCGCCGGTGCCGGTCGCGCATCCTCCCCGGCGGCGAGCCGCGGTGCTGCCGCGTCCGGCCGTCCGGCCTCGGCCCCGTCGGTCATCCGCCAGCGGGCGCGCGGTGCCTCTCTGGCCCCGGCGCTGGCTGCCATCCCCACCCGCGCGGTGGCCCGGGCCCTCCAGGCGGCCCCGTCCGCGCGCCCGGCGGCGGCGCCGTCCCGGGCGCTGTCGTCGACCGTGTCCGCGGCTGTGTCCCGCCCGTCGCGGTCGGTCGGCCCCACGTCCACCCGCTCGCCCGCTCCCGCCGAGGCGACCGCGTCCGCCCCGCGGGGCCGTGCGGTGGCCGCGGCATTTGCCCGGGCCTCGGGGGCCCCGGCGTCGGTGTCCCCGTCCGCCGCGACCCACGCGGTCGCCCGGTCGGCCTCGGGCGCCCTCCGCGCGGCCTCTGTTCTGGCCCGTCCCGTCCCCGCGGCGCCTGCGCGGCCTGCGCCCGCGTCGGTCCAGCCGGCCCTCCCGGCGTCGCCGGTCCGCCTCGGTGCGGTTGCCGCCCGGGGCGGGCAGCGCATCGATCGCGCTGCGGCGCGCCACCCGGCCAGCATGGTCGCCCGGGCGGATGTCGGCGCGCGCCGCATCGGCTCGGTGATGCCGCGGTCGATGCCGCGCATCCCGGACCATGGCCGTCTGCGCGAGCTCTTCATCGGCCGTCCCGAAGCGGTGCTGGCCCAGCCTGTGGGTGAGCCCGAGGCGGAGGCACCGGAGGCCCAGCCCACGGGTCGCCGTGCGGCCCCCGCCCGTGCCTCCTCCCGTGCCCCTGCGGCGCCGCGCGCCGCTGCACGCTCGGAGCGAGCGGCTGCTCGCTCCGAGCGTGCGGCTTCCCCGGCCCGCGCGGCCGCCCCGGCCGTCGGTGCGAGCGTCCTCGACTTCGGTCGTGCGGGCAGCGGGCGGCCCACGCCCAGCCCCGCTGCGTCGGCTGCCGTCCCCGGTGCCGCCACGCCGCCGGTGCGTGCGGCGGCCTCGGCCAGCCCCGCAGCGCGGCGCGCGGCCCCGGCAGCGGCGGCCCCGCGGCGCGCGGAGGTGTCCCGCCGCTCGCGTCCGGTCGAGCAGGTTGCTTCGCGCCTCGAGTCGGCCCAGGCGCCTGCGCCCTCGCGCTCGCTCGTGCCCCGGCCGGGCGCGGCGGCCAACCGCCCGCTTCCCGCGCTCTCGCCGGTCCAGCGCGCGGCCGAGGCGCGCGCGGCGGCCGTGTCCGATCCGGTCGTCGGCCTCGCGGCCTCTGCCCTTCCCGGGTCGCGTCCAGCCCGTGGCGCGGCGGTGGCGCGGTCGGCGACGCCGGCGGCGGCCCGTCCGGTCGCGGCGGCCGCAGCGGTTGCGCCCGTCGTCGCTGAGGTTCTCTCTCGCCTGCCGGCCTCGCTCTCGCCCTCCGCTCCCGAGCGGCGGCTGCGCTCGGCGGTCCAGCAGGTGGCGGCGCGGCGTGAGCTCTTCACGGCGCTGCCCAAGCCGCTCCAGGATGATGTTCTCGACGAGATCACCGGCCGGGTCCTCGCCCGTGCCGACCGCGAGCAGCTCTCGCCCCGGGTGACCCCGCCGCCGGCCACGCGCCGACCCGACCCCTGGGGTGCGCTCGCGTCGCCGATCGAGTCCGCGGCGCTGCTGGCCCGGGTCTTCGAGACCGCCGAAGACGACGCCGACAGCGTCGTCGCACCGGTGGCCCGCCGCCGCACCGCCGGCACCTCGCCCCGCGTGGTCACGGGCCCGCCTGCGAGCGTGGTCGAGCGCGGGCGCCAGCGCGAGGCGGCCCGTGCGGCCCGCGCCGTGGGCACGACCACGACGACCCCCTCCTCCACCCCGGCCGCCCAGCGCGCCGCGGTGCCTGCCGCTGCCTCTGCCTCCGGTGCCGCGAGCGCCCCCGCGGGAGCCCCGTCGGTCGCCCGCGCCGCCCTGCGCGGCGGTGCCGGACGGCGCG
>CAXQUZ010000506.1:0-23307 GCA_964226865.1 Myxococcota bacterium | reverse complement strand
GGTGGCCCCGTGAGCGGGCCCTGGCCCTGTGTGGTCGTGAGCACGGTGGTGCGGGGGGCGCCCCCGGGCGCGGGCCACGGGGCCCTGTGGGTGGTGGACCTCGCGCTCGACGAGTCGCGGCTGCTGCGGCGGTGGGACGAGACAGCGCTCTCCTTCGCGGGCCGCGGCGGGGACCGGGGGCTGCGGGGGGTCGTGGTCTGGCGCGACCGGATCATCGTGGCCGCCAGCGACGCGCTGCTGGTGCTCGACCCCACGGGCCGGCTGCGCAGCCGCCACCGCTGCCCCTACCTGGGCCTGGCCCACGAGCTCACGGTGCGGGAGGGCATGGTCTACGTGGCCTCGACCGCCCACGACAGCGTGCTGGCCTTCGATCCCGTCGCCGAAGACTTCGTCTGGGGCCTCTGCCTGCGCGGCGAAGAGGGGCCGGGCGACGGGGTCTTCGATCCGCGCCAGCCCGGCGGGCCCCCGGCCGGCGACACCCTCCACCTCAACCAGGTCCACAGCAACGCCGCGGGGCTCTGGCTGTCGTGCCACCGGCGCCACTGGCTGCTCTGCCTGGCCGACGGGGCGCTGCGCTGCGAGGACTGCCTGCCCCTCGGCACCCACAACGCCCGGCGCCTGCCGGACGGCCGGCTGCTCTTCAGCGACACGGCCCGGGACGCCGTGGTGCTGCGCGAGGGGGACCGGGTCTGGCGCCGGCCGGTGCCCCGCCGCCCGGCCCGAGAGCTCGCCGCCACGGCCCGCTGCGATCCGCGGCTGGCCCGGCCCGGCTTCGCCCGGGGGCTGCTCTGGCTCGGCGACGACCGGGCGGTGGGCGGCTTCAGCCCGGCGGGGGTGGCCGGCTACACCTTCGACGGCGCGGGCCCCCCGGGTCTCGGTCCCGTGCACTGGCTGTCGGCCGACGTGGCCCACGCCGTGCACGGGGTGGCGCTGTGGCCCTTCGACGACCCCTGAGATCCGGCGCCGGAGAGACGGCCCCGGGGGGACGCCCCTGCCCGCTCGGTCCCCGGCCGGCGGCGCCTCTCTCCGGAGGCCCCGGCGCTCAGCGTGTCGCGCCCCGCAGGGCATCCAGGCGGGCCCGCAGCTCGGTCTCCGATGGAACTCCACCGGTGTAGAGCCGTCAGGAGGGCGCCCGGCCCTCGGGGGCGGCGGCGGGCGGGGGCGCGCCGAAGAGGTCGGCCCCGTCCACCAGCACCGTGGGGGCGCCGTGGCCCCGGCGGGGGTCCTCCGGTGCCAGCGCGTCGAGGTCGACGACCGCGAAGCTGCCGTCGGCGGGGGTCAGCACCGCCCGCAGCCGGGCCGCCATGGTGGCGCTGTTGCCGCAGCCGTCGCGGCCCAAGAGCTCGATGTGTGGGGCATCTTGGGGCATGTCGGCAGCGGGGAGAGGGGGGCGCTGGGCCGGGCAGCCGGTGGCCAGCAGGGCGAGGGCCAGGGCGGCGGCGCGGTGCCGGGAGCGGCGGGCAGGGAGGGCGGGCATGGGCCACCATGGCACGCGCGGCCGCCCCCCCGTCGAGAACTGCGGGGACCCGTCGTCCTCAGCGCTTCTTCTTGCCCTTCTTCTTCGTGGTCTTCTTCTTGGTCGCCTTCGAGCGGCTGTTCGAGGGGCTGCGGAAGCCCGGGCGGGCGGCCACGTCGCTGCCGCGGGTCAGCAGGCTCTGGAGGCCGACCTGGGGGGTCGCGGGCGCCGTGGTCGGGCCCTCCTCGGTCTGGGTCTCTTCGGTCTGGGTCTCTTCGGTCTGGGTCTCGTCCGACACGGGGGCTCCGGGGCAGAGGGGGAGGGACGGGAGGGGCGGCGGGGCCCGGCCAGGGCGGGGCCCGCGGCGCTCAGGGAAGCTCGACGGTCTTGGCCCCGGGGGCCGTGCTGGCCGCCTCGGACCAGTAGACCGCACCGGTGACGGTCTCGCCGTTGATCTGCATGGTGACGATCGCCTCGGCCTTGCCGGGGTCGCGGGGCACGGCCACGGTCCACCGGGCGCCCGCGGCGTCGGGGGTCATGACCAGGGCCATCTCGTCGCCGGTCTCGGGCTTGATGCGCAGGCTCACCTCGCCTGTGGCGGGCAGGGAGCTGCGGCTGCGGTGGATGACGTGGAGCGAGGCCACCTTGTCGTGGACCACCAGCTCGCCGCTGTGGTCGCGGCCCAGCCGGAGCAGCGGCCCGCCGCGCACCCCGCGCACAAAGGGGCCCGGCCGCGGATCTTCGGCGGCGCTGGTGGGGGGCTCGTCGACCGGGGCCGGGGCGGCGGCGGGCGCGGCCGGGGCGGGGGCCGGGGCCTCGTCTCGGCAGGAACAGCCCGCAAAGAGGCCGAGAGTGGCCGCCATCACGGCATGTCGCGCGATGGCGGGGAGGGTCGGGTGGGGCATCGGGGGGTCTCCCTGGCGGCGGCTGGGCATATCCTCTCGCTCTGCGCGGCGCGGGGGCGGCGCGGCGCCGGGACCGACCCGCCACCCGCCGCCCGCGTTCCGGGGGGCGCTCAGCGGCGCTGGCCCTGGCCCACGGTCCGGATGCAGGCGAGCTCTTTGGCGTCCGTGGTCGCGGTGTCGGCACAGGTGCGCACGATGTCGGGGCGGTCGCCGAGGGTCTCGTGCAGCACGGAGAGACAGGCCAGCTCGTCGCTCTCGGAGACGAAGGCGTTGTCGCAGGCCCGCACGCTCTCGGGCCCCGGGGCCAGCCGCATGCACGAGAGCTCGGCGGTGTCGCTGATGAAGGCGTCGTCGCAGGCATCGATGATCGGGCCCCGGTCGGCCACGGCGATGCAGTCGAGGGCGCGGTCGTCCGAGGCGAAGGCCCGGTCGCAGGCCACCACCACCTGGACCGGATCCGGCACGGGCCGGTCGAGGGCCTGCACACAGCGCAGCTCGGCGTCGTCGGTGGTGAAGGCCTGGTCGCAGGCGCGCACGACCTGGACGGGGTCGCCGGGGATCCGGGTCAGCGCCGCGAGGCAGCCGCTCTCGTCGTCGACGAAGCCCTGGCAGAGCTCGGGCCGGGGGCCCGCCGCGCTGGCCTGCCAGGGGGCCCGGGCGCCGGCGACCGAGCGCACCTCCCAGGCGCCGTCGAAGCCCACCACCTCGATCCGGGCCTGGGGACCGGGGCGCCGCGGCAGGGGCACCACGCCCTCGCTGCCCGAGAGGGGGGCGCTCCAGAGCAGGCTGTGGCCCTCGCGGAGCACGAGGGTGGGGGTCACACCGTGGGCCGCGAGCACCTGGGCCGAGGCGGGCGCCCAGGCCCAGTGGAGGCCGTCGCGCTCGAGGCGCAGCGAGGAGAAGCGCAGGTCGCCCTCGGCGGGACCGGCCTGGGCCGGGGCGGCAGCGAGCAGCAGCCCGGCGAGGGCGAGCAGGGGAGCGGGCATGGGTCAGTCCTCGGTGGCGCGGGACGGAGGGGCGGCCGGCGGGCCGGGACGCCGGGCCATCACGACATAGTCTTCGCCGAAGGGCAGCCCCCCGGGGCGGTCGGCGAGGGCCCGGCCCCGCACCCGCAGGGCCTCGATGTGGGACCGCAGGGCCCCGCGCAGCACGGGATCGGCGATGCGGGGCAGCTTGCGCAGGCAGACATCGAGCTGGCCGTCGACGAAGCGGCGGCGGTAGACGATGGGCACGGCCACGCTCTCCTCGATGACGAGCCCCGCCGCCTCGAGGGCCGCGTGGACCCAGGACCGGGGGTACTCGCGGTAGCAGCGGTCGCCGGCGAGCAAGATGCAGGCGTCGCGGAGCCGGGCGATCTCGGTCACCAGCCGGCCCGCCTCGCTGTCGGGGGCGTCGGCATAGGGCTCGAGGCCCACCACATAGAGCCAGCCCCCCGGGCGCAGGTGGCGGCAGAGGCGGGGGAAGAGCGCGGTCTGGTAGTAGGGCGCCCAGCCGTCGATGGCGCCCAGAAGGTAGTCGGCCAGGATGACGTCGTAGAGGTCGTCTTGGGGCAGGAGGACCGGGTCGGTCCAGTTGCCCGTGACCAGCCGGTCGACCCCGCGCAGGCGGGGGCCCAGGCGCCGGGCGAGGTCGCGCTCCCGGGCGGCGGCACCGGTCACGGCCGTCCACCGCGCGGTCGGCAGCCCGGCGATCCACTGGAGGCTGTGCCAGCCGGTGCCGGCGTCGAGCACGGCGCCCCAGGGCCGGGGGCCGTGGAAGCGCGCGAGGGTGGCGAAGAGGGCGTCGCCCGCTGCTGCGGAGAGGGCGGCCTCGGGTGTGGGCGGAGGTGGGAGCGGCATGGCGGCGGCTTAGCGTCCCAACAGGGCGGACGCGACGGGATAGGCAGCCCCGCCCGCCCCGTGCCCCCGAGTCCCGTGCCTCCCTCCTCCGCGCCGCATCCCTCCCCCGGCCCCGCCCCGGCCTCCGGTGCGACGACCGGGCCGGTGCAGCGGCTGCTCCTCGCCGGCGTCCTGGTCTTCTACGTCGCGACCGGGCTCGTGCCGGGGGCGCGCAAGGTCTGGTCGGCGAAGGGGGCCCGCGACTATGCGACCTACCACTACGCCGTCCAGGAGGCCGTCGCCGGCGGTGACCCCTACGACACGGCCGCCCTGGGCCGCCGGGCCCAGGCCGAGGGCACCCGCCGCGGGGTCCACCCCTACTTCTACCCGCCGCCCTTCCTGGCGACGATGCTGTGGGCGGCGCCCTTCTCGCTGGCGACGGGCTACCGGCTCTTCTTCGTGCTGAACCAGCTCCTGCTCGGGGCCACGGTCTGGGCCACCCGCCGCTGGCTCGGCACGGGCTGGCTGCCCGTGGTCGCCGCCGCCGCCACCCTGACCCCCGTCGCCGACTCCAATGTGATGGGCCAGGCCAACGTGATGGTGCTGCTCTTCGTCGTGCTGGGGCTCTCCCGTCGCGACGGCAAGCCCCTCGGTCTGGCGGCCATGCTCAAGATGTCGCCGGCGCTCTACCTGGCCCACTGGGTGGCCGGGCGCCGGTGGGCCTCGGTGGCCATGGCCGTGGGGGTGGCGGTCGTGACCAGCCTCGCCGTGCTGCCGCTCGTCGGGCTCGACCACCAGTGGCGCTTCTACACCGAGATCCTGCCCGGCTTCGGCTCCGGCGAGTACCACGGGCTGCGGGTGCCCATCACCCTGCCGGGCAACCACTCCATCCCCGACCTCTTCAACCAGCTCTGGCCCGGCCCCGACGCCCACCACCTCGCCCCGGCGGCCCGGGTGGGCGCCCAGGTGGTGAGCCTCGGGCTGCTCGGGGCGCTCGGGCTGGTGTCGTGGCGGGCCCAGCGCCCGGCCGCCGCCGGGGGCCCACGCGGGGGCGATGCCCTCCAAGATGCCCTTCTGTTGGGCGCCTTCACGGTCTTGCTCACGCTGACCCCCGTCTACACCTACGAGCACCACCTCACGATGCTCTTCGTGCCCGGCGCGGCCCTCTTCGCCGCCCTGGCCCAGGGCCGGCTCGGGCCCCGCTGGTGGCTGGTGGTGGGGCCGGTCTGGTTCTTCGTGGCCTGGAAGCTGCTGTGGCTGCGCAATGTGCAGGACTGGCTGCCGCCGGCCCACTGGCTGCTGCAGGAGAGCAAGTTCTTCGGCGCGGTGGCCCTCGGGGTGGCCTGTGTGGTGGCCTCCCGGCGCGCGGTGCCGGCCACGGCGGCCCCCCCCGAGACCCGCGAGGCCCAGGAGGCCCGCATGGCCGCCCACCTCGCCCGCATCCAGGCCGAGCAGCAGGCCCGCCAGGCCGAGAAGCACCGCGAGAAGCAGGCCCACCAGCAGTCCCTCTTCCCGGTCGACATCCGCGCTCGGGGCCCCGCTGCCGCGCCGGGGCCGGGGCCTGCGACCGGTGAGGAGTAGGGGTGGAGGTCGCCGTCACGGGCGCCTCGGGCTTCCTCGGGGGCCACATCTGCGCGGCCCTCGCCGCCGCTGGCCACCCCGTGCGGGGGCTGGTGCGGCGTCCGGCGCGGGCTCCGGCCCACCTCGCGGCCCTCGGGGTGGGGCTGCGGCGGGCCGAGCTGGTCGATCCGGCCGATCCCGGGGGGGCGGGGCTCCAGGATGCCCTCGCCGGCTGCGGGGCCCTGGTGGCCAACGCGGCCCTGGGCTCGTGGCAGGGGCCCCTCGCGCGCCACCTCGCCGTCAACGTGGACGGCACGGTGCGGCTGCTGCGGGCGGCGGCGGCCGTGGGCATCCGCCGGGTGGTGCTGGTCTCGACCGTGGCGGTCTACCGCACCCGCCTGAACCGCTGGATGGACGAGTCCGCCGAGCCCTACGGTGCGGTGCGGCGCTGGGGCAACCCGAGCGACCTCACGACCGACTGGCGCTACGCCCTCAGCAAGTCCCGGGGCGAGGCTCGGGCCTGGGCGCTGGCCCGCGAGCTGGGCCTCGCGCTCACGGTGCTGCGGCCCGGGCCCATCTTCGGCCCGCGCGACCCCAAGCTCACCCGGCGCTACCTCGCCCTCCACCGGCGGCGCCTCGTGCTCGCCCCGACGGTCGGGGTGCCCCAGGTGAGCGCCGGGGACTGCGCCGCCGTCGTGCCCCGGGCCCTGGCCCGTCCCGAGACCGCGGGCGTGGCCTACAACCTCGCCGGTCCGCCCACGAGCGTGGTCGACGTGCTGGCGGCCCTGCGGCGGCTCACCGGGCGGGGGCCCCGGGTGGTGCCGCTGCCCCTGCCGCTGTGGGTGGGCTACCGCTGCGACCGGGCCCGGGCGGCGCTCGGCTTCGAGGTCCGGGCGCTCGAGGATGCCCTTGCCGAGGTCATCGCCGCCGAGTCCGGCGCCGCGGGCTGAGGATCAGTCCAGCACCCAGGGCGTCACCTCGCGCATGAAGCCGGGCGCGCTGGGGTCGAGGGTCCACTCGATGCGCTTCTCGTGGCGCTGGTGGCGCAGCAGGCCGAGCGTCTTGGAGGCCAGGGCCACGGCGGCCTTGGGCCAGACCCGCAGCCCCCGGGCCTGGGGCGGGCCGGGCGCGATGCCGAGCTGGCTGCGCAGCAGGCCGTTGGTGTAGCGGGTCGCGTAGAGGTTGCGGATCTCGTCGGTCCAGTGCTCGGTGGTCACCGAGACGTTGAGCATCTCGTGGTTCTCGACCCGGTGGGGGCTGTTGTGGGGCCAGTGCAGCAGCTGGCCCGGCTTGAGCTCGAAGATGCGGGCGTGCTGGTCGAACCAGGGCGCGTAGTCGATCTCGGCCTCGGTGCGGTTGAGCACGATGCCCTCGATCTGGTCCTCGGGGAGGAAGGGCGGGGTGTTGGGGTAGACGAAGACGCGCTTCTGGCCGCGGATCTGCCACAGGGACTGGCCGGGGAGGTCGGCGTGGTAGTAGACCTGGGCCCGGGGCGAGCTGATGAGGATGCCGAGGTTCAGCCGCCAGGGCTGGAAGCCGGGCATGGCGGCCCGCAGCTCGGCGAAGATGCCCTCCAGCAGGTCATGGTAGCGGCGGTCGACCTCGTGCACGCGGCGCAGGTTCAGCCAGAGCCGCCCGTCGTGCAGGGCCCGCAGCACCTGGTCGGGGCGGGCCCGTCCCAGGTCGCCCTCGCGCCAGACGGCGAGGTGGCCGGCGCCCTTCGGGGCCATGTGGAGCAGGTCATAGTGGCGGCGGGGATAGTCGAGGATGAGCCGCTCGAGGGCCGTGTCGCTGAACAGGCCCGTGTCGCCGAGCGCGTGGGGCATGCGGACGGGGGCGTGGCCCCAGAGGGCGCGGTGCTCGTCGGTGATGCCCGGCAGCAGGGCGGTGTCGGGCGCGGGGGGCTGGGCACGGGGCCGGAGGCCGAGCATGGGCATGCCGGGGACGGGGACGGTCGGGGCGGGGCCCCAGGGGACGGCGGGCACTCAGGATTTCGGGTCGGCGGTCCGCTACCTTGACCGGATCCCTTCCCGAGGACGCGCCGATGCCCCCGTCTGCTCCCCTGCCGCCCGCTGCCGCCCCGGTGGACGGGCCCGGGGCCCCCGCCCTCCGCGCCACCGTCCACACGGCGCTCTCGCCGGGCCTGCGCGCCGCCTGGGCGGCCCTCGACCAGCGGGCCGAGCGGGTGCCTGTGTCGCTGGGGCTGCTGGAGGCCGCCGGCCGGCTCCGCGATCGGGCCCTGCGCCTCGTGGCCGTCACCGCGGGCGACACCCTGGTGGGGCTCTGGCCCCTCGAGGTCCAGCAGCTCGGACCGGCCCGGGTCGCCAGCCGCCTCGGCGGGCCGCTCCAGCCCTACGACGGCCTCACCCTCGCCCCGGGGGTGCCCCACCAGGCGGCCCAAGCCGCGGCCTGGGCGGCGCTGCGGGCCGCGGACGACCTCGACCTCGTCCGTCTCGATGCCCTCGACGCCGGAGATCTGCTGCTGCGGGATCCGGAGGCCGCCGCCGGGGCCCGCCGCCACACCGCCGCGGGCCGGGTCGTCGCGGCCGGGGCCCCGCCGCTGCTCGCCCGCCAGTCCAAGTCCCGCCGAAAGACCGTGCGCCGGCGCCGCCGCCAGCTCGAGGCCCTCGGCCCCGTCGCCTTCCACCGCATCACGGCGCCCGCCGCGCGGGTGCGGGCCCTCGAGACGGCCCTCTCGGTCAAGGAGGCCTGGCTCGACCAGCTGGACGCCCTCGGGCTCGTGTTCCGCTCTGCGGGCTTCCAGGACGGGCTGCGGGGGGCCGTGGCCGTGGACCCGGCGCGCTCGATGCTCGAGATGTTCCAGCTCACCGTCGACGGCCAGCCCGTGGCCTGGGAGCTCTGCCACAGGGACCCGAGGAGCCTGCGCAGCTTCCTGGGCTGCTACCGGCCCGACCTCGCCCCCCTCGGCGTCGGGGTCGCCCTCAGCCTCGAGACGGTCGCCTGGGCCGCCGCCCAGGGCATCGGCGTCTACGACTTCCTGCCGCCGCTCACCGACTTCAAGCGCGCCTGGGCCGACCACGAGCGCTCGGTGGCCGCGGTGGTGCTGCCCCTGCGGCTGCGGGGCCGGCCCCTGGTGCCCCTGCTGCGGGACGGCCGGCGGGTCGTGAAGCAGGCCTGGGAGCGCCTCGCGCCGGAGGGGGCCGCCCGGCTGCTCTTGGCGGGCTGAGCGGCCCGCAGCCCCGGGGACGCCCCGCCAAGCCAGACACTCTGTGACGGCCGCTTCGGTTAGTGTGGCGGCCGCTTCCCCGGAGTTCTGGTGTCCCAGCCCAACGTTCTGGCCGTTGCCGGCGGCACGCTCGTCGCCGGCATCCTGCTCGGTGGCCTCGTCGGCTACGTCGCCCACGCGATGTTCGCCCCGCCCGAGCCCGCCCCGGTCATCCTGCCGCCGCCCGAGATCATCGAGCAGCAGATCACCGACGAAGACCTGGCCCGGCTCTGCGAAGAGCTGACCGACGACGAGAAGACCCGGGTGGTCGCCGCCCAGGAGAAGGTGGTCCAGCTCCAGAGCGAGCTCGACAAGAAGGAGGCCGCCCTCGCCGAGTACAAGGCGAAGGAGATCACCGACGAGAAGCGCCGCCGGGCCGCCGCCCAGAAGTGGAAGGAGATGGAGGCCGAGATCGCGAGCCTCAAGGCCCAGCTCGAGACCGCCGAGCAAGAGCGCGACACCCTCCGGGTCGAGCTCAAGCAGACCCTCAAAGACCTCGACCGCCAGATCGTCCAGACCGAGAAGTACCGCCAGAAGGCCATCGAGTACAAGGAGAAGAGCACGAAGAACGCGTGGTCGGCCTTCTCCTCCCAGGCCAAGGTCGAGATCTGCGACCGGGGCACCCGCCGGCGCCACGCCAAGTGCCACGACGCGGTCGACGAGGCCATCGCGCCCTACCGCGAGCGCTGGACGGAGTGTGTCGACACCTACCAGGCCGTGCCCGAGCTGCGCCAGCTCGACCGGAAGGAGTCGATGCCCCAGTTCTCCGAGGCCCTGGCCGACGACAACAAGTTCACGAAAAAGGGATGGATCATCGTCTTCTGCGATCCCAGCCTGCCCGAGGCCGGCGGCAGCGACGAGCTCTGAACGGCCCACTGGACGGCGTTGTCGCGCCCTGGATGGCGGCTGGGGGGGCCGCGCTGGCCCGCTGGCCCTCCGGGCGCCCGTGCAGACGGTCCCGCCGCCGCTGGTGGTCCGTGGGAAGGTGGGGGGGACCCCAGGCTCCGGTGCCCATGCCTTCCGCCTCTCGCGCCCTCGATCTCGCCCAGGGGCTCGACCTCTGTCGCCAGGCCGGGCTCGACCCCGACGCCCTCGGGGCGCCCGACCGCGGCGTCGCCGAGCAGGACGCCGAGCTCGCGGTGCTGCTGCGGGTCTTCGCGGCCCAGCCCGCCCAGCTGGCCGCGGCCCTGCGCGCCCGGGACGCCTGCCACCGCGCGGCGGCCGCGACGGCGCTCCTGGACCAGCGGCGCCGGGCGGCGGCCGACCTCCACCGCATCGTGCACGACCTGCGGGCGCCGCTGCGGGGGGTGCGCAACCTCGTCGACTGGGCCGTCGAAGACCACGGGCCGGCCCTCGGCGCCGAGCTGCGCGAGACCCTCGCGCTGGTCCAGGAGCAGACCGGGCGCATGGACGCCCTGGTCGCCGGGGTGCGCCGGATCTCGCGGGCGGCCGACACCCGCTGCGCCTGGGAGCGGGTCGACCTCGAGGCCGTGGTCGACACGGCCTGGCGCCTCGCCGGGGGGCCCCCAGGCGCCCTGATGGCCGTGGGCCTGGACGCCTGCCCCGCCGCGGCCCCGGTGGAGCTGCTGGAAGAAGTGTTGACCGAACTGTTCGAGAACATCGTTCAGCACGCTGTTGTCGAGGGGCCGCTCCGGGTGTCGGTGCGGTCGGTGGCGGCGGGGCCGTCCTGGTGTCTCGCGGTGGGCGACAACGGGGGGCCCGTGCCCGCGCACCTCCGCGGGCGGGTCTTCGAGCCCTTCGTCAGCCGCCAGCCCCCCACGGGCCCCACGGCCCCGGGCCAGGGCCTCGCTGTGGTGAAGGCGCTGGTCACCGTCCACGGCGGCCGGGTCGCCTTCGAGAGCGGCCCCCGGGGCACGGTGGTGCGCCTCTGGCTGCCCCACGCGCCGCCGCCGGGCTGGGGGGCGGACGGCCGGCCCCCGGGCTGAGCCGACCCTGGGCCGGTCGGGTTCTGCTCAGCCGTCCACCAGCATCACGTCCGGCACGACCCGGGCGAGCTGGCGGGGCCCGGCCGGCCAGCGGGCGTCCCGGCGCAGGGCGGGACGGAGGGCGGCGGCCCCGGGGCCGAGCTGGAGGGCCTCGGCGCGCAGGGCCCGGGCGGCCCCGCGGCTGCCCTGGGCGGCCTCGACCCGCGCGGCCCAGCGCAGCAGCGGGGCGCGGCGGTAGGGGGCCGTCTCGACGGCGAGGCCCCGGTGGAGTCGCTCTTGGGCCGTGGGCAGGTCGCGCGCGCCGAGGGCGGCGAGGGCCCCGAGGAACTGGAGGTGGGGCTCGCGGGGGGCGGCGCTGGCGGCGGCGGCGAGCTGGCCGCGCAGCGCGGCCGCCGTGCCCCCCTCGAGGTCGAGGCGCGCGGCCTCGACATAGGCGGCCCGGGCGGGCGCCAGGGCGTCGGTCTCGGCGGGCAGCGGCACGCTGTGCTCCACCACCCCCACCGCCTCGCCCCAGGCGAAGGGCACGGTGGTCCAGGGCCCCCGGGCCGTGGGGGCGCGGCCGGCGGCCACCTGGACGGCCCCCGCCTCGGGCATGACCACCACGCTCTGGACCGTGAGCGGCGAGCTGATGCAGTTGCCCGTGATGCGGTCGGCCGGGTCGTTGTCGGCGTCGGGCACGGTCGGGTCGCAGGTCGAGGCGAGCAGGGCCTGGAGCGCCGCCGGGTCGAGGCCCCCCCGGCGGCCGGCGGCCTCGAGGGTGGCGAAGCGGGCGTCCGAGTCGATGGCGAAGCCGGGGCTGGTGTGGATCTCGCCCCGGGCCAGCTCGGGGTGCTGGTAGCGGTTGGTGCAGGCGAGGTGGGCCGCCCCCTCGCCCGGGCGCACGACCCGGGTCGCACCGCCGTGGGTCTCGATGAGCACGGCATCCTGCTCGGCCGCCGACGACACGAGCAGCCCCCAGGTCGACGCCGCCCCGAGCCGGCGGGCGAGGGCCACGGCCTCGTCGAGGCTGCGGGCCTCGCGGATGATGGCGTGGCCCAGGTCGGCGATGGCCGTGCCGTCCGGGTCGATGCGGGCATGGAGCCGGGTGTGGGCCGTGATGGTGAGGCCCGCCTCGTTGAAGCCCGTGATGCCGGGCAGGTCGACGCCCAGCGAGGTCACGAAGCCGTAGCGCAGCCCCCGGTCGGGGGTGCAGAAGGCGACGGCCGGGCGGGCATCCCAGAGCCCGATGCCCGGGAAGTCGAAGTTGCGGGCATGGAGCAGCTGGCCGGTGGCGCTGGCCCGGCCCCAGACCGCGAGGCTGGAGCACATCGGCACCCCCTGGAGCTGGAGCCCCGTCAGCGCCGGCAGCCGGAGCGCCCCGAGGCGGCCGATGGTGTTCTGGAACACGTCCATCACGGTGAGCCAGCGCACCAGGGCGGGGGGCAGGCCCGCGGCCCGGATGCCGGCCTCGGACCGGGCCACCAGCTCCGGAAAGCGGGCCCGGCGGGCCGCGTCGAGGCGCCGGGCGCTGCGGTCGAGCAGGGGCTGGATGAGCCCCCGCACCCGGGCCCGGGCGTCGTGGGGGGTGCGCAGGGTGAGCATGCGGGCGGCCATGGTCGGGTAGAAGCCCGCCAGGGCGTCGCGGCCCCCGAGAGAGGCGACGAGAGAACCATGCTGGTGGCCCATCTCGGCTTCGGTGCCCCGGAGCTGGAGCACGGCGAGGCGGGCGGCGGGGGCGGCGGCGGTCATGGGGCGCTCCGGGAGGGCTCGGGGGCCGCGGACGGGGCCGCGGACGGGGCATCGGGCAGGGGAAAGGGCACGCCCACGGTCTCGGCCACGAGGGCCAGGGCCCGCTGGTCAGCGGCCCGCAGGGCGTCGTCGAGCACGGTCAGCAGGCCGATGGGGGCGGGCTGGCTCAGCAGGGCCCGCAGCCCCGACCAGCCGGCGACGGCGGCCTCGGGGCGGGCGTAGAGGGCGTGGACGAGGTCGGGCGAGGCGGCGACCACCCGCTCGATGCCGTTGAGGATGCCCAGCACCGCCGGCCGCCGGGCCGCCACCAGCACCGAGCGCAGCAGCTCGTGCTCGGCCGCACAGAGGGCCGCGGGCGTGGCCGCGCCCGGGTCGGTGGCCACGGCGAGGAAGGCGTCGATCTGGGGACCGATGGCGGCGAGGGCCCCGGCCGGGTCGCTGCGCAGGATGCCCCCGACCACGTCGACGGCGAGGGCCCGGCGGGTGGCCAGGGCGTCCTCGAGGAGCCGCAGCCCCACCTCGGGGTGGTCGGCGGCATGGGCCACCAGCAGCGGCCAGACCGAGAGGCTGGCGTGGCGCTGGGGATCGAGCACCTCGATGCCCGCCCGGTCGCGGGCGCGCACCAGGCCCCGGGCCTCGAGCAGCACCAGCACCCGCTGGATGGTCGAGGGCGAGACCCCGTGCTGGCGGGCGAGCTCGCGCACCGAGGGCAGCCGCGCCCCCGGGGCCAGGGCCCCCCGCAGGATCTGGAGAGAGAGGTGGTCGGCGAGCTGGTCGGCGCGGGAAGAGGACATGGGCCATCTGTACCACACAACTGTGTGTCACACCACAAGAAGATCTCGGCGCGCTGGCCGGTGGGTATGTTTGTGTCTATGGTACACAAACATCCAGGAGCGCCCATGCCCACCCTCCACCGCGAAGGCGGCGGCACCGTGCACCTCCCGCCCTCGGCCGCCGTCGCCCAGGGGGGCCAGGGCACGGTCTACATCGTCGGGAACACCGCCTACAAGGTCGTCTTCGACCCGGCCCAGGCGCTCACGGCCGCCCGCCGGGACGCCCTCGCCACCCTGGGCCACCCGGCCATCGTGCGCCCGGGCCGCCGCCTCTTCACGCCCGAGGGCACCCCCGTGGGCCACGAGATGCCGGCGGTCGACGGGCTGCCCTGGCTCTCGCTCGTGCCGACGCCGGCCTGGCATGCCCAGGGCCTCGACCCGGCGGGCGCGCTGGGGCTCTGTGCGGCCCTCGGGGCGGCGGTGGCGGCGGCCCACGCCGGGGGGGCCGTGCTCGGCGACCTCAACCCCCTCAACGTGCTGGTCCACCGCGACCTGGGCGGGCTCTGGCTGGTCGACACCGACGCCTGGGGCATCGCCGGCGCCGCCCCCCAGGCGATGCTGCCGGCCCTGGCCGACCCGCGCATGGCCCCCGGCGGCCCGACCCGGGCGACCGACTGGTGGGGGGTGGCCGTCGACGTGTTCCAGCTGCTCACGGGCCTCCACCCCTTCCGGGGCCACCACCCCCGGGTCTCGGGCCTCGCCGCCCGGGCCCGGGCCGGCCTCTGGGCCCTGGATCCGGCCGTGGCCACCCCCCCGGCCACCCGCAGCCTCGCCGGGGTGCCCGCGGGCTGGCGCGACTGGCTGGGCGCCGTGCTCACGGGGGCCCACCGGGGGCCGCCGCCCGCCGCGGCCCAGGCCCCCTGCCCCGCCGCCCTGCCGGCCGTCGTGCTCCCCGGCCCGCGCGGGGGGCGGCCCGCGGGGCCCGAGACCGGCGCGCGGCTCGCCACGACCCTGCGCTGCCAGGCGCCCGGCCCCCTGCGCGGGGTGGTGCCCGCGGGGGCGGGCCACCTCTGCTGGACCGACGACCTGCTGCTCCAGGACGGCCACCCGGTCGCGCCCCTGCCCGGCCGGGGCGGCGTCGTCGTGCCGGCGCCGGCGGGGGCGGGCTGCCGGGCGCTCTGGGCGGGCCTCCGGGACGGGCTGCTGCGGGTCGTGCCCCTGGGCGGGCCGGCCGCGACCGGTGCCGGGGCGCCCCTGCCGCTGGCCGTGGCGGCCCGGGGCCTCACCGTGGCGGGGGGACGGGTGCTGGTCCACGCCGGCGACGGCATCTTTGCCCTCGAGGCCGTGGCGGTCGGGGCCCGCCTGCACGCGGGCCTGCGCCGCCTCGCCGGGGCCCACCCCCGGGCGGCCGTGCTCCACGACGGGGTGGTGGCGAGCATGCTCGGCGGGGCCGCCTGGCTGGGGCTCTCGCCGGCGGCCGGGCGCTGGCTCGGGCTGCGGGTGCCGGCCCTCGACGGCCAGCCGGTCGTCGCCGCGGTCGCCCGGGGGCGGGTGGTGGTGGCCCTCGTGCGCCGGCGCGACGGGTCCCAGACGACCGTGGATCGGGTGGTGGTGCGGGTCGCGGCGGACGGCCTGCGCCACGATGTGCAGCGCAGCCCGGACGTGGGGGTGCACGGGCTGGGCCTCGCGCGGCTGCCCCGGGGGGTGGCGGTCTTCCTTGACGAGAACGGTGACCTGGTCATCATTCCAGAGGGCGTGGGCCAGCCCGGGGAGCGCCGGGTGGCCGCCGGCGACCGGGCGCTCTGGGGCCTGTGGGCCCTGGGCGGCCAGCTCTGCGGGGCGGCCGGCGACCGCCTGCTCGGGCTCTCGATGGTCGCGGCGCCCGCCGCCGGGGGCTGAGCCGCCGGGCTACGCTGGGCGGGCCTGTTGCCAGGGGATCCCATGTCTCGCAGGATGTCGACGGAGGCAGCGCTGCTGGCGCTCGTGCTCGGGGGCTGTGGCGGGCCCGCCAAGAGCCCGGGGGCCGGGGGCGCGCCCGGCGCCCACGACAGCGGGACGGCGGCGGCGTCCCCGGGCGACAGCGGGGACGGGGACGGGGGCGACGGCGACGACATCGGCGCCCCCGCGGCCCCGGTGGCCTTCGCCCTGCCCCTGACGGCGCCCGACCGCTACCGGCTGGTGGTCGGCGTCGACCACGACCCGGTGGTGCAAGACCCCGCCGATCCGCTGGCGCGCACCGTCTGTCTCGACCGCCTCGGCCGGGCCTTCCCCCACTGCTACGATGAGCACGACGGCTCCGACTTCATCCTCCACGGCGGCTTCTCGGCCATGGACGAGGGCACGGCCGAGATCGTGGCCGGCGCCGCGGGCACCGTGACCCTCGCCCGGGACGGCCACTACGACCGCTGCCACGCCGACGCCTCGGGAGCGGTCGACTGCGACGGCCACGACATGGTCGCCAACGCCGTCATCCTCGAGCACGAGGGCGCCGACGGGGCCCGCTACCGCTCGAAGTACTGGCACATGAAGCAGGGCAGCGTGGCCGTCGCCGAGGGCGAGGTGGTGGCCGCCGGCACGCGCCTCGGCCTGGTCGGCAGCAGCGGCAACAGCAGCATGCCCCACCTCCACTTCCAGCTCGAGCGGGCCCTGCCCCCGGCGGCGGGCGACACGGGGGCCGAGACCGCCTGGGAGGTCATCGACCCCTACGCCGGCCCGCTCAGCCAGGAGCTGAGCTGGTGGTGCAGCCAGTCCGACGACCCCGACGGCCTGCCCGGCGGCTGCTGAGGGGGCCCGGGCTCAGCGGATGCGGTCGAGGATGCTGAGCACCTCGTCGATGTCGGCGGCCGTGTGGGCCGCGTTGATCTGGAAGCGGATGGTCTGGTCGCCCTGGGGCACGACGGGGAAGTTGAGACCGACCACCAGCACGCCATTCTCGGTGAAGGCCTCGACCATGCGGGTGGTCTTCTCGGTGTCGCGCACCATCAGCGGGGTGACCGGGTGCTGGCCGGGGATGGTCTCGAGGCCGAGGTCGGCCAGGCCCTGGCGGAACTGGGCGCAGCGGTCGCGCACATGGGCGAGCAGGGCGCGGCCCTCGGCTGAGTCGGCCACGTCCACGGCGGCCTTGGCCCCGGCACAGTCCGCGGCGCTCAGGGGGTTGGTGTAGATGTAGGTGTCGGCCTTCTGGCGCACGGCCTCGATGACCTCGGGGCTCGAGACCACGAAGCCGCCGTTGACGCCGAAGGCCTTGCCGAAGGTGCCCACGGCGATGTCGGCCCGGGCGCCGCAGATCTCTTCGGTGCCCCGGCCGGTGAGGCCGAAGGCGCCGATGCCGTGGCTGTCGTCGACGATGGTGACCAGGCCCTCCTTCCAGCGGTTGCGGTAGGGGGCCACGACCTCGTTGATGCGGGCCATGGGGGCCGTGTCGCCGCGCATGGAGAAGACGCCGTCGAAGATGACCACCACCCGCTCGATGCCCTCGGGCACGGCGTCGAGGTGGGCCTTGAGGCCGTCCATGTCGTTGTGTTGGAAGATGGCCTTGTGGTGGCGCGGCACGTTGGCGATGCGCATGGCGCGGATGATGCAGTTGTGGTTGAGCGCGTCGCCGATCCAGAAGGTCTTCTTGTTCTGGATGGCGAGGGCCACGCCGAGGTTGGTCGTGTAGGCCGAGTTGAAGATCTTGGCGGCGGGCCGGCCCATGAAGGCGGCGATGCGCGCCTCGAGCTCGACATGGGGGGCGAAGGTGCCGTCGATGAAGCGCACGGCCCCGGGGCCGGCCCCGAAGCGGTGGGTGGCGGCGTCGGCGGCGGCGAGCACGGCGGGGTGGTGGCTCAGCGAGAGGTAGCTGTTGGAGTTCATGCGGAGGAACTCCTGGTCGCCGTGGCCCGCGAGGCGGTAGCGCGGGCCCCGGTCCCCCCGGGGCGGGATGTGGTCGACGATGACGCGCTCGGGGGCCTTTGCGCGGCCTTCGGACCGCAGGGTTTCGACGTCGCGGGCCAGGCCGGCGCTGAGGAGCTCGAGGGACATGGGGCACTCCGGGGACTCGGTGGGCAGGCGCGCAGCCTATCGCAGCCGGGGCCCGCGACCCGCTCGGGGGACGGGGGACGGGGGACCGGGCCCGGCCGCGGGCGGGCCGGGATAGGCGCGGCGCCATGACGACCGGCCCCGCCCCCACCGCCCCCCCGACCGACGAGGCCCTCATGGCCCGGGCGGCGGACGGCGACGCGGCGGCCTTCGACGCCCTCTTCGCCCGGCACGCCCCCCGCCTCGGGGCGGTGCTGCGGCGGGGCGGCCTCGATCGAGAAGAGGCCCAAGAGCTTCTGCAACAGACCTTTCTCGTGGTCTGGCGCAGCCGTCGCGACTACGACCCCACCCGCCCCTTCGCCCCCTGGGCCACCACCATCGCCCTCAACCTCAAGCGCGATCGGCTGCGGCGCCACCGGCGCAGCCCCGTCGTCCCGGACGCGGGCCCGGCCCTCGAGACCGCGGCCCGTCCCCCGGGCCAGGAGCGGGTGCTGCGGGCCCAGGAGGTGCGGGCGGCCGTGGCGGCCCTGCCCCCGGGGCGCCGCGAGGTGGTCGAGCTGCACTGGCTCGCCGGGCTGAGCATGGCCGAGGTGGGCGCGGCCCTGGGCACGAGCACCGGGGCGGTCAAGGTGCGCGCCCACAAGGCCTACCAGCAGCTCCACGCGCTGCTCATGGGAGACCCACGATGAGCGAAGGCCCCCCTGTGGATCCGCGCTGTGGCGCCGTCCAGGCCCAGCTCCGGGCCGGCGCCGCCCTCGACCCGGACGCGGCCGCCCACCTCGCGGACTGTGCCGACTGCGCCCGGGTCGAGCTCGACCTGGCCCTGGCCGTGGACGAGTGCGTCGACGAGGCGGCCGTGCTCGACGGGCTCCACGCCCGCATGGCCGCCGAGCGGGGCCCCCTCGGCTGGTGGCGCAGCCAGCCCACGGGCCGGCGGCGGGCCCTGGGCCTCACGGTCGTGCTGGGCTCGGCCCTGGCCTTCGGGCTGCTGCGGCCCCGGCCCGACCTGGCCGTGTTCCCGATGCCCCGGATGCTCGCGCTGGTGGGCATCTACGCCGTGGTCGGCGCCCTGGCCAGCCTGGGCGCCCTCGGCTCGCGGCGGGCGCCGGTGGTGCGGCCCCGGCTGGCCTGGGCGGCCCTCGCCGTCGCGCTGGTGGTCTCGGTGGGCCTCGCCGCGCTGCCCCCGGCCCACTCGGCCCACCCCGCCAGCCTCGGCGGCACGGGGGCGGCCCTCGTGCCCCGGGCCCTGGCCTGCCTCGGGGTGGGGGCCGGCGTGGCCCGGCCCGGGCTGCTGGTGCTGGGGCTGGGCGCCCGGGCCACGGGCCACAGCCTGCGGGCGCCCTGGGTGCTCGGCGCGGCGGCCGGTGCCCTCGCTGGCCAGCTCGCCCTCCAGCTCCACTGCCCTGTGGTCGCGAGCGGCCACCGGCTGCTCGGACATGCCCTGCTGGTCGTCATCTTGGGGCTGGCCACCCTGCTGCTCGCCGGCCGCCGCTGAGCGGCCCTGGCCCGCCCCGATCTCGGAGTTCCCCGTGCTGCTCCTCGTGCTCCGCTGGACCCACCTGCTCGCCGCCGCCGTCTGGACGGGGGGGCTGCTCACCCTGGGCGCCCTCGTGCCCGCCCTGCGCCGGGCCGGGGCCAGCCGCCCGATGCTCCAGGCCGCCGCCCGCCAGTTCGGGCGGGTGTCGTGGACGGCCATGGCCGTGGCCCTCGGGACGGGGGTGGCCCAGGTCGAGCTGATGGGGCTGCCCTGGTCGTGGGGCCGGCTCCACATGAAGCTCGGCATGGTCGGGCTCACGGTGGTGCTGGCCGGGATCCACCAGGCCACGGCCCGGCGCAGCAGCCCGGCCCAGCGGGGCGCGGTCCAGGGCCTCATCCTGCTGGCGAGCCTGGGTGTGTTTGCGGCGGCCGTGGCCCTGGGCGCCGGCTGAGCCGCGTCGTTGCGGGCTTGCCACCTCGGCTTGCGGCCGGGGGGACGCCCATGGGCTAGGGCCCGGGGCCCATTTCGACTGGTGGATGCCGACCATGACCCTCCCCCACGCCCCCGCTCTCTCCCGCCCGGCCCTCGTGGCGGGCCTCGTCCTGCTGGCCGGTGTCGGCTGCTCGCGCGCGAAGGTGCGTCTCGCCGAGGCCGGCGCCGCGGCGCCCCCGGTCCACCTCGTGGTCATCCCGCCGGCGGCCACCCTCGGCCTCGCCGAGCTGGGCCAGGCCGCCCACATGGACGGCGCCGGGGCCGCCCTCGAAGACGCCGCCGGCCGGCTGGCCGAGGGGGTCGGCAAGGCCTCCAGCAAGGCCGCCCAGGGCGCCGCCGAGAAGCTCGAGGGCAAGGTCGGCGGCAAGCTCGGTGGCACCGTGCTCCAGGCCGGCGCCGGGCTCGGCCAGCACGCCGAGAAGAAGCGGGGCTGGTTCGAGGCGGCCTTCTCGGGCGCCCTCGGCAACGAGGCCCGGGTCACCGTGGTCGATCCCCTGCTCGGCCTGGCCGCGGTCGACTGCGACTACCGGCTGCGCTTCACGACGAGCGCGGGCAAGGGCGGCGCCGTGCGCAGCTCGGGCAAGCTCTACGGCGCGGCCCTGGGCCGCTCGAAGACCAAGGGCGACTGGACCATCGAGCGCTGCGGCGACGGCGCCGAGGTGGCCACCGGCGCCATGACCCACACCCGCACCTTCCGCTGGTGGATGCTCGACTTCTTCGACCGCTACCGGCTGCGCCTCGCCGAGGATCCCATCGGGGCCATGGCCGCCGATCACGAGGCCGCGGGCACCGTCCACGACCGCCACCGCACCGCCGTGGCCAACATCGAGGGCTGGCGCGCGGCCGGTGCCGCCGCCGCCCCCGGGGCCAAGCTCGCGGGCCTGCAGCCCAAGGAGAGCGGCGACTACGCCAGCCCCGTGCGGGCCGACGGCAGCCTCGCGCGCTGGGACAACCGGGCCCTCGCCGGCGAGCTGGCCGGGGCCGCCGTCGAGGAGGCCACCCGCGCCGGGCTCCAGAAGGTCACGGGCTCGGGCAAGCTGGGCAAGACCGTCGCTGACGTGGGCGGCGGGCTGGCCGGGGGCCTGACCTCCCGCGCCATCACCAAGAAGCTCGACGCCGACCACCACTTCGACGACGCCTGCGCGCTGGCCGTCTGGATCGACGCCGCCTACGCCCACCGCCCGGACTACCGGGACGTGCTGCGGGCGACGACGGCGGTCTACCCCGAGCTGGAGACGGGCTTTGCCGGCTGCCTCGTGGCGGGGGCGACGGCGACGACCCGTCCGCCCAAGGGGTGAGTGCGCCAGGGGGCTGAGCGGGCCGCGCAGCGGGTGGCGCAGCCACGGAGGCGCCAGGCGGGCGACCCTCCGGGGCGCGCGCCGGCCCGGTCGCCGACCCCGCGGCCGCACCCGGTGGCCGCAGGCCAGGCGCCCAGATCGGCCCCGGCCCGACGGCCCTGACGGCCACAGGGGCTCAGGCGCGCTTCTCGGCCCAGGCCACGAAGTTCTTCGCGAAGTCGGCGATGAAGGCGCGGGTGTCGGCGTCGGTGATGCGCATCTCGGCGCCCGTGCCCTCGACCTTGTTGTGGGCGGCGGGCACGGCCAGCTCGGCGAAGGGGAAGACCTCGGCGCCCATGCCGAGCAGGATGACCTTGAGGTGCTGCTGGGCGCGGGCGCCGCCGATGCCGCCCATCGAGGCGCTCATGACGCCCGTGGGCTTGCCGGCGAAGGGCGAGCGGTAGGCGGGGCGGCTGGCGTGGTCGATGGCGTTCTTGAGCACGCCCGAGACCGAGTAGTTGTACTCGGGGGTCGACAGCAGCACGGCGTCGGCGGCGCTGATGGCGCTCTTGAGGCGCTCGACGGCGCCGTTCTCGTCGGGCATGCCGTAGTGGGGCAGGTCGCGGTAGTCGAAGAGCTCGAGGGAGGCGCCCTCGGGCAGCAGGTCGCCCAGGGTGCGCAGGGTGGCGCTGTTGAGGGAGTCGTCGCGGAGGCTGCCGGAGAGGGCGAGGATCGAGAGGGACATGGGTCGGTCCGGGGTTCGGGGGGGCGGAGAGCGGGGGGCCGGGCGCGGGGCTCAGGCCAGGTCGAAGACGAGGGCCTCGGCGGCGCCGTCGAGGGCGCGCAGGCTGACGGCGGGCAGCTCGGTCAGGGCCAGGCCGTCGCCGGGGCCGAGGCGGGCGCCGTTGGCCATCACCGTGCCGGCGACCACCTGGATCCAGGCCCGCCGGCGGGCGATCCGGTGGACCACGGGGGTGTCGCCCGTGAGCAGGGCCCGGTGGACGTCAGCGTCTTGCTGGATCTCGAGTGCGCCGTCGCGGCCGTCGGGGCTGCAGACGAGGGTGAGGCCGGGGCGGTCGCCGAAGTCGCGCTGCTGGTAGCGGGGGGCGCCGCCGACGCTGCGGGGCAGCAGCCAGATCTGGAGGAAGTGGACCTCTTCGTCTGCGCTGTGGTTGTACTCGCTGTGGGCGATGCCGCGGCCGGCGCTCATGAGCTGGACCTCGCCGGGGCGGATGACGCTGCCCGTGCCGAGGGTGTCGCGGTGCTCGAGGGCGCCGGAGATGACGTAGGAGAGGATCTCCATGTCGCGGTGGGGGTGGGTGGGGAAGCCCGCGCCGCCGGCGACCCGGTCCTCGTTGATGACCCGCAGGTGGCCGAAGCCCATGAAGCGCGGATCGCGGTAGCCGGCGAAGGAGAAGGTGTGCTGGGAGCGCAGCCAGCCGTGGTCGGCTTGGCCCCGCTCGGCGCTGCGGCGGATGTCGATCATGGAGGACTCCGGGAGGGAGAGGTCCGCAGCGGGGGGCGCGGCGACACCGGAGATGTAGTCCGCAGGGCTGCAGCGAGAACCCCGCTGGGGGCAGCACTCCGTTGCGCGGATGCACTGGCGGACCGGGGGCCGGGCGCGTGGGTGCACCGCCCCGGGGGCCCCGCGGTGGCGGGCTCTGCTACAGTCGGGCGGCGTCCTTGGGGGGCACTGTGTGGTCTCGACCCATCATCTCGGCGGCTCCGGGCTTCGCGACAGCGGTGGCCGGGGCGGTCGCCGCCGTCGAAGAGACGACCTCCGCCGAGCTGGTGGTGGCCGTGCACCGGGCGCCCGCCCTGCCGGCGGTGGCGCCGCTGGGGCTCGCGGGCGGGCTGGGGGTGGGCTGGCTGGCCCTGGCCTGGTGCCTGTGGAGCCCCCTGGCCCTCGGGGAGACCGCCGTGATGGGGGTGGTCGTCGTGGCGGGCCTGGTCGGGGCCGCCGCCGGACAGGCCGCAGCGGGGGCCCTGGTGCCCGTGGCCACCCGCCAGGCGCGGGCCCGGCGGCGGGCGCGGGCGGCGCTGGTGGGCCTGGGCGCCCACCGCACCCGGGCCCGGACGGGGGTGGTCGTGCTGGTGGACGAAGAGGAGGGGCGGGTGGCGCTGGCGGTGGACGCGGGCGTCGAGGGGGCCGTGCCCATGGGACGCCTCGCCGGGCTGCGCCTCGGGGGCGGGCCCGAGGGCGACGCGCTGGTCGACCTGCCCACGCTGCTGCGGGGGCTGCGGGCCCTCGGCCGCGAGCTGGCGGTGGGGCTGCCGGCGGCCCCCGACGACAACCCCGATGAGCTCGACAACGCGCCGCGGGTGCTCGCATGAGCCGGGGCGAGGCGGGGCCGGACCGGGGTGTGGGCATGCGCGAAGATGTTGACCAGGGCGGTGTTCTCGATGGGTGCGGTGGCCCGGCCGCAGCGCCCTCGCGGCGGGCCCTGCTCCAGGGTCTCGTCGTGCTGGCCCTGCTCGCGGCGCCCGGCACCGGGGCGGCCCGGGTGGGGGGCGGCCACCGCCGGAGCAGCAGCTCGCGCCGGAGCAGCAGCAGCTCGCGCCGGAGCAGCAGCAGCTCGCGCCGGAGCAGCAGCAGCTCGCGCCGGAGCAGCAGCAGCTCGCGCCGGAGC
>CAXQUZ010000505.1:0-12595 GCA_964226865.1 Myxococcota bacterium | reverse complement strand
CAAGAGGGCTCCAGATAGCCAAAGATGGAGCCCGATATCGCTTAAAATAGCCCAAGATGGATCAATATAGCTGCCAACGTGCCTCCTAGAGCCCATCAAGACCGCCCCAGAACGATTCCATGTGCCCTCCGAGGCCACCGAGGAGGGTGCGAGGCGCGCGTTCTGGGTTGATGGGGCACTGTTCTGGTTATGTCGCACTTCTGTCTTGATCTTGCGATCGGCCATGTGTTTGCTGCGCCCTAGCAGCGCGTCGCGCGTGTCCCGCGCGCCATGGAATGCGCGCCGAACGTGCCGTGACGACGCACATGTTCATCATGCCGTTATGGCGCCACAAATACGCCCGAATGGCACGTGGATGCGCGCGGCCCCAGCATGACGCGCGTCGCAAGTGCGCCTGGCGCCCCGATCGCGTTCGCAGCGCGCGCGAGCCCACGCGTCATTATGTCCTATGAGTGCTTTAGTTTAGTGCGTGCGAAGTTTTGAGTGTGACGCACTTGCGCTCAGTTCTCACTTGCGCATGCAGCGCGCTCTTGCCAGTCTAAATGTCGCGCCGTTCAGCGTCGCCCCCGCGCGTCATCTCATTCTAGACGCGGCCCCGCGGCCCCCCCCCCCCGTGATGGGGGCGGTCGACCGCTTCCTCGTGCGCTGGGCCCGCCACCCGGACGGCGGCGGCCCGGGCCACGCCCGCCGGCTGGTGCGCATGCTCGTCGGCATGCTGCTGGTGATGGTGGTCGGGGCCATCGGCGCCCACGTCTCGGGGCTGGTGGCCGGCGCGCCGCCCGCTGGGCGCAACACCCGGGTCGTGCCCGAGATGTGGGGGCGGCTGCCGGCCCGGGGCACCCTCAGCCCGTGACCACCTTGTCGGTGATGGCGAGGCCGCGGTCGATGATGGCGAAGCTCTCGGCCAGCTGGTCTTCGGTGATGCAGAGGGGCGGGTTGCACATGAAGCTGCCCCAGCGCATGAAGGTGAAGAGGCCGTTGTCGCGCAGGAAGGCGTTGAGCTCGCCCATGGCGGGGTGCGAGCCGTTGTAGGGCGCCATCGGGGTGCCCGCGGCGTCGCGCTGGAGGTCGACCATGCCGAAGAGGCCGATGTTGCGGTGGGCCTTGACGCTCGGGTGGCGCGCGGCGAGGGCGGCCATGTGGTCGTGCATCACGGGCCCGAGCCGGGCGGCGTTCTCGACCAGGCCCTCCTCGAGCAGCACCTCGATGGCCGCGATGGCCACGTTGCAGGCGAAGGGGTGGGCGTTGTAGGTCAGGCCGCCCCAGAAGACGTTCTCGTCGAAGTGGCGGGCGATCCCGTCCCGCATGGCGACGGCGCCGAGGGGCACGTAGGAGCTGGTCAGGCCCTTGGCCATGCAGACGATGTCGGGCACGATGTCGCCGTGCTCGAAGGCGAAGAGCTTGCCCGTGCGGCCGAAGCCGGCCATGACCTCGTCGCAGACGAGCAGGATGCCGTACTTGTCGAGGAGGGCCCGCAGCGCCTTGAGGTAGCCCTTGGGCGGCGGCAGGATGCCGTTCGTGCCCGTGACCGTCTCGATGAACATGGCGGCGATCTGGTCCGGGCCCTCATAGTGGATCACCTCTTCGAGGTAGGTCATGTTCCGGGCCACGATCTCCTCGTCGGTGTCGCCCCAGGACCAGGTGTAGGGCCAGGGGTCCATGACCTTGACGAAGCCCGGCGCGCCCGGCTCGTTGTGGAGCCGGCGGGGGTCGCCCGTGAGCTGCATGCAGGCGTTCGTGGCGCCGTGGTAGCTGCGGTAGCGGCTGAGGATCTTGAAGCGGCCCGTGGCGAGGCGGGCCAGCTTGATGGCGTTCTCGTTCGACTCGGCGCCGCCGAGGGTGAAGAAGAGGGTGTTGAGGTCGCCGGGCAGCAGGTCGGCCAGCAGCTTCGCCAGCCGGGCCCGGGGGGCCGTGGCGCTGCCGGGGAAGGCGTAGATGAGGCCGTCGGCGGCGTCCTTGATGGCCTGGACCACCTTGGGGTGGCTGTGGCCGATGTTGACGCTCATGAGCTGGGCGTTGAAGTCGATCCACTTCTCGCCGCTGGGCCCGTAGAGGTGGATGCCCTCGGCCCGCGCGATGGGCATGGGGCTCACCTTGCCCCGGGCCGACCACGAGTAGAGGCTGTGGCGCATGCAGGTGTCGATCATCTGATCGGCGGGAAGGTCGGCGGGCAGGACAGAGACGGGCTTGCGCATGGGGATCCGTGGGCTCGGGCGAAGGCCCGCAGCGTAGCGCAATTCGGCCCCGGCGCGGGACGGTGCCCGGTCGGAGCGGCCCCGGCCCCCGCCCCGGGAGCGGCCCTCAGATGTGGTACATGCCCGGGCTCTCGTCGCCCTCTTCGCTGCCGGGGGGCGCGACCGTGTCGCCGAGCAGCTGGGGCGAGAAGGCGAGCTGGTCGAGGGTCGTGCCCTGGAGCACCGACTGCATCGCGGCGTCGAGGCGCTGCCAGAGGGGGCGCAGCCGGTTGCTGGCCCGGAAGCCCTTCACGCCGCTGGTGGCGCCGCAGGGGCTCGTGGCGGGGGCGCCGTCGACCGCGTGGATGACGTCGGCGACGGTGATCTCGTGGGAGGGGCGCGCGAGCCGGTAGCCGCCGCGGGCCCCGGCGCGGCTCTTCACCAGCCGGGCCTTCTTGAGGGCCGACAGGATCTGCTCGAGGTACTTCGTGGGCACCTCTTCGCGGCGCGAGATCTCGGCGGCGCTGAGCAGCTCGTCGCCGAACTGCTCGGCCAGCAGCACCATGGCCCGCAGGCCGTACTCGGAGCGGGTGGTGAAGGCCACGTCAGGGCCCCGCCTGGCGGGCCTTGCGCAGCCCGTCCTGCAGCCGGCGGTCGCGGGGGTTGGCCTTGAGGGCGGTCTGGAGCACGTCGACCGCCTCGCGGGTCTCGCCCCGGGCCATGTAGAGCTGGCTGAGGAGGTAGGCCACGTCGGGGTCGCCGGGGTTCGTGGCCCAGGCCGAGCGGCCGTGGCCGATGGCCCGGTCGACCATGCCGGCCCGCGCGAAGATGCGGGCGGCGATGTAGTGGGCCTCGGGGTTGTCGGGGGCGAGGTCGATGGCGCGCTGGGCGGCGCGGACCCCCCGGTCGGCGGCGTCGGTCTCGGCCCAGGCCCGGGCGACGGCGACCCACCGGGCCGGGTCGAGGCTGTTCTCGAGCAGGGCGATGGCCTCGAGGGCCTCGGCCATGCCCTCGGTGTCGCGGCGCTGCTTGCGGACCCGGGCGAGGTCTTCCCAGATGCGCACGGTGGCGGCCCGGCGCTGGTCGGGGTCCATGGCCTCGGCCTGGCGCTGGGCGAAGCGGACCCCCTCGGCGCCGGTCGAGTCGGCGTAGGGCGGCAGCTTCAGGGCGGCGGAGAGCTCGAGCTCGGCGAGGGCGTGCTCGTCTTGGGCGAGCCAGAGACCGCCGAGCTGGCGCGCGTAGCGGCCGTCGTCCGGGTAGATCGTGCGCAGCCGGCTGATGCGGCGCAAGGCGCCCTCGTGGTCGCCGCCGGCCTGCATGCGGTTGGCCATGAGCTCCCAGCGGGCGGGGCCCTCGGAGAGGAGGGTGCGGGCCGTGCTGGCCGTGCCCTGGGCCTTGTCGCCGTCGTTGCAGAGCCGGAAGACGGCGGCGGCCTCGGCCTGGATGGCGGCGTTCTGGAGGGCGCCGGTCACGGCCCGCCCGGCCAGCGAGCTCGCCCGGCCACAGTTGCCGGAGCGGGCGTGGGCCCAGGCGGCGAGGGCCTGGGCGTCGGCGCCGCCCCCGACCTCGAGCATCTTCTCGCCCGCGGCCACCGCGTCGCCCAGGGCGCCACTGGCGAGGGCGGTCTCGGCCATGCGGCGCCAGGCCACGGGGGCGGCCTTGCCGTCGGCCTGCTCGCGCTGGGCGATCTGCTTGCGGGCCCGGTCGACGGCCTCGGCGCCCCGGCCGTTGACGATGAGGGCGTCGATGAGCACCGCTGCGCCGCCGGGGACCTGGGTCTCGGCGGCGACCTGGGCGGGCACGATGGCCCGCTCGGGCTCGTTGGTCTCGAGCCAGGCCCGGGCGACGCCCACGAGGGCGTGGGGCTCGCCGGGCTTCTTCTCGAGAACCCGCTCGTAGGTGCGCACCGCCGCCGGGTAGCGCCCCGCCTCCATGTAGTCCTCGGCCTTGCGCAGCAGCGAGCGGTGCCCGCCGCAGCCGGCGAGCAGCGTGAGCAGGGCCGTGGTGGCCAGGCGGCGGGGTGCGGTCATCTCAGCCTCCGACGATCCAGTAGGGAGAGCCCTGGAGCTGCATCTTGAGCTGGGCGATCTCTTGGGGCATCAGCTCGAAGGTCTGGGGCTGGCCCGTGCGGGGGTCGACCTGGGTGGCGACCCAGCGGTCGCCGGTCTTCGTCTTGTAGAGCACGAGGCCGCGGGGGTCGTCGTAGACGGGCACCAGGTCTTCGGGACGCAGGGGCGCGTTGGGATCGGCGGGCGGCTCCTCTTCTTCGGGCTCGGGCTCCGGCGGCGGGGCCGGGGGCGCGGCGACCTTGGGGGCCGTGTCTTCGAGGGCCTCCTCGAGCTCCCACTGGACCTCGAGCAGCTCGCCCTTCATCTTCCGCTCGACGGTCTCGCGCGCGAGGCCGGCCCGGTCGCCGGTGAGGAGGGCGCGCAGGGCGGCGCCGGCGGCCTGGACCTTGTCGTCGTCGCCCGTGCGGAGCTGGGCGATGAGGGCGTCGATGTCGTCTACGACCGCCTGGTGGCGGGCTTCCGAGGCGTTGCTGGCCATGGAGGGGGCACTCCGGGGGGAGGGGATGCGGTGGGGGCTCCGCGTGCCGGGAGCGCCCTGAGACAGGCCTCCCATCTAACACGGCGCGGCCCCCCGGTCCTCGGTGGCGGGCTCCCCCTGGCCCGGGCGGCGCGCTATTGTCGGGCGGCCGCGCCACCCATCCCGTCCCCGGGCCCCGATGAACTTCCTCGACCGCTTCTCCGACGAGATGCGCGCCCGCATCATGGACGCGGGCCAGACCGTCATCGTGCCCCGCGGCCGGCTGCTGATCCGCCGGGGCGAGCGCGGCGGTGACATGTTCTTGATCCAGGCGGGCACCTTCGAGGTGGTCGACAGCCGCTCGCGTCCCGAGGTGGTCATCGACGTGGCCGGTCCGGGCACGGTGGTGGGCGAGATGGGCTTCGTCGACGACGCCCCGCGCATGGCCGACGTGCGGGCCGCCGAGGAGGCGACGGTGGTGCTCTGGCGGAACCCCCGCCTGACCGAGCTCTTCGCCGCCCAGCCCGACCTCGGCTGCGCCTTCTTCCGCGAGGTCGCCCGGGTGACCATCGAGCGCATGCGCACCCTCTCGGCCACCGCGGCCCAGGGGGGGCTGCGCGGCCGCAGCGAAGAGCGCCGCGACGACGGTGTCGACCAGCGCACCCGGGCCATGTGCGAGGGGGTGCGCGCCGCCTGGCTCGATGCCGAGAGCCGGCTGCGCCGCAACCCGGGCAGCCGCCAGCCCGCCGAACAGATCGAGACCGCCCTGCGCGGCCTGGTCGACGAGCTCAGCCGCTTCGCCTCCGAAGACGGCGAGTCCGAGGGCGCCATGGCCCAGCTCGGCGAGGTCCTGAACCGCGAGCTGCGCCCCTTCCTCACCCGCACCACCCTCGTCAGCCAGCTCTCGGATCCCATCGCCACGGCCTCGGGCGATCCCCGGCCCATGGCCCACGTGCTGCGCAACCACCCCAACGGCGAGGGCGAGCTGGGGCGTATGCTCGACGCCGCCCTGCTGCGGCTGCCGACCTCGGTGGGGCTGCGGCGGCGCCTCGACACGACGGCCCAGACGATCATCGCGCTGCGCCCCGCCGACCGTCCGCTCGATCTCATGCTGCTCAACGCCCACAGCGGCATTCTGCTCGCCCAGGTCATCCTCCACCTCAGCAAGCAGGGCGCCCGGGTGCGTGCGATCGACGGGAACCGCGATGCACTGGCCTTTCTCGACGCCGGTCTTCCCTCGCGGCCGGCCAATGTGCACCTCAAGCTGGTCCAGGAAGACATGGCGGCGCTGGTGCTCGGGCGCTCGCCGGTCTGGCACGACATCCAAGACATCGTCGTGGTCAACGCCATGCTCGAGAGCCTGCCCGATCGCCTCGCCACGGCCCTGCTGGGCTGGGTGAAGGACCACCTCAAGCCCGACGGCGTCGCGATGGTGCTGGCGCTCGGGCCTTCCGTCGACGAGCGCTTCGTGGATCTGGGGCTCGGCTGGCCGACGATCCGCCGGAGCCCCCGGGCGATTTCTCGCCTCGTCGCCGATGCTGGCCTCCAGCCCGAGGTGGCGCTGGCCGATACGGCTCATCCGGGAGTGCTGGTGCTTGGGCGTCGCCCATCCACTTGACCCGGTCGAGTCCGTCGGGCTCGGGTTCCCTTGCTCCGGCAGGCCGAACTGCGTAGCCTCTGCACGCAACGGCTTGAGCCCCCCCATCGTGCTGGATCCCTCCGTGGTCCTGCGCGCCGAACCCCTCCTCCGTGGAGAGATCCATGCAGCTTCGCGCCCTGGCGCTTGCCGCCGTCTTCCTTGGCGCCTGCGAGCCCTCTTCGAGCGGTGAGGCCGAGAAGCCCACCGACGAGAAGCCCCAGACGCCCGCCGCGGCTGAGAAGGCTCCCGAGCCGAGCCTCGACCCGGCCACGCTCCAGAAGGACGCCCAGCAGGTCGCGCTGGTGCCCTCTCCCGCCGAGATGGAGAAGACCCTCTCCAACGCCGGTGTGGGGGCCCGCCTCGCCGACATGGTCCAGGACCGCGACATCAAGATGGATGTCAGCAACAAGGACCAGCTCGCCGTCCGCACGGGCGTCGTGCTCGCGGATCTCGTGCTCACCGTCAAGAACTCCCCGAAGGAGCGCATCGCGGCCCGCCTCGATCGCCTCTCGGAGGGCCTCGACAAGCTGGGCGCCGGCAAGGACGTCCAGGCCGAGATCGCCGACATGAAGACCCGCATCCAGAACGACGCGGTCAACCGCGACGACCTGGTCCAGGAGTTCGACGAGCTTAGCGGCGTCATGGTGCCCGAGCTCGAGTACGAGGCCGGTGAGTGGGTCGTGCCCCTCATCCAGGCCGGCTCCTGGCTCGAGGGCGCCCACCTCGTCAGCGGCGCGGTCAAGTCGGCCGGCAAGTTCGACGCCGCCGACAACCTCCTCCGCCAGCCCGCGGTGGTCGACTACTTCATCAAGTATGTCGAGCGCGAGGGCGGCGAGAAGGCCCCCGACGAGGTCGTCGCGAAGCTCAAGGAGACCCTCTCCACCCTCAAGACGGTCTCGAGCAAGCCGGCCCTCAGCGCCGAAGACGTCGAGACCATCCACAGCAGCACGGGCGCCGTGCTCACCCTCCTCTGAGGAGCCCCATCATGCGCAACCTCCAGATGGGCATGCTGTCGGCCGCCCTCGTGGGTGTGGGCCTCGGCCTCATCGCCCCCGACGTGGCCCAGGCCGGCGAGTCCGAGGCCGAGACCTGCCTCAAGACCAAGGTGTGGGAGGGCTACAACGACGGCTGGCACGTCCGCACCACGACCAACGCCACCTTCGCCGAGGGCGAGCACCGGGTCTTCCTGGTCACCCTCTACGCCAAGAACGAGTACAAGCTCATGGTCTGTGGCGACGGCCAGGCCGCCGACATCGACCTCGTGCTCCACGACTCCGAGGGCAAGGAGCTCGCCCGGGATCAGTCCGATGATCGCGAGCCCATGGTCACCTTCAAGCCGACCCGCACCGACACCTACTACGTGGCGGTGTACGGTGCGAAGATGGCCGCCACGGGTGCCAAGGCCGGCGTCAGCTTTGCTGTGACCTACAAGTAGGCACCCTCGTCGCCCCCCTCGGGGGGGACCGGGAGTCCGAGTGCTGGGCCGAAGGCTCGAAGAACGTTTCCGTGCGGTTGCCGCGCGCGAGGGCTTCACCGTCGACGAGCACGCGCTCGACTTTGCGGTGGACTTCGCGCGCCTGGCGGTCCGTGCGCTCTCGCTGAGCGACCCCCAGCCCCAAGAGCGCGCCGTGCTCGGCCGGGCCATCCAGGCCCGCACCGGCATCCCACCGGGCGCGGTCGACCACCTGCTCGAGCTGGCCCTGCGCCCCGAGCACCGGGCCTCGCTCTCGAGCACCGAGCTGCGGGCCTTCACGGCGCGCTTCGGCCCCCGGGCCGCCCGCGACCTCCAGTCCGAGAGCGACGCCGAGCTCGACCTGCCGGGCTTTGCCGAGCGCTATGACCCGGCCGAGAGCCTGCTGCTGCTCGACGCCCTCTTCGCCGTCGCCGGCGCCGATGGCCACATCGACGTGGCGGACGTGCGCATGCTGCGCCGGGCCGCCCGCGACCTCGGCGTCGACGAGATCCTCGTCACGGCCCTGCTCCAGAAGCACGACCCCTCCCACGCCACGGGCGAGCGCCACCACGAGCTCCAGGGCGGCGACCGCTACAGCATCGGGCGCTCGACCTCCTGCGACATCGTGCTCTCCGACCCCCAGGTCGCCCACGAGCACGCCGAGCTGGTGCGCATCGACGGCCGCTGGCGCGCGCTCGACCTCGGCAGCGGCCGCCCGACGCTGGTCAACGGCTCGCCCATCAGCGCCGCACCCCTGCCCCGGGACGCCGTGCTCCAGATCGGCCACTACAAGCTGCGGGTCGTGCGCGACGCCCACGGCATCGACCAGCTCCTCATCGACGGCGAGCGGGCCTTCTCGGCCCTGAGCGTGCGCCAGCTCAGCCGCCGCATCAAGGCCGCCGACGGCAGCGCCGTGAGCCTGCTCGACGACGTCTCGTTTACGGTCTTCTCGGGCGAGGTCGTGGCCCTGGTGGGGCCGAGCGGCGCGGGCAAGACCACCCTGCTCAACGCCATCTCGGGCATCGCCCCCGCCGATCGGGGCGAGGTGCTGCTCGACGGCAACGACTTCCACCGCATGCTGCGGGCCGACCGCTCGCTGGTGGGCGTCGTGCCCCAGGACGACCTCGTCCACGCCGAGCTCAACGTCGAAGAGAGCCTCTTCTACAGCGGCCGGCTGCGCTTCCCCCGCGACGTCTCGAACACCGAGGTGCGGGGCGAGGTCGACCGGGTGCTCCACGAGCTCGACATCGCCCACATCCGCCAGAGCCGCATCGGTGATGCCCTCCAGCGCGGCATCTCCGGCGGCCAGCGCAAGCGGGTGAACCTGGGCCAGGAGCTCCTCACCCGCACGACCCGGGTGCTCTTCCTCGACGAGCCCACCAGCGGCCTCGACCCCCGGGCCAGCCAGGACATCGTCCGCCTCGTCCGCCAGATCGCCGACGGCGGCCGCATCGTCTTCCTCGTGACCCACGACCTCACCCCCGAGGTCATGGCCCAGATCGACCACCTCCTCGTGCTGGCCCCCGGCGGCCGGCTGGCTTGGTTCGGGCCCCCGGGCGAGGCGGCCCGCTACTTCGGGGTGTCGACCCCCGACGCGGTCTTCAACCGCTTCAACGACCACAGCCCCGAGGAGTGGGGCCGGCGCTACCGCGAGTCCTTCAACGCCCGCAAGTACGTCACGGCCCGGGAACACCTCATCGGCCTCGAGGGCGTGGGCCAGCCCCATCCCGAGGACGACGGTGCCCGCGGCGGCCGCTCGGTGCTGCGCCAGTTCTTCACCCTCACCCGGCGCTACCTCCGGGTGCGGCTGCGCGACCGGATGGGGGTCGCCGTGCTCGGCGTCCAGCCCGTGTTCCTCGCGCTGGTCATGTTCGTGGTCTTCCCGGCCCCCACGGCGCCCTTCCTCTTCATGCTGAGCCTGTCGTGTCTGTGGTTCGGCATGTCGGGCTCGGTGCGCGAGCTCATCAGCGACCGGGTCATCTGGCGCCGCGAGTCGCGGGTGGGGGTGGGGCTGCTGCCCTACATGGGCTCGAATGTGCTCGTGCTGGCGGCCGTCACGTCGCTCCAGTGCCTCTTCCTCTCGGGCTTCCTCTACGCCGCCGTCGAGATGGGCGACTACGGCTTCTCCATGGGCCTGGTCGGGCTGGTCACGACGCTCACGGGGCTGCTGGGCATGGCCATGGGGCTGGTCATCAGCGCCTTCTTCCGCAGCTCCGAGGCCGCCGTCGGCACCCTGCCCCTGCTGCTCATCCCCCAGATCACCTTCTCGAGCATCATGGTCTCGGTGCGCGACATGGACTGGCTGGCCAAGTCCTTCACCTGGGCCACCTTCCAGCGCTACTGCTTCGACGCGCTCATCAAGTGCGGCGAGCGCATCGCCGTGCCGACCTACAAGCACGGCGAGTGGAAGGCCCAGCCCATCAACGGCACCCTCTACAAGCTGGGGCTCAAGTTCACCGATGCGGCCGATGACCAGGGCTTCACCCTCGCCCAGCTCGTCGGCATCATCGGCGGCACGGCGCTGGTGATGCTGGTGGTCTCGACCCTCATCGTGCGCCGGGATGCCCAGCGGGTCTGAGGCCCGCCGCGCTCAGACGGCCCGCCGCGTGGGCTCGACGTTGGCCTCGTCCAGCCGGCTGCCGTCGGGCAGCAGCCAGCGCGGGGGCGCCTTGCCCGTGCGGCGGAGGGTCTGGAGGCGGGCGCAGCGCTCGTGGGCCCGGTCGGGCGCGGTGCAGTAGACCCGCGGGTAGAAGGCGAGGGCCGGGTTGGCCTGGAACCGGGGGAACACGGGGCAGACGGCGCACTTCTCGCAGCGGGGGGGCGCGGCGGCGAGCGCGCGGGGACGGGCCGCGTCGAGCTGCTGGGAGAGGCTGCGGTCGACGGGCTTCTTGAGCAGGTGGTCGGCGTGGACGAGGGAGAAGGCCCGGGCCTCGGCCGTGACGGCGCTGTCGGAGAAGAAGACGAAGCGACCGGCCAGCTCGGGATCGTCGGCGAGCACGCTGGCGTAGAGCTCCATGCCGGTCTCGCCGGGCATCATGAGATCGCAGAGCACCCGGTCGGGGCGGTGGGTGGCCAGCAGGGCGCGTGCCTCGGCGGCCGAGCCCGCGAGCAGCACGGTCCAGTCCCGCAGCAGCCGCGCCACCGCACGCCGGAGCACGGGCTCGTCGTCGACCACCAGCACGGTGCGGGCGGCGGCCTCGGCGGCGGGGGCCGGGGCCGCGGGGACGGCGGGCACGGGCGCGGCGGCCTCGGCGGGGTGGCTCCGGGGCAGGCGGATGTGGACGGTGGTGCCGACGTTGAGGGAGCTCTCGAGCTCGAGGCGGCCCCCCATCTCCTCGACGAGGGTGCGGCAGACGGCGAGGCCCAGCCCCGTGCCCTGGCCCACGGGCTTGGTCGTGAAGAAGGGGTCGAAGACCCGCTCCAGGTGGGCCGGTGCAATGCCGCAGCCGTTGTCGCTGACGTCGATGTAGACGTCGGTCTCGTCGGCGTCGGTCCGCAGCCGCACCACCGGCGCGGGCCGCCCTTGGACGGCGTGGGCGGCGTTGGTCAACAGGTTGATGACCACCTGGCCCAGCTTGGTGGGCACGGCCGTGACCAGCCCGTCGGCGAGGCTCTCGCGCACCAGCCGCACCCCGGGCCCGAGGTTGTGGCGGGCCATGCGGGCGGCGCTGGTGGCGAGGGCGGCCACCTCGACGGTCTCGGGGGCGTCGTCGCTGGAGCGGGCCAGGATGCGCAGCTCGGAGACGATGCGGCGGATCCGGTCCCCGCCGAGGGTGGTGTCGCTGAGCTGGTCTTCGACCTCATCGAGAATGGCGCACTCATCGCTGTCGTCGCCGATTCCCCGCGCCGCGAGGGAGGCCCGCAGCCGGGGCAGCAGCTCTTCCTGCACCGACTCGAGGTTGATGAGCACGAAGGTCAGCGGGTTGTTGATCTCGTGGCCGACGCCGGCGGCCATGGTGCCCACCTGGGCGAGGCGGTTGGCCCGGTGGATCTGGGCCTCGGCGTCGGCGATGCCCCGGGCGTGCTCGGCCTCGATGAGGCGCTCGCGCAGGGTGTCTTGCACGCTGGTGTCGTGGATGCTGAGCACCCAGTGGGGCCGGTGGTCGCGCTCGAGGGGCGTCGTGCGGAGGTTGACGGCGACCAGGGCCCCGTCGGGCTGGCGCAGCCGCACCCGGGCGCCGCCCTCGGTCGAGGCCACGGCACAGACCTCGTCCCAGGGCTGGTCGGGGAAGAGGGCCTCGATGCGGTCCTCGGCGAGATCGTCGGCAGAGCGGCCGGTCAGCCACTGGGCCGCCCCGTTGCTGCTCACGATGGCGAGGTCCTCGGCGCGCACCACGAGGATGCCGTCGCCCGAGGCCTCGATGACGTCCTGGGCGCTGCGCAGCCGGTGGACGATGTTGGCGACCGTGGCCGAGGCGAGGCTGAGGGCCATCATGAGCAGGTGGCCGAGCACGAAGCCCACGGGCCAGGAGGCGCCCTGGTGGCCGCCGTGGAGCACGATGGCGAGGTTCACCCCGGTGACGGCGAGGGTCACGGCGACGGCGCCGCGGTGCTCCCGGCGCCAGCCTGCGCCGATGGCGGGCAGCACGCCGAGCATGCTCACCATCGCGCCGAGCACGGGCTCGAGGGCCACGGCCACGAGGGCGTAGGTGAGGATCAACAACAGGCAGGTCAGGGTCAGCGAGCGCATGCCCTGGGAATCGGACGCGCCGGCGCCGCCCGAGAGGGCCCCGGAGTGGCCATTTGTCAGGCGCTAGATCGGAAGAGCACACGTCTGAACTCCAGTCACCGCATGCTATCGCG
>CAXQUZ010000504.1:0-11852 GCA_964226865.1 Myxococcota bacterium | reverse complement strand
GAGGCTGGAACCTTGCCAGTGGCGGCCCGCTACCCGAGCGTGGGGAGCGCCCGCCGATACCGTCGGCCCGCGAGGTACAACTCGAGCATCGGGGTGAGTCGGATGTCGTCTTCGGTGGTCCCGGGGGCATGGACCAGCAGCCGGGGCGTGTCGACTCCTGCGGCGCTCGACTCGAGCGCCATCATCAGAGAGAGGTGGCTGCCCCGAAACGCGTGGACCTCGAAGTCGTCGTCGGTCGATGGAAGCTGGTCGACGAACTGGCTGTAGTGGTCGTCTCGGTCCAGCCAGACGACGATGCCGTGTCGGTCCACCTCACGCCGGATGTCGTCGAAGAGGACCTGCGACACCGGGCCCCACGTGGGCTCCGAACGACTCTGCATGGCCACCACCTCTCCCGCGAGCGTGCGCAGCGTACCGCACCTCGCGATTCTCCGGATGGCGACCGCCCCGAGCCCTCGATTCGGGCCCCGCGGAGACTCTGTTGGTGGGGTGGCTCTCGGCGTCTGCGATTTCTGTGTCCGCATGCCGGCCGGCCGCGCGTCCCCTGCGCACACCCCCTGCAGCGGAGCCCGCACATGCCCATGATGGTCCTGTTCCAGCCCCCCGGCGCCTGCCGCGCCTTCACTCGATCCGGCTCGGTCTACCCCCCGCTCGGACTCTGTCAGCTCGCCGCCGTGGTCGGTCCCCAGGGCGCGGTTGTGGTCGACGCGGACGGGGAAGACCTCGATGCGGATGTGGCGCTCCAGAGGGTTGCCGAACTGGCTCCCCTGGCCGTGGGCATGACCGCCACCTCCTACACCCTGGAGCTGGTCGAGACCTGGGCCGCTCGCTTTCGGAGCCTCGGCCTGCGGGTGATCGTCGGCGGCCCCCACGCGAGCCTCGCTCCAGTGGATCTCCTCGACCGCTGCCCCTCCGTGGAGGCGGTGGTGCGGGGGGAGGGAGAGGAGGCGATGCCTGCACTGGTCGACGCGCTGGAGGCCGGGCTGCCCTGGCCGGACTGCCTGGCGTGGTCGCTCGGGAGCCAGGACGACCGCTTCCGGGCGTTCTACGCGCGGCGGACCTGGGCGCCCTGCCCCTGCCCACCTACACGGGCCTGCCCATTGCGGCCTACTGGTGCCCGGATGCGCGTCGCCGGCCCATGGTGACCATGATGACGACACGCGGCTGTCCCCACGCCTGTGCCTTCTGCAGCAGCACGGGGCTCCTGGGCAAGAAGGTGCGGGCGGTGCCGGTCCCCATGGTACTCGATGAGCTCGAGCGCCTCGTGGTCGAGCACGGGGTGCGTGAGGTGTCGTTCACCGACGACGTCTTCACCATCCGGCGCCGGCGGCTGTTGGCGCTGTGTCGGGGCATGGTCGAGCGGGGACTGGATCTGAGCTGGTTCGCCAACGCCCGGGCGGATCAGGTGGACCCAGAGCTGGCCGAGGCCATGGCCCACGCGGGCTGCCATCAGCTGTACCTGGGCATCGAGTCGGGCGACCAGGGCATCCTCGACCGGGTGAACAAGGGCACGACCGTGGAGCGACTGGTGGAGGGGGCCGAGGTGCTTCGCGCCGCGGGCATCGACCGCAGCGTGGGCTTCGTGCTCGGGCTGCCGGGCGAGACCGATGCGACCGTGGCGAAGTCCATCCAGCTCGCCCAGCGCATCGCGCCGGAGCGCCTTCAGTTCACGGCCTTCACCCCGCTGCCGGGCACGCCCTTGGCCCGTCGGGACGAGCGCGGGGTCACGACCTTCCACGATGCGCGTTCGGCGAAGGTCGCGGCGTGGGTGGATCTGGCCTATGCGGCCTGCGCAAGTCCGGTCTGGGGTAAGGCCTCGGTCTGAGTTCATGGGTCTGGGTGGATGGAACCGACAACATGGTGAGGTGGCGGATGGCGACGACACAGGACTGGCTGGAGGCTGCGCCCTCCGCGTGGGAGGCGATGTACCAGGCGGCGACGGAGCTCCCGTCCGAGGGCGAGGTGTTGGCCCTGCTGGACGACGGAGCGGACCTTCCGCTGTGGCTGAGCGCCCGCCGGGACATCGGGCCCCCGGGCTCCGTGCCGGTGGGCATGGAGGGCTACCTGGAGTTCATCGAGAAACGAGTTGCAGAGACGAAGCGGCTGCCGGAGCTGGTGCGGACGGTGCGGGAGAGGGTGGGGGACCTGCGGGAGTGTGAGTGGGATGCCCTCCGAGAGGCCGTTGCCGCAATTGAGGTAAGCGCACCCATCATTGCGCCGGCCGTGGTCAGTCTTGCCCGCCCAGACGACACCATCATCGGCGCATTGCTGTGCCTGAGGTCCCTGCCCGAAGCGGCGGCTCACGCCATCTCGCTGACGGCGACCTTGGCTGTCGGCGAGGTCGAGAAGCTGGGCAACGCCTCTCTCGTGCCACTACTGCGTGCTCTCCTCCGCCTGGCGGTGGAAATGGCCATAGAGCCCCGGGTGTTGGTCGATGCGCTGGTGGCCCTCGCCATTCTCGAGACCCACCAGGGCCGCGAGCGGGCGAATGGGGACGCCATCCGCCTCTTGGACGCAGCACGGGCCATCGCCCGCGATCACTGCGAGCCGATGGTCTGGGCCAATGTCATCGCGCTCTGGGCGCGCCAGTCCGCACTTCGGGCTCTCGCGTCTTCGAGCGAACCGGACCACAGCCCCGACCAGCTCCTCGATATGCTCGATGCGGCCCAGAACGCCACCGAAGACCCCATCGTCCAAGCCAAGCTCCGGCGGGCGCGGGCGGCGGTGGTGGCGCTTCCGAGAGAGCCCGGCGCCCGCGGTGACCTCACGGCCGCAGCCGCGCTGCTGGAAGAGGCGCTGGAGCTGGCGCCCGAGGTGGACAATTGGTGGCTCGACACGGTCCGTGAGCTGGCTATCTACCACCTTGAAGAGGGCCGCCCCGTCGAGGCGAAGCGTCGACTGACACAGTGGCTGGACGAGGAAGGTGGCAGGCAGACGCCGGCAGACTGCGCATGGGTGTTGACTGAGCTTGCCCGGGTGCACGAGAGACTCGGTGACCCGGCCGCGGCGGCGCAGTGCGCGACGGAGGTCGCGCGCCTTGCAGGCTCGGCCACGGAGCGGGTGGTCTTCCAGGTGCAGCGACTGGTCGATCTGACGCGTGCAGGGCGATTTACGGATGCCTTGTCGTTGGCCCGCCGGCTCCGGCCGGAGCTGGAGGGGCTGCAGGAGCAAGAGGTCTGCGACCACTGGCAGAGTGTCATGGTCTGCGAGGCCGAGGTTGGGGACCCTGCCGCTGCTCGTGAGGCCTACGCGAAGGCGCGGGAGGCGGCGGGGCCGACCGTCCGGCGGACCCTCGTGGAGCTGGTCTGGGCCGAGCGCGGTGCCACGCCCGAGGAGGCGGTGGCGACGCTGCTTGCCTATGCCTCTGGCACGACCGGCCACCGGGATCCGACCGGCGACAGCATCGCGATGGGGCTTGTGGACCGCTACTGCGGGATGCTGACCGCCCCCCAGCGGGCCGTCGTCACCAAGTGGGCGATGGCGCTCCCATCCCCGGGCAATGCCGTCTCCGTGCTGTTTGCCTTGGGTGAGTCTGCGGCAGCACGGGCCACCATCGTGTTCGCCCTGCCCACTGCCTGGGGGAAAGAGCGCCTCACCCTGCTCTGCCACCGCGTGGGCCTGGACCCAGACGCGCCCCGCGACGAACGCCGAGACTGGGCCAAGGCTGCCCTCGACACGGCCGCCGAGCTGGATGACCTCGACTTCGAGGGACTCCACAACCTCGCCCAGACCTGTGCCCTTGTCGCCGGCGACGACCGCAGTTGGTGGGCGAAGGCGCTGGAGGTCTGGCCCCGCGCATGGGCCAAGGCTTCAGATCCCATGCAGCAGCGCCAAGCTGCGGGGCGCTGGCTGGAGCATCTGTACAACTGGGAGCGCCGCTCGCGCATCGGCCACCAGACGGCATTGGCTTCGTGGCTCGATGCCTTCTCGCCTGCGGAGCCGTCTCTTTCCCCGCAAGGGGTCGGCAACCTTCGGGCTGTGCTTGCCCACGCGCTGCTGCACGGTGCGTTGACCCATCCGAAGGTCCTCGATGCAGTCGAAGCCCTGGGCGACCACCATCCGGATGCTCTGCAGGACGTGCTCCTGCGCGCCCACTCCATCCGGCAGAGCCACCGGACGCCCAACGTGGGCATTCCTGCTCTTGACGGGCTGGACGGCGTTCCCGAGATTCCCCAGCCCGTCGTCGACGCCGCCTTGGGCCATGTCGTCGAGGCGATTCCCACCAAGTTTCTGGAAGACACCTCGATCTGGCAGATTGTCTGTGCAGTCCGCCCCGACCTCACCGACACCACCCTTGCCGCCGGCCTGCGCGCAACGCGCGCCCTCTCCGGCTCCCTCCAGGCCGCCTGGATGCAGTTCGCCCACGCCATGGTCCAGCAGGGCGACTGGGGCGGCACGGTCTGGCGCCAGCTCCCGCCGGTCGTGATGTCGTTCCCGCCAGAGACGCCGGGACGGTCGGCGCTGCTGCTGACCCTCCAGCGCGCCGGAGCTGACGTCCAGCCGGGCGACCTGCCCATCGTCGACCAAGACGCCGCCTTCGAGCACGCGGTGGCGAAGATGGACCGGATCCGCCGCAACCCGCAGGACCCGGAGGCGGCCACCCTCAAGGCCGCGGCCATCGCTGAGCTGGAGGCGCTTGTTGCGGCGCGGTCGGGGCTGGAGGCTGTCGCCGTGCGGATCTCTCTTGCCAATGCGCTGCGGCTCCCACCGGAGCCCGACCTGGACGGCGCCATCGAGGTCTACCGGTCGATCTCCCAAGACGAACTGCCAGACGATCAACGCGGCAAGCTCCACAAGGTCTGGGCCGATGCCCTGCGCCACCGTGCCGCGGACGGGGACTTGGCCGAGGCCTGGACGCATCTGGACCTTGCTCTACAGCTCCGGAAGGGACGGGTCCTCGCCGAGACCCACCTGTCGGCGGTGTGGCTGGCGCTGGTGGACGACTCGCTGCCTTCGGAAGAACAGGCCTGCCGCGGGGGCAGCCACCTCGTCCAGTGTGTGGAGCTGGCGCCGGAGATGATGCGGCCGTTTCAGCAGAGCGTGCTCGCGGCCGTGCGTCGCTGGGCCCGCGATGCGCCAAAGACGCTCGACAAGGCTGCCGTGCGCCGGACGCTGGTGAGCGCGTGGCCCGAGGCGGGGGCCAGCATCGACGAGAGCCTCGCCGGCCTGTCGCGCAGCGTGACCGAGGCGCAGATGTTCCCGTCGCCCGACCACATGGAGCAGCTCCTGGGCCACCCTGCCATGGGGGCCTACCAGGAACTCACCGAGGGGCTGGCCGGAGTTCATGACCAACAGGTCCAGCTCGCCATGGCGAACGAGCTGGCCGCGATGATGGGCAAGGCTGGGCCTCCACAGCTCAACATCTGGAACGACGCCGACGCCATCCGCGCCCGCCTCGCTCTGGTCGCCACCGGCACCCCTGAAGAGCGCCCCGGACGCGCGGTGGCGGAGGTCGTGCTGCGGGCCCGCCTCGTGCGCCTTGGAGAGGGCCGCTGCGACACCCTGCGCCCGCTGACCGAGAGGGCCCGCTCCGCCGTGGAGCAGGAGGGCCTGCCTCCCCTGGTCGCTGCGAGCCTGCTCGCCCGTCTCGCGGAGGTCTGGAGCCCCGACAACGACCGCTCCGACCCCGTGCGGGACTTCGCCCTGGCCGTGGAGCTCAACCGTGCGGCCATCGCCTTTGGCCCCGCCGAGCCCGACCGGGACGACCTCGGTCGACTCGCCCGTGCGCTCCGCTACAGCGACGTGGGAGACCGGCGGGCCAACTGGGAGGAGGCACGGCAGCTCCTCGAGCGCGTGTTGGCCATGGACCGTGCCGCGGGCCACGCGGCCTTCATCGCCAACACGCTGCACCTGCTCTCCGACCTCATCTGTCAGTCGGATGGTGGAGACTTGGTCGCGCGGCATCGGGAAGGCGCCGTCCTGCTCCGTGAAGCGGTCGACCTCGCATCCACCGACGAGATGAAGGGCCGCTACCTCGGCAACCTTGCCTGGGACCTCTCCCGCATCGCGTGCCACTCGCTGGACGAGGACGAGGTGCTGCGCTGCCGCGACGAGGCCGCGCGCTGTTTTGACGAGGCTCTCCGGCTGGTGGCAGATCCGGCACTTGCGGCGAACATCCGCCAGAACCAGACCACCTTCCGCAGCGGTATGGCCCGTCGAGACGGCGACCTCCCCCAGGCCATCGCCCTCGAGCGAAGCCGTCTCCAACAGCAGCTCAGCAACGGCTCCCCCCACTCCATCTCCACCTCGCGTCACAACCTCGGCGACGTCCTGGGGGCCTCCCCCGAGCCGGCCCACCGGACCGAAGCCGAGGCCTTGCTGCGAGAGTCCCTGGCCCACCGGCGCAGCGTCGGCGAGCCCCGCAACCTCTGGGAGACCACTGTCTGTCTCGCGGAGCTCTTGCTGAAGCGCACTCCCCTCGACGCGCCGACTCGCGCCGAGATCCACGGCTTGTTCACCGAGGCCGCTGCCGCCGCCCGAGCACTCGGTCCCGGCGATGAGCTCCACCGCTGCGCCCGCGGCCTCTTCAACCTCGCTTTGTCGACGCCCACCGTCTTCACCGACTGGGCCGAGACCGCCTGGACCTGGCTCTCCGAGACCATCCCGAGCCTCGTGCTCGCCGACGACCTCGCCCGAGTCGATACGGACATCGCCACCCGCAGCCTCATGCGCACCGCCCACCATGCCCTCAACCACGGCCCCATCACCAGGCAGCGCGGCATCCACATCGCCAGCGCCAAGGCCAGCGCCACGACCCTCACCTGGTGGGTCCGCGCCGAGTCCACCTGGCGCCGGCGCTCCCGGGCCCGCCTCGAGTCCCCGCCGGGGGTCTCCCAGTCGACCCTGATGTCGTGGCGCGAGGCTGTTGCCAAGGGTGATGCCGGGTGCCTCCCCGCCCTGCTCCGTGACATCCATGGCACTGCCCCGGGCTGGCTCACCGAGGCCCCCACCCTCGACGCCACCCGCGACTGGCTTCGGGCCCACAAAGCCCAAGCCCTCGGCGCCTGGCCCATGGAGGGGGGCATCCTGCTGGCGCTGGTCGGCCAGCGGCCCGACCAGGACCGCATCGCCTGGCTCCCCGATGTCGGACTTGCCGACGACGAGGCCGCTCTCGCCGCCTCCCTCCGTCCTCGGAACGAGCGCGCGGCCGTGCTGCAGCGCCTCCAGAGCTGGGCAGGTTTGCGCCTCGCCCCGGCCCTCCACGCCCTGCTCGGCCGCGCCCCGGATGCCCTGCTCTGGGTGCCCCACGGGGCCTTGCGCTACCTGCCCCATGCCAGCCTCTTCGGCTCCACCCCCACCTGGCGCTCGCCGACCCTGGCGCTTGCGCCTCCCGTGCCCCACCGCACGCGAGGGGAGGGCGTCGCGGTCGTGGTCGCCGAGCCTGCGGACCAGCCCATCGGAGACCACGCTCTCGCCCAGGCCACCCTGCTGGCCCAGGACGCCTCCGTCCGGCTGCTCATGGCCCGGGGCTCCCGCCACGGTCCCCAGGCCGCCCCTCGGGCCGAGCCTCTGCCGGTCGACGCCGAGACCGTGCTCCATGTGTGCGACCATGCGGGCACCGTGATCGTCCTGGCCCACGGCCACGCCGCCACGGCCGACGACGCCTGGCTCCACCTCCTCCGCGCCGACGGCAGCGAAGACCGCCTCGACATGGCCCGCCTCTCCCGTGATCCTCGGGCCCTGGCCGGGCTGCGCATCGTGCTGTTGTCGTGCGAGGCCGGGCGCACGGGGGACCAGCCGAGCGCACCGGGCGGCATCGCCGGCGTGCTGCTGGCCGCGGGGGCCGCCGAGGTGGTCGCGCCGCTCTGGCCAGTCGACGCCACGGCCGCCATCACGGTGGGGCGTGCCCTGCTGGACGGCCAGCGGGCTGGCAAGCCCTGGCCCAAGGTGTTGGCGGCCCTCGCGCGCACGGGGCCCGGCCCCCAGTCCGGCAGGGAGCTGGGCGGCCGTCCCTCCAAGGGCGCCCGCGAGGCATCGAAGTGGGACGTGCCGGCCTTTGTCAGCTTCGTGAGCTGACGGGGCCTACCGACGATGAAGCGGCGCGACCTCGACGCGTGCCTCGGGGGCCGCCGCTGCGGCCTCGATGACCTCCGCGAGCGAGGCGCCGGCCACGTTGCCCGACACCGTCACGAGCCAGGTCTCGTCCCCGGGGTGGTCGAGCTCCCAGATGGAGCCCAGGGGCCAGTCCGCCGTGAGCTCTTCGCCGCGCGGATGGTCCCCGTCCACCACGAAGACCCGGACGCCGGACGGCAGCGGCCCGGTCACCTTGACGTCTACGGCTTGGCCGTTGCTCAGTTCAGTGGCAACACGCTCGACAAGGTTGGGCTGGGCTGGTTGCCCAAGTCGCTGGCCGAGGCTGGAGAGCGTCGACCAGAGGGTCGCCAGAAGAGACGGCACATCCTCCCTCGCGGCCACCTTCGCCGCCAGCATGCTCGGCGCCGCATGCACGGCAGGCACCTCCGCAAGGCGCAGCGCCCCCAGCAGCTCGTCAAGCTCTTCCCACCACGCGGCGGCCATGCCCTTGGCCTGTGCCCGTCGCTCGTCCACCAGCGGCTGAAGTGCCAGCCACGCCGCCGGAGCCAGGGCGACGATGTCCGCTGACTGCTCCAAGACGTCCTGTGCTGCGGTGTTTCCGTGGACTCGCTCGACAACCGCCAGCCAGTCCGCCACCGTGTCCACCAGGGGCTCCAGCTCGTCGGCCTCGGGCTCGTCCTGTGCGGCCTCCAACGCGTCGAAGAGTGCGGCATCGGGCAGGAGGATGGCCTTGACGGCGGCGGGAACCGTCGCGATCCGCTCCCTCACCGCACCACACTCCTCGGCGCTCCACGCCCCGGTGGCCTCGGCGTGGCTGAGGGCGAGGGCCACGTGCCACAGGGCGGTCGGGGAGTCGAGGGGGCGGCGCTGGGCCTCCTGGGGGGTCATGGCACGTGCTCCGGTGTCCTTCCGCAGGACGTGGTCGCACTGGTCGCGGAAGTCCTGTTCGCTGAATGGGACGGTCAGGCCCTCTGGATGCGGACGATACACAGAGATGATCTGCCCGCGGTCCACGATGATGATGCAGCCCTGCGGGCTGGCCAGGGTCCATCGCTTGGCCCTGTGCAGCTGGCGACCCAGCTTGGTTGTAGTGACCAGCTCGCGTCCATAGGTCGCGCGCCAGTGCTGGTCGTGCACCTGGCGAAGGCAGTCGGTGCAGGGTGCGAGCCATGCGACTTTCTTGACCCTTCGCCAGTTTGGGCATCCAGCAGCCCTCGCGCGGTTCGAGAGGTCTGCGTGGGCCACGCCGGTGAGCACGGTCCAGTTTTCCGATGCCTTGAGGAGGTGGTTCCAGGTCTTGAGAGGAGACTGCTTTGGGCGAAGCTCCCCCACCTCTCCCAGCTCGGGATGCATCCACGTCTTCATCCCGCCTCCACCGCGGCCCGCAGCCGCTCTCGTGCCCGGGATCTCCGCCGCCGAAACCGCTCCAGCCGGTCCCGCCGGCCCTTCTCCGTGGTCGGCTCGGGCCCTGGGTCCACCAAGAAGCTCAGCGCGTAGGCGTCCGCCTCTCGGTCCAACACGGCATCCCGCACCGCATTGGCCGACTGGCCGCACCGCCGCGCCATCCATTCCAGCTCCTCCCAGCTCAGGGCATGGGGCAGGTCGCAGATCTTGACGTGCACGCGGTCTTCGATGCGCAGGGTCTCCAGCTTGGCCGCGACCTGCTCCAGCGCGACGCCATGGACGGGGTCGGCGGGGGAGGGGTCGGCACGGGGCGCATCAGGGTCGAGCGGCACGGTGTCGGTCCGCCGGTCTCGCTTGCGCACCCGGTCGATCCACATGCGGCGCACCACCGTCCAGAGGAAGGCCGCCGGCGCGTCGACCCCCGTGAACAGGTCCTCGGTCCACAGCCGGGTGAGCACGTCTTGGAACAGCGACTCGATGTCCTCCGCCTTGGCCCGCCGACCCAGCCGGGGCGCGATGCGCGTGCGCAGCCACTGCTCGACCTCGACGAGGGCCCGCTCGCCGGCCGCCCGGTCGCCGCCGCCGTGCCAGGCGCCCAGGCCCGAGACCACGGCCGCCCAGTTGGTCCCGCCGCTGCTCACTCCTCCCCCAGCGCCGCAAACAGGTCGGGATCCGGCTCCAGCCCCGACTCCAGCTCGGCCCGCTTCTCGACCAGCTCCGGCCGCTCGGCCACCAGCGCCGCCCGAGCCTCCTCCTCGTCGGGCGCCCGCACGCGGAAGGCGAGCTGCTGCTTCTCGGTCAGCCGGTCTTCCAGCGCCCACAGCTCCGCGGCGCGGGCGGTCCAGAGCCCGGGCTCCAGCACGAACAGCTCTTCCACGAGCTTCTTCTTCTGGCCCCGGCCCATGCGGCGCAGGGCCTCTCTCTCGACGGCGGCGAGGGCCTCGTCGGGCTGCTCGGCGATGAAGGCCGCCCGCAGGGCCTCGTGGTCGGGGCTGGGGCTGCCGTTGGGATGGGTGTAGGGGCCCTCTTCGATGCGGAAGTCGGGGTCGAGCTCGTCTTGGAGGCGCAGCTCCCAGGCCCAGGCCCGGGCCGGGTGGTGGCGCCAGAAGCATCCGTGGGCGACGCCGAGGCTGGGGTCGTCCTGGCACTGGCGGTCGACGCGCTGGGGCCAGTACCGCATGGCGAGGCGGGACCAGTCGTAGTTCTTGCGGCCCTTGGCCTGGGCCAGCTCGCGCCACCACTTCTTCGGGTCTTTCCACTGGGGGGCGAGCAGGGGCCAGAGGGCGGCACTGTTGATCATGACGCCGTCGTCGAGCACGGGCGCGTAGCGGGCGTCCCGGTCGCGGGGGGGGCACTTCTTGGGGCTCGGGTCGGTGGGCGGGGGGCCCTTGTCGGCGCAGGCCGCCATGTCGGCGATGAGGTCGGCCAGCTCGCTGCGCCAGCCCTGGAGCTTGGCGAGGCGGCGCTCGGCGGCGCTGCGGGCCTTGGCATCGCCCGTGTCGCGGGCCTGGCGCAGGTCGTCCAGCTCGCCGTCGAGGCGTGTGCGGAGCTGGTCGAGGCGGGCCTGGAGGGCCGTGAGGGTGTCGGCGGTCCAGCGGTGGATGGTGACCCAGGCGACGAAGGTCTTCTTCGCCGACGAGAGCGGCCAGTGAATGGGCCGGTTCTCGTACATCGTGCGGTGCACGTCCTTGAAGAAGTCGAGGGCGAGGTAGTCGCGGAGGGTCTTGCGCTTGGTGTCGAGCCGGGGGCCGTGGGCCTGCCAGGCGGCATGGAGGGGGGCGCAGGCGGCATGGCCCAGGTCGTCGCCAGAGGCGGGGGCCGTCACCGTGCGGTCGAGGAGCAGGATGCCGTGGGGCAGGGCATGATCGAGGGCATCGGTCGCGGGGTCGAGGATGCCCGCGCCGTCGGGATGGAAGCGGCCGAGGGCCACGCCGAGGGCGTAGGAGACATGGTCGGCGGGGGGCTCGGGGTCGAGCTCTTCGACGTAGGGGGGCAGGGGGGCGCCCTCGGGGCGGTCGACGGCGGCCTGGGCCCAGTCCTGGGCATGGCGCCAGGGGGAGGGGCCGGGGTGGCGGAACTCGACGGAGGGTTCGCGGTGGGACTCGTGGGATGCGATGGCCGCGTTGAGGTGCGTGAAGACGGCGTCAGCTTGAATATCGACCCTGGCAGGAAGTCGGTTGACATCGCCTGATTGAAAGCTAACGGACGGATTTAGGTCCTGCAGCAGTCTTCGTGAGTTGCTTGAGTTTAGGTTGCAAACGCCTTGGGCCAGGTTGGGCGGGTAGAGTGACAGAGCAGATCAAGTCCCCTGACGGAAGCCGCAATGCCGAAACCACGCCCTCGCATCGCTCCCGGTGATGAGGTCCATAGCGAGGGCGATTGCGTTGTTGAGCGCGTCTCGGGAGCGTGCCTTC
>CAXQUZ010000503.1:0-5671 GCA_964226865.1 Myxococcota bacterium | reverse complement strand
ATATATCGGCTTGCTCGCCGTGGTCATGAGGGAACTTCAGATCTGATCGGTGTCCGGCCATCCATGACGACACGAGATCAGTGGTGCCGACAGGAGAGGTCGATTCCAAAATCACAAGATTGCCCGGCGCCAGAACTGGCGCGATTGCCGCGACGGCGCGCTCCAGTCCTGCGCCGAGGCGCCCGACCACCGAGCGGGGCACCCCGGCGGGCAGCACCGCGAGCACGGCCGCCGCCCGCCCCTCTGCCGCCGGGGCGCGCGGGCCCTCGAGGAGCGGGACCAGCGCACCCGGGCGACCGCCGCTGCGCCGGTGCAGGGAGGCGGCGCGGGTGTTGGCGAAGACACCGTAGTGGCGGGCAAGCTTGGCGGTCTGGGCGAGGGTGAGGGGCGGCACCTCCACCACCTCGGTCGCCGGCCCCACCGGCGCGCGGGCCCCAGGGCTGGCGAGCTCGATGAGCTGCACACCGCCGGCGATGAGGGCCGGCCGCAGCTCGTCGAGGGCCCGCTGGAGATCGGCCGAGCGGCCGGCCCGGGCGCCGAGGTGGACGGCGAGGTGGCGCCCCCCCGGCCAGTCCCGGAGCACGGCCGCCATGGCCTGGCGCCAGGGGGCGCCCGTCTCGGGATCCGGCACGGGGCGACCGGCGAGGAGCGCGAGCCCGTCGATCACCCGCAGCGGCTGGGGCACGGCGGCGAGGTCGAGGCCCACCCGGCCCCCGAGCAGCGCCGGCTGGCGCAGCAGGGTGTGGACCAGCCGCCGGCGCCCGACCCCGGGGCGCCCCTCGACGAGGACGTGGCCCCCGCCCGGGCGCGAGACCAGCCGCGAGAGGCGGGCGAGGCTGTCGGCGCGGCCGATGAGCGGCGGGGCACCGGCCCGCTGGCGTGCGGTCACCCCGGCCTCGACGAGGGCATCGCGGACCTTCTCGAGGCTGGCGGGGCGGTGGGCCGCCCGGCGGGCGAGCATCGCCGCGGCGAGCTGGGCCAGCGGACGCGGCACCGAGGGGGCCAGCGCGCGCACGGGCACCAGCTCTCCGGCGAGGGCGGCCCGCCGCAGCTCGATCCCGTCCAGCCCCGCGTGGGGCGGCCGGCCCGTGAGCAGCTCGTAGAGCAGGCAGCCGAGGCTGTAGACGTCGGCGCTCACCGAGGCCGCTTGGCCCAGCAGCACCTCGGGGGCCGCCGTGCCCAGGGTGCCGCCGGCCTCGCCCGGTCCGGCGTCCAGCGGGCGTGCCGAGCCCAGATCCAGCAGCACCACCTCGTCCCCGTCCACCAACACATTGTCGGACTTGATGTCGAGGTGGAGCAGCCCGCGGCGGTGGAGGTAGGCCACCGTGTCGACCAGATCTGCAAAGCGGGCCAGGGCCGCCGCCCGGGGCAGTGCGCGCACGGCCGTGCCGAAGTCCTGGCCGTCGACCCAGCGGCTGGCGAAGCCACAGACCCGGGCGCCCTGGGCGTCGACGAGGCCCGCGAAGCGGTCGGTCAGGCGCAGCAGCCCCGGGTGGTCGAGGGCCACGAGCCGGCCACCTTCTTCGTCCAGCTCGGCCGCTGCCAGGGTGCCCTCGGGCGCCAGCTTCAGCACCACGGTGCCGCCGAGCAGGCGATCCTGGGCCAGCACCACCTGGCGCTCGGGGCGCGGCCCCGCCTCGCCGCTCCGGGCTGCGCGGCCGAGGTCTCCGCCGACGGTGCGGTATCGGGTCTCCAGGCGCACCGGGGGGCTCCTCTTCAGCGGGGCGGCGGGGGGGGCGGCTCCCGCTGGCGCGCCTGTGGGCCCCCACAGAACGGGGCTGGGCTGCCAGCGCGGGTCAAGCCGAGCGGCGCCCGGTCCGAATCACGAGAACGGACGGCGCCGCCCCCAGCATCCCACATGGGGGGACCGGGGTCTGGGGCCGCCGAGCGCCCGGGCCCCTCCCGCCCCGTGGCGCCCCACAGCGCCCCCCACGGCTCGCCCCCCCCTTGTCCTCCCGACCGCGGCGCAGGGCCCGGGCGACCGCGCGGGCGTTCTTGCGAGACGGCAAGGCCCGGCCGCCGAAATTTCCCCTGGGAAATCTGGGCGACGGTCTCCCGACGGGCCCGCAGACCTGCCCGCGGCGTGCGAGAACACCGTGCAGGCGAGCAGATGCAGCGAGGACGGCCCCCCCGTGGGGCGCCGGCCGGTGGACTGGCACGCCCCTTGCTCAAGGGGGGGGCAAGCACCGGCCGTGCCACGCCGCCGTTGGCCGCGCCGCCACCACCGTCTGGGAGCCTCCATGTCCGCCACCAAGCAGCCCTCGACCGCCCGCCGCCTCCTCGTCGGCATGGGATCGATCCTGCTGCTCTCGGGCGCCCTGCCGGCCTGGGGCTGGTCCCAGGGCTGGGACTGGGACGAGGACTTCACCCCCATCAAGCCCGACCCGGTCGTCGACTGCGAGCTCGAGGCTGCCCCCACCTGCGACACCGTCTGGAGCTGAGGCTCCGGCGCCCGTCGCCCCCATCTCTGGCCCCGGCCCGCTGCCGGGTGTGCCAGACACGATCGCCGCGCCCCCTCTGTTCGGGTCCGTGACGCTCCCCCATGCGCGAATTCGGGAGTGCCGCCGTCCGGAGGGGGCCTTTCGTGCTCTTGGGGCCCCCGGTCTCGGAGCCGCGCCCGCGGCCGCGCCCCTCAGTGCGGCGCTGTGAGCACCGGAGGCGCGCCGGGGCGCAGCTCGGCCCGGAGCCGGCGCCGGTGTTGCTCGACGACGGGCTCGATCCAGAGCACACAGCCCGCGCCCTCGGGGGCCACGGTCGTGGTCAGCTCGTAGCCGGCCGTCACGAGGCCCCAGTCGGGCCCGAGGCTGTCGAGGGGACGGCAGCCCCCGCCCTCTGGGGCCTGGAGCGCCGCAGCGAGGCGCGGGCCGACCTCCTCCAGCCAGGCCTGCTCGGCAAGATCCGCGGCCCGGCGGGCCCGCGCCCGGGCGATGGCCCGCTCCTCGTCGCTGACCTCGCCCGGGGCCAGGATCAGCTGGCGCTCCTGGGGGTCGGGGGTGGGGCCGAGGGGCACGGTGACGGTCTGGGTCGGCACGTTGACCCGCAGCAGCCCCTGCTCCCCCTGAAGAGCCGGCTCGACCGGGAAGCCGAGCACCATGTCGCCCCCCTGGTCCTCGCGCAGGGCGGGCACGGGGACCGGACCGGGGCTGAGCCACAGGCCGTCGTAGACCGCCACCAGCGGCGGCAGCTCTCCCTGGAGCAGGACCTCGCCCACAAGACCTTCGGTGGCGTCCGGGCCCGCGCCAGGGGCCAGCAGCCGGAAGCGTCCGAGCCCCCAGGCCGCGGCCAGATCCGCGAGGCGCGCCTCGGTGGGGCCGGCGTCGACCGGGGGCAGCGCGCCGGCGGGACCGATGCGCAGCGCCACCTCGTGCTCTCCGGGGCGGGCGCCCAGGGGCAGCAGGGCACTCGCGCCCTGGACCCGCAGCACCGCCTCGGCCTCGCCGACCGCCGTGCGCAGGGGGAAGTGCAGCCAGCTCACGGGCGCGCCGCCGAGCTCGCCGGACTCGATCCGGGCCGTCACCAGCCCCGGGGTCATCCAGGTTGGGCCGACGAGGCGCAGCTTGGCGGTCGGTCGCCCCCGCCAGTCGGCGCCGACCACGAGCTGGCCCGCCGCGGCGCTCTCCGTGGCCGCGGTGCCTGGCACCGTGAGGGGGTGGCGTCCCGCGGCGGGCAGCCCCGAGGGTGGGGGCGGCGCACACCCCGCGAGGCCCAGCAGGAGCAGCCCCCCGTGCCCCCCGCCGGTCCGTCGCCCCGCGGCACCCGTGCCACCGCCGGCCCCGATCGTGCGCCCGGCGCCCTGTCGCTCGCCCCGCCTGGCCTCCCGTCCGCGCATCGTCTCCACCTCCGCCGCGGCCCGCCGGGCCTGTCAGGGGATAGCATGGCCGCCATGCAGCTCGACCAACGCTACAGCCTGGGACCGTGCATCGGACGTGGCGGTGTGGGCGAGGTCTACCAGGGCTGGCAGCAGGCCCTCGATCGGCCCGTCGCCATCAAGCTCTTGCGCAAGGAGCTCACCCGCTCCCCCGGCGCCGTGGCCCGCTTCGAGCGCGAGGCCCGCACCACGAGCCTGCTCAACCACCCCAACGTCGTCACGGTCATCGACGTGGGCGAGGCGGACGACGGGCGGCGCTTTGTCGCCATGGAGCTGCTGGAGGGCGAGACCCTCGGCAACCTGCTGGATCGGGTCGGGCGCATCTCGGCCGACCGGGCCCTCGACATCGCGAGCCAGATCGCCCGGGGCATGGGCGCCGGCCAGGGTGTGGGGCTGGTCCACCGCGACCTGAAGCCCGACAACATCTTCATTCTCAGCGAAGATCACGTCAAGGTGCTCGACTTCGGGCTGGCCACCCTGCTCGACGCCGAAGACCCGCCCGGGCTCGCCGAGCCCACCGTGCCGCCGCCGGTGCGCCCCCCGAGCTCGCCCACCTTCGAAGACCTGCCGACCGGCGCCCCCCGTCCGGCCCCCGACAGCCTCGACGACATCCCCGTGCCCGACGGCCTCATCGACGCGACCCTCGACTTCGTGCCCCCCGACGACGCCCCGCCCCTGGCCCTCGGCCCCCAGGGCGACGGCAGCGCCCGGGCCGCCCGGGTGCGCGCCGAGGTGGCCCAAGACCGCCTCACCCGCCCCGGCGCCCTGATGGGCACCCCCCGCTACATGGCGCCCGAGCAGGTTCTCGGCTGGGCCGTCGACCACCGCAGCGACCTCTACAGCTTCGGCGTCATCCTCTTCGAGATGCTCGCGGGCCGCACCCCCTTCACGGGCCCGGGCCCCCGCGACTTCATGCGCCAGCACCTCCACGCCCCGGCCCCCTCCCTCGCCGAGGTGGTCGACGACGTGCCGCCGGCCCTCGTCCGCATCGTGGGCAAGCTGCTCCAGAAGAGCCCGAGCGACCGCTTCTCCGACTGGGCCGCGCTCTCCGAGGCCCTGCGCCAGCTCACGGCCGCCCGCACCCCCGCCGCCCTCGCCGGCCGGGGGGCCGTCGTGCGCGAAGACCCCCTGCCCACCGAGCCCTTCCGCTTCCTCCACCCCTTCACCGCCGCCACCCGCGCCATCTTCTTCGGCCGCGACGGCGACGCCCGCCGCTTCAGGGCCACCTGGGAGCACGCCGACCGCCCGGCCATCGTGCTGCTCACCGGCGCCAGCGGGGTGGGCAAGACCAGCTTTCTGTCGGCGCGGGTGGTGCCGGGCCTCGAAGACACGGGCCACACGGTGGTGCGGGTCCGGGGGACGGCCGAGCCCCTCGAGCAGCTCGCCCAGAACGTCGAGCGCCAGCTCGAGCGCCTCGGCAGCCCCCGCCCCGGGCGCCCCCTGGCCTCGCTGCTCGACGCCCTGGTCGAGGTCGAGCGCCGGCCGGTCGCCGTCGTGCTCGACCAGGTCGAGGAGGTCTTCACCCAGGGCTCCCGCGACGCTCCGCGCAGCCTCCAGGCCGGCCTCGCCAGCGTGCTGGCCGGCGGCGACAGCTCGGTCCGCTTCATCCTCTCCCTGCGCGAGGACTACCTGGGCACGGCGCTCCGGGCGCTCCACACCCTCCCCCTCGACTCCATCTCGCGCACCCTGCCCCTGCGGCCCCTCGAGGCCGACGACATCCGCGAGGCCCTCGCCGGGCCCGGGCGGCCGGGGCTGCCGGTGGACTACGCGCCCTTTCGCTACGAAGACGGTCTGCTGGACGAG
>CAXQUZ010000502.1:0-12065 GCA_964226865.1 Myxococcota bacterium | reverse complement strand
CTCTTCCGATCTGTCTGGAAGACCCTCGGTACGCCCATCCTGAACGTCTACAGCCGCTACGGCGGGCTCGACGTCGGCAGCCAGAAGCTGGTCGGGCTGAACAACATCGAGCTCATCACCGACCGCCCCCTCGACGTGAACTTCCGCGAGATCGCCGAGGTCAAGAAGCGCTTCCCGAAGCACGCCGTCATCGCCTCCCTCATGGTCGAGACCAAAGAGGAGTGGAAGGAGATGATCATGCGCTCGGAGGACGCGGGCGCCGACGGCCTCGAGCTCAACTTCGGCTGCCCCCACGGCATGTGCGAGCGCGGCATGGGCTCGGCGGTGGGCCAGGAGCCCACGGTCAACGAGCGCATCACCAGCTGGGTCAAGGAGTACGCCAACATCCCCGTGCTGGTGAAGCTCACCCCCAACGTCGGCAACATCGTGCCCCACGGCCTCGCCGCCCAGGCCGGCGGCGCCGACGGCGTGAGCCTCATCAACACCATCAAGAGCATCATCGGCGTCGACATCGACACCTTCGTGCCCAAGCCCGTCGTCGGCAGCCGCTCCTCCAACGGTGGCTACTGCGGCGCCGCCGTCCGGCCCATCGCGCTCCACATGGTGGCCGCCCTCGCCCGCGACCCCCGCTTCCAGCTGCCCATCTCGGGCATCGGCGGCGTGACCAACTGGCGCGACGCGGTCGAGTTCCTGCTGCTCGGCTCGTCGAGCGTCCAGGTCTGCACCGAGGTCATGCTCAAGGGCTACCGCATCGTCGGCGACATGATCGAAGGCCTCGAAGACTACATGCGCCAGCACAACTTCGAGACCCTCGACCAGCTCGTCGGCAAGGCCGTGCCCGCCTACTCCGACTGGGGCGATCTCGACCTGAACTACGAGATCGTGGCCAAGATCGACGCCCAGTCCTGCATCGGCTGCCAGGCCTGCCTCGTGGCCTGCCACGACGGCGCCCACCAGTGCATCCACCCCGACCCCGACGGCAGCATCCGGGTGCCCGTGGTCGACGAGGACGAGTGCGTGGGCTGCAACCTCTGCCAGATCGTCTGCCCGGTCGAGGGCTGCATCACGATGGAGCAGGTCGACAACGGCTTCGCCCCCGCCTCGTGGAACCAGCACCTCACCGAGGGCGCCAAGCTGCGCCACAAGAAGGGCTCGCACTGAGCGCGGCCGGGGGCGCGGGCCCCGCCGGCCGGGCCTAGTCCGCGGCGCAGTAGGTCGCGGGCAGGCAGGCCGTGCCGGCCCCCACCTGGGTGCAGGTGAAGTCGGCCGGGCAGTCGTCGTGGTCGACGCACTCCTCGCCGCTGCAGACCCCGGGCGTCACCTGGGTGCCGTCGGGGCAGGTGACCTCCCACTCGATGCAGGTGTGCTCGCAGGGGTCGACCCGGGTGAAGCCGTCGCCGGTGGCCTCGCAGGGCTCGCCCGGGCCGAGGCGGGCGCAGCCGGTGGCGAGCAGGAGGGCGAGGCAGACGGGAGCGGCGGAACCGAGAGACGGCATGGACGGTGACCTCAGAGGGACGCGGTGCCTATTGCACGCCGTGCCCCCCATCGGCCACCCCGATCGATGACAAGAGGCGGGCGCCGCAGCCCGAAGCGGTGGCTGCGGGCGCTGGTGCCGCCGTCCATCGGGCCCGGGGCTCAGAAGCCGCCGAGCTCGAAGGCCATCACGGCGCTGGCGTAGGCCGCCGGCACCACCAGCTCGGGGCGGCCGTCGGCGTCCATGTCGGCCGCGGTCAGCCCGTCGCTGCCCATGGCCATGCCAGAGGCGCCGACGATCTGCAGGTCGGCCGTGGCCACGTCCACCTCGCCCACCAGGCCGCTGTGGCCGTAGAAGGCGTAGACCGCACCCGCCCCGCTGGCGATGCCCGGCGCACCGATGACGAAGACGTCGCCCGCCGCGCCCGTGGGGGCGTCGACGTGGAAGACCTCCGAGACCTGGCTGCCCGTCTCGGCGCTCTGGAAGATGAGGTCGGCGTCCACGAGGTCGACGGCCGGTGCCAGCGATGCGGCGCTGCCGAAGACGACGCCCACCATGCCGCCGGCGCCCGCGCAGCCGACGCCGATGTCGCCGTAGCCGTCGCCGTTGGCGTCACCGCCGAGGTCGACCCGGTAGCCACAGCTTGCCTCGATGCCGTCCTCGCCCCCGCCGTGGTCGATGACCACGGCGGCGACCGGCGTGGTCTCGCCCCAGGCCGTGTGGCCGAGGTACACGAAGGCCCGCCCGTCGTGGCTGCCGTCGGTGGAGTCGTTGGGGGCCCCGATGCCGAGGTCGCTGATGCCGTCGCCGTTGACGTCGCCGCCGCTCACGCTCTCCCGGAAGATCGCGAAGCCGTCGCTCTCGCCGCCCGCGGGGCTCTCGGGGCGGCGCCGGCCTCCTCGGCGATGGTGGCGGGCGCGATGCCGCTGGCGCTGCCCATGTAGACCATGGCGCCGCCCGTGTAGCCCGAGCCGCCGGCCAGGGTGAGGGCGCCCACGACCAGCTCCGCGTGGCCGTCGCCGTTCAGGTCGCCGACGCCGGTGAGGGAGCGGCCGAAGCTGCTGACGCCGAGGACCGAGAGGGTGTCGAGGTCGGCGGTCGCCGTGCTGCCCGACCAGCGGCTCGTGCTGCCGTAGTCCAGGGCCACCGTGCCCGTGCCGTAGCCCGAGACGGCGACATCATCGATGCCGTCGCCGTTCCAGTCGCCGGTGGCCACGCCGTAGCCCATGCGGTCGCCGGAGCTGCTGCCCCGGAAGGCGGCCGGGGCGTCGGTGTCGAGGCGCATGCTGGTGACCGAGGCGCTGCCGTGGGCCACAAAGGCGGCGCCCGTCGAGCTGTTGTTGCCGTAGGCGCCGATGAGCAGGTAGTCGTGGCCGTCGCCGTCCAAGTCGCCCGCGGCGGCGGCGTCGCCCATCAGGTTGCTGGTGGCGGCGAGCTAGTACCAGTCGTTGTCGGTGATGCCGAGGGTGCCCGCGAGCCCGCAGCTGTCGGGCGTGGCGTTGCAGTTGTCGTCGATGCCGTTGCCGCAGATCTCTTCGGCGCCGGGGTTCACGGCGGCCTCCGCGTCGTCGCAGTCTCCGGGCTCCGCGCTGTGGCCGGCGGCGCTGGCGCAGAAGGCCTGGAGGCCGAGGGCCGCGTCGCCGTAGCCGTCGCCGTCCTGGTCGACGTAGTGCTCGACCAGCCCGCTGGGGTCGATGTCGCTGTCGTCGGTGTCGACGAGGCCGTCACAGTCGTTGTCCAGCGCGTCACAGAGCTCGGGGGCGCCCGGGTAGACGGTGGCCTCGTCGTCGCCGCAGTCGTCCGCGTTGGCCACCCAGCCCACCAGGGCGGTGCACTGTTCGATGGCCACACCGGGGTCGCCGAAGCCGTCGCCGTCCCGGTCGAGGTGCCACAGGGTCGGGCGGCCGATGCCCGCGTCGTCGTCGTCGCAGTCGTGGACCAGCGAGACGCCGTCGCCGTCGCGGTCGATGGCGTCGGCATCCTGGCCGGGGGCGCCGTCCGTGCCGGGGGCGCCGTCGGCACCGGGCGCACCGGCCTTGCCGTCGGCGCCGTCGGTGGCGTCGGTGCAGGCGGCGAGGGCCACCAGGGGAACGGAGAGGAGGAGGAGGCGGGGGGACCTGGGGGCTCCAGTGCGGCGCCGCGCTGCAGGACGGGCCGATCGCGGGGAAGACAGGGGCGCGCCCGCCCGGCGCCGCCCCGGAGGGGGGGGCGTGGGGGGCATGGATGGGGCACGTGGCGACGCAAGAGCGCTTGGGTTTGCCTGTCGCGCCCGGGGAGGGGGCACGGAAGCAGAGCCAAGGCCTCGCGGTGGGGGCGGCCCGGGCGGCCTCGGGACGGGGGGCCGGGCGCGGGTGGCGAGACGCGCCGCGCGCCTCGCGGGGGCTGTAGTGCCGCACCCTGCTGGCGTCGAGTCGTGAGAGTGGCCTTTTTATGGGGGTTCTGCGCGCGTGCTGCCCCAGAGCGGTGGTCTGAATCAGGTTGTGCGTGTCGTGTTTAAGATGACGTGGAGGCGCAGATCGGACCCCCCCTGCACGCCCCCGGTGGCCCCGGGTGTGTCGGGTGTGTCGGGTGTGTCGGTTCTGTCTTGTGTGTCAGTTGTGTTGGGTTGTGGCCGGGCGCGGCCGATGCGGGCCCGACCGACCGCGGCGGCCGCTCACCGCCGGGTCTGCCCGAGAACCGCCCCAAGATGCCCTGTCAGTCGTTCTTCTCGAACTGGCGTAGCACCCAGTGCAGGAAGCGGAAGGGGTACTGGGCCTCTTCCTCGTCGAAGCGGGCGAAGATGCGGTGGCCCGGCTCGGCATCGGGCACGGCGGAGTGGGCGGCGTTCGACACCCCGAAGCGCTCCGGGTGGGCCTTGAGCACGGCGGCCACCCGCTCGGCGGGCACGGGGGTGGTCGGGTGGAAGTCGAGCAGCACCCGCACCCGCAGCCAGCTCACCCGCTCGATGCCCAGCTCGCGACAGCGCACCCGGGTCTCGGCCATCCAGCCGAGGTTCAGCACCTCGGGCGGCGGCTCGCCGAAGGTGTCTTCCCAGCGGGTGACGAGGTCGCGCACCTCGGCGACGGTCTGGCAGGCGCTCAGCCGGCGGTACTCGGTGAGGCGCTCGCCCACGTCGTCGATCCAGCTCTCGGGCAGCAGCGCCGGCACGGGCACCTCGAGCTCGGGCTCGATGCGCTTGCGGGCGAGGTCGCCCCGGGCGTCGGCGACGGCCTCCTCGAGCAGCTCGACATAGGTGTCGAGGCCCACCGCGGCGATCTGGCCGTGCTGCGACTCGCCGAGCAGGTCGCCCGAGCCGCGCAGCTCCATGTCGGCCGTGGCGATCTGCATGCCGGCGCCGAGCTCCTGGTGGTCCTGGAGCACCCGCAGCCGCTTGAGGGCGTCGGCCGTGATGCGCGCGTCGTCCTCGGGCACGATGAGGGTGCAGTAGCCGCGGGTCAGGCCCCGGCCGACCCGGCCCCGCAGCTGGTAGAGCTGGGCGAGGCCGAGCTGGTCGGCGCGGTTGACCAGGATGGTGTTGACCGTGGGCATGTCGATGCCCGACTCGATGATGGTGGTGCACACCAGCACGTGGAAGTCGCGGCGCACGAAGGAGAGCAGGGTCTCTTCGAGCTGGCCGGGCTCCATCTGGCCGTGGGCCACGGCGAACTTGGCCTCGGGCACGGCCTCGCGCAGGCTCGCGGCCACTGCGTCGATGGACTGGACCCGGTTGTGGACGAAGAAGACCTGGCCCCCGCGCTTGAGCTCGTGGAGGATCTCCTGGCGCAGCCGCTCCTGGTTCCAGCGCATGACCCGGGTCTGGACCGGGCGCCGGCCCTCGGGGGGCGTGGCGATGAGGCTGACCTGGCGGATGCCCGACAGGGCCATGTGGAGGGTGCGGGGGATGGGGGTGGCCGACATGGCGAGGTAGTCGCAGGGCACCTCCGACCAGGCCGTCGTGAGCTTCTTGAGCCGCTCCTTCTGCTTCACGCCGAAGCGGTGCTCCTCGTCGACGACTACGAGGCCGAGCTGGGCGAAGCGCACCCCCCGGCCGAGCAGGGCCTGGGTGCCGACGAGGATGTCGATGTGGCCCTCGCTGAGGCGCTTCTGGATCTCGCGGGCCTCGGCGGGGGTCTGGAAGCTCGACAGCAGGGCGATCTCGGCCCCCGTGCCCTCGAAGCGCTCGCAGAAGGTGCGCCAGTGCTGGAAGGCCAGCACGGTCGTGGGGCAGAGCAGGGCCACCTGGCGGCCGCCGAGGATGACCAGCATGGCGGCGCGCATGGCCACCTCGGTCTTGCCGAAGCCCACGTCGCCGATGATGAGCCGGTCCATCGGACGGGGGTCGGCCAGATCCTCCCGCACCTCTTCGATGGTGCGGGCCTGGTCGGGGGTCTCGACGAAGGGGAAGGTCTGCTCGAACTGGATGTAGGCGGGGGGCAGGTCGGTGTAGGCGTGGCCCTCGACCAGCTCGCGCAGGGCGTAGAGCCGCAGCAGCTGGGTCGCGAGGCCCGCCACCTTGTCGCGCACCTTCGACTTCTGCTTGGCCCAGGTCTGGCCGCCCAGCTTGTCGAGGCGGGGGGGCTTGTTGCCCGTGGCCCGGTACTTGTAGAGCTCGCCGAGGCGGGTGACCGGCAGGTAGAGGCGGTCGCCGCCGCGGTAGCTCAGCTCGGCGAAGTCCTGGTCCATGACCTCGCCGCCCAGGGGCATGGGGATGCGCTTGAGGCCGTGGAAGGTGCCGATGCCGTGGCGCACGTGGACGACGAGGTCGCCGTCCTTGAGCTGGGCCAGCTCGGCGCCCGAGAGGGCCGCGTCCTTGAGCGAGCGGCGGCGGCGGGTCGCCCGGGCGCGGGCGCCGAAGATCTCATCGACCGAGACCACGGCCAGTGCGTCGTTCTCGGAGTGGAAGCCCTTGTCCAGGGGGGCGACCCAGCCCGTGAGCCGGCCGGGGTGGAACTGGCCCACCTCGGCCCGGTGGGGGGGCAGGCCGTGGGGCGAGAAGAGCGCCGTGACCCGCTCCAGCCGCGAGGCCGACTCGGCCACCAGCGCCACCCGCCAGCCCTGGTCGAGCCACTGGCGGAGCTGGTGGATGGCCGGGGCCAGCTCGCCCTTGCCCACCCGCAGGGCCGTGTTGTCGTGGCAGCCGTGGTCGAGGGGCTCGACGCTGCCGTCCCGGGAGATGAGCATGGCGCCCAGCTCGACGGCCCCCCGGAGCGCGGCGAGCACGGCCTCGGGCGCGGCGAAGCGGTCCTCGGGCAGGATGACCGGGGTGTCGCTCGGGGGCAGCTCTTCCCAGCGGCGCTGCTGCTGGGCGTGGAAGCGCTCGAGCTCGGGGGCGAGCTCGCGGGGCTCGACGATGACCACCCGCCCGAGGCCCAGGGCGGAGAGGCGCGCGTGGAGGGGCTCGACGGGGTGGAGGGCGCCCAGGTAGTCCTCGGCGCCGGGGAACCAGAGGCCCTCCTTGAGCTCCTTGAGCAGCCGGCGGCGGCGCATGTGGCCCGAGCCCAGGCGGTCGACGGCGGCCATGGTGCGGCCCTTGGCCCGGGAGAGGGCGGCCTCGGTCACCACGGCCTCGCGGGCGGGCAGCACCTCGACCTCGTCGTAGGGGCCCGTGCCCCGGCGGGTCTCGGGGTTCATGCCGTTGAGCGCGTCGATCTCGTCGTCGAAGTACTCGAGGCGCACGGGCTCGGGCGCCCCGGCGGGCCAGAGGTCGAGCACCTCGCCCCGCCACGAGACCGTGCCCGGCTCGTCGACCCGCTGGGTGGCGAGGTAGCCGCGCTCGACGAGGGCGGCGACCAGGGCGTCCCGCTCGAAGACCAGGCCCTGCTCCAGCGTGATGCAGAGCTCGCTGAGAATGGTCTCGGGAAGAGCTTTCTGGAGTAGGGCGCGCCCCGGGAGGACGACCACGCAGCGGTCGCCGCGGTCGAGGGCCCGGAGGGCGACGAGGCGCTCGCGGGGCACGTCGGGGTGGGGGCTGAGCCCGTCCCAGACCAGGGCGTCGTCGGCCGGGTAGCGCAGGGCCGGGACGGCGGGCGGCAGCAGGGCCTCGAGCTCGAGCAGCAGCTTGTCGGTGGCGTCCCGGGAGGGGGCGACGACGACGAGCGGCCCGTCGGTGGCGGCGGCGAGCTGGGCGAGGGCCCAGGCGGGGGCGCCGCCGGCGAGGCCCGAGAGCTGGACCCCGGGGCCCGTGTCGCGGGCCAGGTTCGCGAGGAGGGCCGCCGGCACGGGCTCAGCCCCCGCTGCTGGGGGTCGCGCCCGGGGCGCTGTCGGCCGAGAGCTCGGCCACGGCGGCGGCCCCGTCCTCGCCGGCCCCGCTATCTGCGGCGGCCTTGCGGGCCCGGGCCCGGTCGAGGGCCGCGATGCGGGCGAGGTAGAACATGCCGAAGCTCGTGGCCAGGCCGAAGTCGAGCACCGAGAGCAGGGTGTTGTAGGCCACCCAGACCGCCGTGCCCGCCGAGACCGCCGTGTTGTCGAGGCCGATGCGCACGACCTGCAGCACGATGAAGGGGAAGATCATCCAGAAGATGCTGGACCGGCGGCCGGCCGTCAGCATGCGGCTGCGCTTGCGGGGGTCGGGGTGGTCTTCGAGGGCGGCGACGGCGTCGACGAAGGCGTACATCATCCAGTAGAGGATGCCGGGGATGACCACCTGCATGCCGATGATGATGGCCAGCCAGGCGATCATGTGGGGCACGAACATGCGCTTGTAGCGGTTGAGCGCGAAGTTCAGGGCCGGGTAGAGGCCGGCGGACTTGCCCTGGGCCCCGGCCCGGGCGACGAAGACGGCCGTGGCGTGGAAGATGGGGCCGATGAAGATCTGGAGCAGCACGGCGATGAACAGCCAGCCCAGGATGGTGTAGATCATCCCGCTCTGGGCCTCGCCCTGGCCGCCGGCGACGGCCATGCCCTCGACCACCTTGACCACGGCCTCGTCGCCGATGGCCGTGAGGCCGGCGAGCACGGCGGCCACGGGCAGGGTGACGGTGATGCTGCGGAAGGCGGCGCCGAAGCCGGCAGCGAGGAAGCGGGTGGCGCGGCGCAACGAGCGGAACATGGGCAGGTCTCCGGCAGCACGGGCTCGGCGGATGGCCGGACGGCGTAACCCATCGGCCCCGGGCTGCCGGGACCGGGACCGGGCGCCCCGGGCGGCGGGTTTCGGGGGCGCCGGCCCGGCCCCGGCGCCGCTGGGATAGGGGCCCGGCCCCGTCCCGACCGCCCCATGGGAGGCCCCCAATGCCCTGGATCCGCGAGTCTTGTCGCGCCCACCACGGCCCGCTCGCGAGCGTGGGCACGCTCGCGCTCGACGCGGCGGGGCTCCACTTCAGCCCCGAGGGCAGCCTCGACCGGCTCGTCGGCCTGCCGGCCCTCGCCCTGCCCCTCGCGCGCATCGAGCAGGTGGCGCTCAAGGGCCTCGAGCGCATGCTCCACGTCCAGTGCGACGGCGAGGTCTGGCGCTTCGCCGGCGACGGCGCCCGGCGGGTGGGGCGGCTGCTGGCCCACGCCCTCGCGGGGCGGGCGCCGGCGCCGGTGCTGGTCTCGGGCGAGGCCACCCTCGCCGGCACGGGCCGGGTCGATGTCTTCGTGGGCCTCGACGACACGGCCCTGGTGGACGCCGCCCACCCCCTCGACGCCCCCCTCGAGCGGCGGCCCCGCAGCGACGGCGCCCACACCCGGGGGCTGCCCCCGCGGCTGGTGCTCGGGGAGGGCCCCGGAGCCTGGCGCCTGTCGGGCGGGGGCGTGGCCCAGCTGGCGGCCGCGCTGCTCATGCCCGGGCCCGCCCACTCCCCGCCGGTCTTCGTCGAGGGGGCCCTCCAGTCGGGGCTCCTCGCCCACCCCGGCCTCATTGCCATCGGGGACGGCGGGCTGGTCTTCGCCCCGGGCGGGCTGCTCGACCAGCTGCTCGGGGCCGCCCCCGAGGCCTGGCCCTGGCGCGAGCTGCGGGGCATCGAGCGCCGGTCCGGCGGGGTGGTCTTCGAGATGCACGACGGGCCCGTGGTGCTCTCGACCCACGACACGGGCTCGCTCTGGACGGCGGCCCGGGCGGCCCTCGACGCCTGGATGGCCGCCCGGGCGGGCCAGGGCCAGGGCTTCGGCGCCGCGCCGCCGCCGGGCGGGCCGGAGCGGGACCGGCTCCGGGGCTGTGCGCCCGCGCTCTGGACCGACGCCGACGACGACGCGCCCCCGGCCCTCCGCTGCGCCAACCTCGAGCAGCGGGGCCAGGCCCTCGTGCTGGTCGAGCCCAGCGGCCGCGGCCAGGCCCTCGACCGGGCGGCGCTGCTGCGGGGCACGGCGCCCGGCGAGCTGCGGGAGGGAGGGCTGCGCATCTTCCTGCCGCCCGGGGTGGTCGCGGCCTGGGGCCTCGGCGCCCGGTCCACCCCGGCCGGCACCGTGCGGCGCTTCGCCCGCCTCTCGGACGCCAGCGGGCGGGTGCTGGCCACGGCCGACGCGGTCACCGTGGCCGAGCTGGTGGGCCTCGAGGCGGTGGCCCTGCCCGGTCGGCCCCCCGGCGAGCTGCGCCCCGGCATGCGGATCCAGCTCGAGCTCGGCGGCGGCGCGGCCCCCCGGCGCGAGGGCCTGGTGGTCGCCACCCTCGAGGCGGCGGACGGGGGCGCGGGCTGGCGGCTGCTCTTCGCCCCGGGCCTCGACTCCCAGGCCGCCGCGCCCCGGGTACTGCCGCGCCCCCTCGACGCCACGGTGGCCCGCCTGGGGGCGGACGGGCGCCTCATCGACCAGCCCATCTCCGCCGAGGTGGTCGAGCTGGCCCGCGGCGGCGCGACCCTCTGCCTCGCCCGGGCGGTCTCGCCCGGCGCCCGGCTGCGGGTGGTGCTCAGCCTGCCGGCCGGCCCCGTCCGCCTCAGCGCCCGGGTCGATCGGGCCGACCGCCGGAGCGGCCGCCACCACGCCGTCCTGGGCTTCGTCTCCCTCTCGGAGTCCGTGCTCCAGGCCCTCGACACGGTCGTGGTGGCGACCGACTTCGAGGGCCTGGTGGACTGATCCCCCCCGCCGCCCCGCCCCGCGGGGAGGGCGGGCGCCGCCCCGCCCCAGATGGGTTACGCGCGCGCCCGCTTCCTCACCGGCTGGCCCCTCGGGCCGGCCTCTCGCCGGGGCCCACCACCGGGGCCCACCACCGGGGCCCGCCGTGTCCGACTCCTCCGAACTGGACCCCGCCGCTGCGCCCGGGTCTGCCGCCGCTGGTCCGGCCACCGAGCCCTTCGGGCTGGGCGCTGCCGGTCCCGTCCCCCCGCTCGACGGCGCCGCCGTCCCCGGCCCGACCCCCCTCGCGGCCCGCATCACCGCGGCGCTGGGCGGCCAGGGCATCGACCTGGGCGACGTCGACGCGATCCGGCTGATCCTGGGCGGCAACTCCGTGATCGACTGGAACCGCTCCCACTTCCACAGCCTCGCCGACGTCGACCGCTTCCTGGCCCTCCACCTGCTCGACCTGTCGGATCCCGACGATCTCCAGCGGCTCCGCTTCGTCCACAACGAGGCGGTCAACTACCTCGAAGAACACCTCGGGCTCCACTTCCCCGACGACCTTCGTGAGCCCGAGGATGTCCGCCAGCTCTTCATTCTCGCGAGCGAGACCGGAGGCTTCCGCCGGCGCCAGATCCTCGCCTGCGTGATCCTCAAGCTCATGCATGTCATCAACCACATGGAAGCGGCCGAGCTCCACTTCCAGAGCTCGCTCTCCGAGGCCCGCATCCTCGATCTGGCCGAGCGGCGCATCATGGCCGCCGCCGACCGCATGCGCGCCGAGGGCTTCCCCCTGGTGGCCTTCTACGGCTCGCGGAAGACCCGCAACAGCATCATCACGAAGCTGCTGGCCAAGAAGGAGAACGTGGCTGCCACGATCTTCGACAAGCTGCGCTTCCGCATCGTGACCGAAGACCAGGACCACATCCTCCCGGCCATCGCCTGGCTCACCCGCAACCTGTTCCCGTTCAACTACGTGATCCCGGGCCAGAGCCACAACAACCTCATCCACCTGCCGGCGGCGCTGCGGGGGCTGGGGCTGCCCTTCGGGGTCGCGGATCTCCAGGGGCCCGTGCCGGCCGAGGGCCTCCAGGCCGAAGACAACCCCTTCTCGGGGGGCAGCTACCGGATCGTCAACTTCATCGTCGACTTTCCCGTGCGCATCGACGACGCCCAGGCCGCCCGCTACGGCGCGCTGCTCGGCCGCACGGTCTTCGCCATGGTCGAGTTCCAGATCATCGACCGCGAGACGGCCCGGGCCAACGAAGAGGGCGAGAACGCCCACTCGCTCTACAAAGAGCGCCAGCGGGCCATCGTGGGCCGGCGCCTGAAGCGGGGCGGCCCCAAGCGCCCTGCTGCGGCAGGGGCCGGGGGCGCCGGGGAGAAGAAGGAGGAGACGTGAGACCGTCGCGGGCCTGATGAGCAACACGGGGGCACATCATGGCCCCCAGGGGAGTTCAGGCTCGAGCAGGATTCATCTGGTCCCGCAGGCGATCTCACGTCTCCAAGTCTGGGTCGGGGGTCGAGCGCACGGGGGCCGGGCAGGTCGCCGGCCGCTCCTGTGGGCTCCCCCCCTCAGGCCGCATCCTCATCGGCCGCGGATCGCCGGCGCCTGAGGCCAAAGGCACCGAGAACCGAAGCG
>CAXQUZ010000501.1:0-7579 GCA_964226865.1 Myxococcota bacterium | reverse complement strand
CGAATGAAGGCGTCTTGAATGTCAAAGACAGCGCGTTACCCGCACGAAGCGGCCATGAGAAATCTCCGTTGGCCTCCGCATCAAATCCACTGACCGACACCTCGACACGACTGCGGTGGTATCGTTGACCAGGGCGAGGGCCTCGGCCTTGTCCCAGGCGGGGTCTTCACAGAAGAAGCTCGCGTACTCGGCGGGCAGCCCCTCGGTCCAGGGCATGTGGTCGCAGGTGGTGGTGACGAGGAAGTGCTCGCCGCCCTCGAAGCCCACGATGGCCGCCGGGTCGCTCGAGACGTTGTCGAAGGCGAGGCCGGCGCCCCAGTCCCAGGGGGCGGCCGTGTCGCCCGTGCCGGCCAGCATCATCGAGGGCACGGCCACCTCGGCGAGGCCCGTGGGGCCGAACATGCCGGCGTCGGGGGCGTAGGCGACGATGGTGTCGACCCGGCTGTCGGCGAGCGAGGGCCAGAGCTCGGTGGGCACGGCGTCGAGGCCCATGTGGGTCGCGAGCACCTCTTCGTGGCCGATGAAGGGGGTGCAGAAGAAGTCCTCGGTCATGGGATCGGTCACCGTGGCGCAGGCCTCCTCCAGCCAGCCGAAGTGGAGCCGGGCGCCGGCCAGCGACAGGGCCGTGGTGCCGCCGTAGGAGTGGCCGATGACGGCGACGCTGCCGGTGTCGATGATGCCGTCGAGCACGCCCGTCTCGGCGAAGTCGATGGTGGCGCTGACCGCCCGGGGCCGGTCGATGGTGGCGGGAAGCACGTCGGCGTCCCAGTCGTACTCGACGTGCTCCGGGCCGAGCACCACGAGGCCGCGGGAGGCGAGGTGCTCGGCGAGGCCGTGGGTCCACTCGGGGTTCATGCCGAAGCCGTGGGAGAGCACGACGAGGGGGTAGGGGCCCCGGTCGGTGGCCGGGTCGGCGTTCTCGACCGAGGCGCCGAGGAAGGGCACGGGCGGCGCGTCGGGGCCGAAGAGGCGCACGGTGACCATGTGGGTGATGGCCTCGGTGGCGTCCGAGTCGGCGGGGTACCAGGCCTTGATGAGGCGGCCGTCGTCCTCGAAGACCTGGTGGCCGACCGTGTGGGGCCCGCGGCTGGCGAAGTCGACGGGGGTGTCGCCGCCGTCGGAGCCGTCGGAGCCGTCGCCGCCGTCGGAGCCGTCGCCGCCGTCCGAGCCGTCGCCGCCGTCGCTGTCACCGTCGCCGCCGTCGGCGCCGTCGGTGCCGTCGGTGCCGTCGCTGCCGTCAGCGCCGTCGCTGCCGTCGGTCCCCGCGGTGGCGTCGCTGTCGCTCTTGTCCCCTGCGTCTGTGCATGCAACGCTGGCGAAGGCGAGGGAGAGGGTGAGGGAGCGGGTGAGGACAGAGAGGGTGCGCTTGGCGTTCATGATGGTCTCCGGCTGGGTGTTTTGCGGCCACCTTCCTCGGTGACCGCACCCCCAGACTATGGGGCCCCCGCCGGGCCGACCTCGCCCGCTTCCGTCCACCATCCATGCAGTTTTGAATGGATAGGGCCCGCTCCGCCGCCGATCGGCCCCGGGGCCCGCTCCGGCGGCCCCTCCGTGCCCTCATCCGCCGAAGATGTCCATCTGTAGACGGTTCTCGGCTTCGAGGGCCGCCAGCGCCGCGGGCCCGTCCCGGTCGGGGTCGCCGCCGGCCTGGGTGGCGAGGATGCGCCCCAGGGTCGCGCGCACGGCGGGCGCCATGCGGGCCCCGTCCCCGCAGAGGTAGACCACGGCCCCGGCGTCGAGCAGCGCCCCCACCGCGGCCCGGTCGGCCCAGAGGCGGTGCTGGACGAAGTGCACGGGCCCGTCGGGCTGGTGGAAGAAGGCGGTGTGGAGCTGGACGGTGCCCTGCGCTTCCCAGCGCCGGAGGCTGTCGCGGTAGAGCAGGTCGACCTCGGGGTGGTCGCAGCCGAAGAAGAGGTGGGCGGGGCCGAGGATCTGGCCCGCGGCCGCGGCTTCGGCCCGCTCGGCGAGGAAGCCCCGGAAGGGCGCGATGCCCGTGCCCGCGGCGATCATGAGCACGGGGGTGGCGGGGTCGGCCGGCAGGGCGAAGGGCACGGGAGGGCTGCGCACGGCGACCCAGAGGGGCTGGCCGGCCCGGGCCCGGGCGAGGGTGCCCGAGGCCACGCCCTCGTAGTCGGCGCCGGTGGTCGAGCCCGTGGCCGGGCCGCGCACCCAGGCCACGGTCAGCCGGCAGCGCCGGGGCTGCTCTCGGGGCGACGACGAGATCGAGTAGCGGCGGGGCTGCATCGGCGGCAGCAGGTCCAGCAGGGTCGCCAGCGGCAGGCGCACCGAGGGACAGCGGGCGAGCAGGTCGCGGGGGCGCAGGCGCGCGTCCACCACCTCGGCCTGGAAGGCCGCGTCGTCGTCGAGCCACCGGCGCAGGGGGCCCCGCTCGGGCGGGCAGCGCACCGCGTCGTGCGCCGCCTGGATCAGCCGGCGGCCGGCGGGCTGGCCCAGGTCGACATAGCGGGCCAGCACCTCTTCGAGGGCCAGGGCGCGGTCGGTGGGCAGCAGGCTCTGGCCGCCTCCGGCCCGGCGCCGCACCAGGGTGCTGCCGGGCAGGTCGAGCCAGGCCAGCCAGTGGACCACCTCGGCGGCCGGGTTCTCGCCGAGCACGGCGAGGTGCTGGCCGGGGCTCCAGTCCATGTCATCGGGCAGCGCGAGCACCACCTCGCGCTTCGAGCGGGCGAAGGGCGCCCCCATGTCGACCAGCTCGCGCACGGCCACCACCCGCGCCTCGCGCAGCCCGTGGTGGGCGGCGAGGGGGTCGTGGGGGCTGACGAGGTCGAGCTCGAGGGGGGCGGCTGCGGGCAGGGCCACGGCCGTGTCGAGGCCGGCGGCGGCGTGGGCGGCGGGCCAGAAGCGCGCGCGCCACCGGGCGGCCTGGTCGACCAGATCGGCCGCGCCGTCGAGGGCGCCCCGGGGGGCCAGCAGGGTCGCGCCGAGCCGCAGCAGGGCCGCCTCGACCCGCTGGGGCACGGCCTGGAAGGTCTGGGCCCAGTCGCGGTGGCCACAGCCCAGCACGGCGGCCCGCAGCCCCCGCAGCGCCCCGTCGGGCAGGGTGTCGAGCCAGCCGCAGAAGGCCCGGGCGTTGTCGGGAGGCTGGCCGTTGTAGGAGGCGGTCACGACGACGAGAATGGTCTCTGTGTCGATGTTGTCGACAGCCTCGTCCATGGGCAGGACCCGGGCGCGGTAGCCGCTCTGGCCCCCCGTCTCGGCCAGCCGCCGGGCCAGGGCCTCGGCCGTGCCCGTGTTCGAGCCGTAGAGCACCGTGAGCGGGGTGTCGTGGGCCACGGCGGGCGCCGGTGCTGCCGGGGCCGCCGCGTCGGCGCGCGGGGGGAGCGCCGTGCCCGTCTCGGGGGCCGGGGGGCGCCGCTGGACCCGGATGTGGAGCCGCGCGGGCTTGAGGGTGAGGGTCTCCTTGACCTCGAGGGGGGTGCCGAAGCCGTCGATGGCCTCGAAGCGCTGGAGCAGCATGGCCAGCACGAGGGTGGCCTCCTGCATCGCGAAGAGGCGCCCGATGCAGGCCCGCTGGCCGTGGCCGAAGGGCTTCCAGGCGTTGGCGGGCAGGGCCGCCCGGCGCTCGGGTGCGAAGCGGTCCGGGTCGAAGCGCGCCGGCGCGTCCCAGACCTCGGGGTCGCGGTGGAGCGAGGGCACGAGCACCACCAGGGTGTCGTCCGGCGTGACGGCGTAGCGGCCGCCGAGGGTCGTGGGCGCCTTGGCGTGCAGGGCGAAGGCCGGGGCCGTGGGCCAGATGCGCAGGGTCTCGCGCAGGATCTGGTCGATGTAGACCCGCTCGCGGAGGTGGGCGTGTTGGGGGCGCGCGCCGCCGATGACCCGGTCGACCTCGGCCCGGGCCCGGGCCATGACCTCGGGGTGCTCCAGCAGGTGGTGGACGGCGAAGCTGAGCAGCCCGCTGGTGGTCTCGTGGCCCGCGATGAGGAAGGTCACGATCTGGTAGCGGATGTTGGTGTCGTCGAGGCCCTCGCCGGTGACCGGGTCGATGGCCGTGAGCATGCGGGCGAGCAGGTCGTCGGGAGCCCCGGCGCCCGCCGCGCCCCCCGCCCGGCGCGCAGCGATGACCTCGTCGACCACCCGGTTCATCTCGGCGATGTCGCGTTGGAAGCCCCGGGCCGCCTGGAACCGCAGCACATGCTGGACGGGGAACTGGGTCGAGCGGGTGTTGGCCTCGCGCAGGGCGCGCACCATGGCCCCGATGAAGGGGTGCATGTCGTCGCGGTAGAAGCTGTTGAGGCGGGTGTCGAAGCCGCAGAGGGCGATGGTGTCGAGGGTCAGCCGGGTCATCGCATCGGGCACGTCGATGCGGGCCTGGGGGCCGAGCCGCTCCCACTTGTCGAACATCTGCTCGGCGATGTCGCGCATGCGGTCGAAGTAGCCCTCCATCGCCAGCGGGCCGAAGGCCGGCGCCAGCAGCCGGTGGGCCCGGCCCCAGTTGGGCTCGTGGTTCTCGGCGGTGAAGAGGCCGTCGCCGGCGAGGGCGCGGATCTCGCGCAGGGGGCCCGAGAGCGCCTTCTCGAAGCGGCGGGTGTCGCAGAGCTCGTCGACCAGGGCGTGGGAGCTGAGCACGAGCATCGACCGGCCCGGGAACTCGAGCTTGAAGATGGGGCCGTAGTCCTCGGCGAGGGCCATCAGCCGCTGGACGGGCTGCTCGATGCCCACGTCGGGCGCGTTGCGCAGCAGCGGCCGGGGCGGGGGCTGGGGGATGGGGGCGAGCGACGGGGCGGGAACAGGCAGGGTCACGGCAGACTCCAGCGCGGGGCTGATAGAGCTATAAACTGATAGGTCTATCAGTGTCGAGTCCGTGGCAGAGAATTCCGCGTGCTCGCTGGCCCCGATCCGCCCGGGCGGTGCCGGTGCCCCCGCCGGCCGACCGCACCGGATAGCCCCTGGGCTCGCCCCCGAGGACGGCATGCCCCGCAGCGCCAAGCCCCCGAAGACCCCGACCCCCGCGAAGCCTGCGAAGCCCGCTTCCCCCAAGCCCGCGAGCTCCTCCCGGAAGCGGGGCCCCCAGGGCCGCGCCGACATCCTGCGGGTGGCCCTCCGGGTCTTCGCCGCGCGCGGCTACCGGGGCGCGACCACGGCGGCCATCGCCCGCGAGGCCGGGGTCGCCCAGCCCCTGGTCCACCACCACTTCGGCTCCAAGGATGGCCTCTGGCACGCTGTTCTCGCCGAGGTCTTCGAAGACCTGCGCGAGACCCTGCGCGCCGCGGCCCCCCCGGTCGAGGGGCCCGCCACCGAGGCCCGCATCCGGGGGCTGCTCGGGGCCTTCATCGCCTTCGTGGGCCGCCGCCCCGAGCTGAGCCAGCTCATCCGCACCGAGTCGTCGGCCAGCAGCCCCCAGTACGAGCACCTCTACACCACCTGGCTCGCCGACATGGTGGCCTTCTTCCACAGCGAGCTGGCCGCGGCCGTCGCGGCGGGCATCCTGCGCCCGATGCCCCCCGAGCTGGTCTACTCGTTCATGGTCGGGGCCTGCTCCCAGCCCTTCAGCGAGGCCGAGACCCTGCGCCGGGCCTTCGGGGTCGACGTGGCGCGCCCCGCCTTCGTCGAGAGCTACCGCGACCTGGTCATCGACGCCCTGCTCGACGGCATGCGCCCCCGCTGAGCCCGGCGGCCCGGGGCCTCACTCGGTCCAGGCGGCCAGCTCCTCGTCGCCCGCGCGCATCGAGTCGATGACCATGTTGAGGGCTGTGGCCTCGGGCACGGGGGTGTCGCCCAGCTCGGCGGCGATCCAGGTGGACTGGAGGCGCAGGCTGCGGCCGCTGGCCCGGGGGATGTTGACCGACACGAAGTACTGGGCGGGCACCCCCATCCAGTCGACGCTCACGTCGGCGGGGCGCTCGAGCCAGGTGCGCTGGACGAGGGCGAGGCCGTGCTCCGACTCGACCCAGCGGTACTCGCCCTTGAAGTCGGCGTCGACCTCGACCCCCATGGCGTAGCTGCTGAGGGTCTCGGCCCGCAGCGCCAGGCTCTCGCAGTCCTGGGCCACGAAGCAGTCGGGATCGGTCGTGTAGTCGCGATCGTAGCGGGTGTAGGTGTCGGGGTAGACCTTGGTGGCGTCGGCCTTGGTCAGCACCCGGGCGAGGCGCTTGGGCGAGGGCTGGAGCACCCCGGCGAGGGCCGCGCCCACGAGCCCGTCGACGCCCCGGTCGCGGCTGTCGAGGGCGTCGACGGCCCGCTGGGGCAGCTTCGAGATGGTGTAGCCCTCTTCGGCCTCGGCGAGGTTCTCGCCCCTGTTCAGCCACAGCCGCAGGTTCTCGACGCCCGCCTCGAGGGCCGCCGGGTCGTCGTCGGCGACGTGGGAGAACATGTAGCCGGCCAGCTCTTCGAGCTTCTCGGGGGCCTCGGGGGGCTTGCCACAGCCCGTGGCGACCAGCGCGAGGGCCGCGAGCGAGAGGGGGAAGGCCGAGAGGGCGGGGGAAGCGGAGGTGGTCATCGGGACTCCCAGGTCGGGTGCAGGGCACCGGGGATGGGGGAGCCGGCTGCGGGCACCCGGCCGGCTCGTGCACACCGACGGGGGCGGGTGCCCGGCCTTCGACCCCGGGCCTTCCAGCGCCCTTCCATCGGGGGACGGCCCGGCGCGGCCCCGGCTGGGGTAGAACGGGGCCATGCCTGCCCCTCCTGTCGTCCATCCCGTCGTGCTGATGCCCCCCTGGAGCGTCACCCTCGACCTCTCCCGGCCCCTCTCCGAGCTGCCCGATCCCGGCACCCGCTGGACCCGCGGCCGCTACGGCGAAGACCGGGGCATCTACACCCAGGCGCTCTGTGCCGGCGCCCGCACGGTCCACCTGGGCCTCGACCTCGGGGGCCCGGTCGGCACGGCGGTGCACGCGCCCCTCGACGGCACGGTGCGCCACGGGGGCTACAACCCCGAAGATGGCGACTACGGCAATGTTCTCGTGGTCGAACACGCCTGGCAGGGCCGGGCGCTCTTCGCCCTCTATGGCCACCTCTCCGCCGCCAGCCTGGCCCAGTCCCCCGTGGGCGCGGCGGTCGGCCGGGGCGACGTGCTCGGCTGGCTGGGCGCCCCCCACGAGAACGGCGGCTGGCCCCCCCACGTCCACCTCCAGCTCGCCTGGACCGACCCGGGCACCCACGACATGCCCGGCGCCGTCGCCCGTGCCCAGGCCGCCGCCGGCATGGCCGCCCACCCCGACCCGGTGGCCCTGCTCGGCCCGGGCCTCTGGCAGCTCGCATGAGCGGAGGACCGTCGCTCTGGGCCGCCCGGCTGCGCTGGCTGCTGCCGCGGCTGGGCTTGGCCCTGGGCTCGGTGGTGCTGTTCCTGGGGCTGGCCGAGCTGGCGGTGCACGCCTGGGACTGGGCGGCCTACGGGGTGCGCAAGGTGGACGGCCAGCCCGCGGGCCTCTACGCCAACGGCCCGGGCGAGGCGCCCCGGCTGCGGCCCGGCGCCCGGCTCCAGGGCCTGCGCCACCAGGTGGCCGTCAACGACGCCGGCTTCCGGGGGGCCCCCCTCAGCGAGGCCGGCCCCGAGGCCCTGCGCATCTGGTGTGTGGGCGGCTCGACCACCTTCGACATCTACGCGCCCACCGACGCCGCGGCC
>CAXQUZ010000500.1:0-8007 GCA_964226865.1 Myxococcota bacterium | reverse complement strand
TGTGCTCTTCCGATCTCCCGTCCCCTGCTGCACCGGTCGCCACGGCCCGGGTCTGCGCCGAGTGGGCGCGCCGCGTCCAGGCCGAGTACCGCTCCGCCGCCACCGCCGCGCGGCTGGCCCACCTGGCCATCGCCCTCGGCCTGCCCGAGGCCCTCGTGCTCCAGGCGCTCGCCGTCGTGCGCGACGAGCTCGCCCATGCGCGGCTCTCCCACGGCTGCCTGGCGGCCCTCCAGGCGGACGACACCGGCGCGTCTGCCCCGCCGGAGGCCGTGCCCCTGACCCTCGCCGACCTGCTCCCTCCCGGCGACCCGCGCCCCGTCGTCGAGGCCACGGCGACCACCCTCCAGGCCTTCTGCTTCGGCGAGACCCTGGCCGTGCCCCTCTTCGCCGCCCTCCGCGCGGGCACGACCCACCCCCGGGCGCAGGCGGTGCTCGATCGGATCCTGCGGGACGAGCGGCGCCACCGCGACTTCGGCTGGGCGATGCTCGACGCCCTGCTGGCCCTGGATCCGGCGGGGGTCCGCGCCGAGGCCCAGCGCCGCATCCCCGGCCTCCACGCGGCCTTCCGCGCCAGCTACGGCGGCTGCGCCCCCGATGCCCCGGTGCCCGACCCTCTGCTGCCGACCGAGCGCGCCCTGGGCCTCATGCCCCTGGAGCAGTGGGCACGCGTGTCTGCGGCGGCCCTCGCCGAGGAGGTGGCGCCCCGCCTCGCCCAGCGCGGGCTGCAGCTGCTACCATCCGGCCCCCGGCGCTGACTGGCGCCACGGCCGAGGCCTCCATGCGTCGAATCTCCCGCTTCCTGCTCTGCATCTCCCCTGCCCTGCTGCTCGCTGGACCGGCGGCCGCCCAGGACGACGACGAGTTCATGAACCTCGACATCGGGGGCGGCCCGACCACCGTCGAGGACGGGGCCACGGCCAACGTGGGGGCCCAGGACGACCGCTGGAAGTGGTCCTGGCCGGTGCGCTCGCGCATCGACCCCGAGTCCAACACCGTCGAGCTCGCCTGGCGCGAGGGCAGCGGCGAGGCCCAGGAGTCCCTGCCCCTCGACGACGTCATCCGCCTCGAGCGGGCCCGCAGCTACGAGGAGCTGCCCGACGAGCTCTTCGCCCTGATGGCCGACGGGCGCCGTGTCCTCGTCTCCCGCGGCGACGACGTCGCCACCCACGCCATCATCGCCAAGGCCATCACCCGCATCCCCGTCAAGGAGCTGCCGCCGGGCGAGGGCCACTTCGCCAAGTCGAACAGCAACGCGCCCCCGCCGGTGCTCCACGTCGGGCCGGGGGACGGCGTCATCTACCGCACGGCCGAGCGCACCGATCTGGCCCTCGAGGGCGAGCCGCGCCGCACGGGCGGCACCCTGCGCAAGGTGGCCGAGGACGACCACCCGGGCCTCGCCGGCGCGGGCGGTGGCAAGCTCGAGAAGTACGAGATCGAGATGGTCTTCAAGCAGAAGATGGGCATCTTCATGCGCTGCTACCAGCGAGAGCTCCAGCGCAACCCGGCCCTCAAGGGCAAGGTCGTGGCCCGCTTCGTGGTCGGCGCCGACGGCTCGGTCACCCACGCCCACCTGCGGGCCACCTCGCTCGAGAACCGGGTGGTCGAGGACTGCGTGGTGGACGAGGTGCGCCGCACCCGCTTCCCCCGTCCCGAGGGCAACGGCTCGGTGATCGTGAGCTACCCCTTCAACTTCGAGCCGCTCTAGGCCGCGCCAGGCGCGGGCCGACCCGAACGCCCGAACAGACAACAAATGTTCAGTTCGGACAGTTTCCGTCCTCGACACGCGACCCCGCTGCGATAGCCCGCGCTCCACCCTGGAGTCGCCATGGCTGCGTCGATCCCCCCTGCCCCGTCCGCCGCGGCCGCCGAAGAGATCCGCGTGCGGGGCGCCCGCGAGCACAACATCAAGGGCATCGACGTCGACCTCCCGCGCGACAGCCTCGTCGTGATCACGGGCCTGTCGGGCAGCGGCAAGTCCTCGCTGGCCTTCGACACGATCTACCAGGAGGGCCAGCGCCGCTTCATGGAGTCGCTGTCGTCCTATGCGCGGCAGTTCCTCGGCAGCATGGAGAAGCCCCGGGTCGAGCGGGTCGAGGGGCTCTCGCCCACGCTCTGCATCGACCAGAAGACGGTGAACCGCAACCCCCGGAGCACCGTCGGCACCATCACCGAGATCCTCGACCACCTGCGGCTCTTCATGGCCCGCCTCGGCGAGCCCCGCTGCCCGGACTGCGCACGCCCGCTCTCGCGCTCGTCCCCGGGCGACGTCGCCGCCGGTCTGCTCCGGGACGAGCCCGACGCGCGGCTCCATGTGCTCGCCCCCATCGTCCAGGAGCGCAAGGGCGAGTACCGCAAGGAGCTGGCCGACGCGCTGCGGGACGGCTGGCTGCGCGCCCGCATCGACGGCGAGCTCAAGCACCTCGAAGACGACGCGCCCATCGAGCTCGCCCGCTACGAGAAGCACACCATCGAGCTGGTCGTCGACCGGCTGCGGGTCCGCAGCGAGAGCCGGGCCCGCCTCGTCGAGGCCATCGAGCGGGCCGCGGGCCTCTCCCAGGGCACCGTGAGCTTCCTCGTCCAGGGCGCCGACGACCCGGCCCCACGGGTGCTGCTCCGCTCCCTCGACCGCAGCTGTCCCGACCACGGCCACGCCGCCCCCGAGCTCGAGCCCCGCCTCTTCAGCTTCAACGCCCCCCAGGGCATGTGCCCCGACTGTGCGGGCCTGGGCTACCTCGAAGACTTCGACCCCGACCTGCTCCTCGACGTCGACGCGCCGGCCCGGGCCTGCTTCGGCCCCCTCCAAGACGACGAGCGCATGCCCTTCTCGTCGGCCTCGCGGACGGCCATCGACCAGATCGCCGCGGCCCTGGGCTTCTCGTCTGGGGCGCCCTTCTCGTCCCTGTCCCAGGCCCACGCCGAGGCCCTGCTCTACGGCGACCCCGCGGTCAGCTACCGCTTCGTGAAGGAGCGCGACGGGGGCACGACCACCATCGAGCGCCCCTGGCCCGGGCTCTTCCCCGCCCTCACGACCGTCTGGCACTACACCAAGCTGCCCAGCCTCGGACGCTGGCGGCGGCGGGTGGCCTGCCGGGCCTGCGGCGGTGCCCGGCTGCGCCCCCTGGCCCGGGCCGTGCGCTTCGTCCACCCCACGGCCGGCGAGGTGGGCATCGCCGCCCTCTCGTCCCTGTCCATCGCCGACGCCCGGGCCTTCTTCGATGCCCTCGAGCTGCCCGCCGACCAGCAGCGCATCGGCGGCCCCATCGTCTCCGAGCTGCGCTCCCGGCTGCGCTTCCTCGACCAGGTGGGCCTCTCCTACCTGAGCCTCGACCGCTCCGCGGCGACCCTCTCGGGCGGGGAGGCCCAGCGCATCCGCCTCGCCGGCCAGGTCGGCGCCGGGCTCCAGGGCGTGACCTACGTGCTCGACGAGCCCAGCATCGGGCTCCACGGCCGCGACCAGGCCCGGCTGCTCGACGCCCTCGAGGCCCTCCGCGACAAGGGCAACTCGGTGCTGGTGGTCGAGCACGACCCGCTGACGATGGCCCGGGCCGACCACCTCGTCGAGGTCGGGCCCGGCGCGGGCGTCGAGGGGGGCCAGCTCATGGGCCACGGCCCGCCCCGGCGCTTCCTCCGCAGCCAGGCCCGCACCGCGCGCTACCTCCGGGGCGAGCTGCGCATTCCGCTCCCCGCGCTCCGGCGGCCCGTGGACGGCCCGGCCCTCGTCCTGTCTGGCGCCTCCGGGAACAACCTCCACGACGTCGATCTGCGCATTCCCTTGGGCTGCCTCACTGTGGTCACGGGGGTCTCGGGATCGGGCAAGTCCACCCTCATCGACCGCACCCTCGCCCGGGCGCTCGCCGCCGCCCTCCACGGGGCCACCGAGCGCCCCGACCCCTTCCGGGGCCTCGACGGCACCGACCAGCTCGACAAGCTGGTGCGCATCGACCAGAACCCCATCGGCCGCACCCCCCGCTCCAACCCCGCCACCTACACCGGCGCCTTCGACCACATCCGCGCCCTCTTCGCGGCGCTGCCCGAGAGCCGGGCCCGGGGCTACACGAAGTCCCGCTTCAGCTTCAACCTCGCCGGCGGGCGCTGCGAGGAGTGCAAGGGCGCCGGCCTCGTCACCGTCGAGATGCAGTTCCTGGCCGACGTCCAGATCCCCTGCGAGGCCTGCGGCGGCAAGCGCTTCAACAGCGAGACCCTCGAGCTGCGCTACCGGGGCCGCACCATCACCGACGTGCTCGAGATGAGCATCGCCCAGGCCCGGGCCTTCTTCACCCACCACAAGAAGCTGCGCCGCACCTTCCAGCTGCTCTGCGACGTGGGGCTCGGCTACATCAGCCTCGGCCAGCCCAGCACGACCCTCTCCGGGGGCGAGGCCCAGCGCATCAAGCTGGCCTCCGAGCTCTCCCGCCCGGCGACCGGCCGCACCCTCTACATCCTCGACGAGCCCACCACCGGGCTCCACATGGAGGACGTGGGTCGCCTGCTCGACGCCCTCCAGCGCCTCGTCGACCAGGGCAACACCGTGCTCGTCATCGAACACGATGCCGACATCATCAAGTGTGCCGACCACCTCATCGATCTCGGCCCCGAGGGCGGCACCGGCGGCGGGCGCATCATCGCCACCGGCACCCCGGAGCAGATCGCCGCCGAGGACAGCCCCACGGGCCGCATGCTCGCCCCGGTGCTCGCCCGCGAGCGCGCCCTCGACGCCGCCGCAGCGGACGGTGCGGTGGCCGAGAAGAACGGGCTGCTCTTCGCTCCGCCGCGCCGGCGCGCGCGGTCGGCGGCCCCGCCCCCGGGCGGCCGGCGCATCGTGCTCCGCGGGGTCCAGACCCACAACCTGCGCAACGTCGACGTCGACATTCCCGAGGGCGCCCTGACCGTCGTGACGGGGCCTTCGGGCTCGGGCAAGACCAGCCTCGCCTTCGACACCCTCTTCGCCGAGGGCCAGCGCCGCTACGTCGAGTCCCTCAGCACCTACGCCCGGCGCTTCCTCGGCCGCATGGACCGTCCGCCGGTCGACCGGGTCGAGGGCCTCGCCCCGGCCATCGCCATCGACCAGCGCAACGGCGCCGGCGGGCCCCGCTCCACGGTCGCGACCACCACCGAGATCTACGACCAGCTCCGCCTCCTCTACGCCCGCGTGGGCCAGCCCCACTGCCCGGTCTGCGCCCACCCCCTCCACGCCACCTCCCCGAGCCGCGGCGCCCGCGAGCTCCAGGCCGCCGATCCCGGCGCGGGCTGGCTGCTCTGTGCGCTGCCCCCCGGCACCCGGGCCCTCGACCTCCAGCGCGACGGCTACACCCGGGTCTGGGACGGCCGCGAGCGCGAGCTGGACGCCCTCATCGCCGAGGGGGGCCCCGACACCGAGGTCGGCGGCCTCGAGCTCGTGGTCGACCGCCTGAACCCCGCCCGGGTGCCGCTGGATCGGCTCTCCGAGGCCATCGCCACGGCCTACGGCTGGGGCCACGACCGCGCCCGCTTCGTGCCCCGGGCCCGCGAGCGCCGCGACGCGCCGCTGCTGCTCAGCCGCCGCCCGGAGTGCCCCACCCACGGGCCCGCGCTGCCCGATGAGATCACCCCCCGCCACTTCAGCTTCAACTCCCACTGGGGCGCCTGCACGAGCTGCGGCGGCCTCGGTCGGGCCGTGCGGGTGGACGAGGCGCTGCTGCTGCCGGTGCCCACCGCCGACTTCGACAGCGCCCTCGATCCCCAGGTGGCCAGCGGTGTGCTCCGCTCGGCCCGCAACCGCGCCCTGGTCGACGCCGTGTTCGCGCGCTTCGGGGCCCCCCGCGACCAGCCCGCCGCGGCCTGGTCCCGCCCCCTGCGCCGGGCCCTGCTCCACGGCGTCGAAGACGGCCTCGACATCCGCTTCTCCCGCAGCTGGGGAGGGCGCCAGATCACCGTCGAGGAGAGCCGTCCCTGGCCCGGCGTCGTCGCGATGGTCGAGGGCTGGGGCAAGCGCATGGAGCGCCTGCGCCGCGACACCACCTGCCCCGACTGCGAGGGCCAGCGGCTCCAGCCCTGGGTGCGGGCGGTGACCCTCGGCGACGACGTGCTCGGGCCCGACCGTCCCCCGGGGCGCAACATCTCCGAGCTCTGTGCCCTCAGCGTCGAGGAGGCCCGGGCCTGGTGGCGGGCCCTGCTCCCCACCCTCAGCCCGACGGCCGCGACCATCGCCGCCCAGCCGGTCGAAGAGGTCCAGGGGCGCCTCGGCTTCCTCGACGACGTGGGCCTCGGCTACCTCCACCTCGACCGCCCGGCCCGCTCCCTCTCGGGCGGCGAGGCCCAGCGCATCCGCCTCGCCACCCAGCTCGGCGCGCGCCTGACGGGCACCATCTACGTGCTGGACGAGCCCACCATCGGCCTCCACCCCCGCGACTCGGGCCGGCTGCTGCGCACCCTCCAGGGCCTGCGCGACCTCGGCAACACCCTCGTCGTCGTCGAGCACGATCCCGAGATCATGCGGGCCGCCGACCACCTGCTCGACATGGGCCCCGGGGCGGGCGAGCACGGGGGCACCATCGTGGCCCAGGGCAGCCCCGCCGCCGTGCGCGAGAGCGGCAGCCTCACGGGCCAGTACCTCAGCGGGGCCCGGGCCGTGCCCCGCCCCGAGGCCCCGCGCCCGCTCACGGCGTGGCTGGACCTGCCGCCGGCCCGGGTCCACAACCTCCAAGACGTCGCGCTGCGGCTGCCGCTCGGCGCGCTCACGGTGGTCACCGGGGTCTCGGGCTCGGGCAAGAGCTCGCTCGTGATGGACCACCTGCGCCCCCACCTCGAGGGGCTCCAGGCCCAGAAGGGCGGCAAGCGCAACCGCGAGGCCCTGCGCCTCGTCGTGGTCGACCAGGCCCCCATCGGCCGCAGCCCGCGCTCGACCCCGGCCACCTACACCGACGTCTGGAACGACATCCGCAAGCGCTTCGCCGAGACCCGGCTCGCCCGCGAGCGGGGCTGGGGGCCGGGGCGCTTCTCCTGGAACACCGAGGGCGGGCGCTGCGCCCACTGCGAGGGCCGCGGCTCGGTGCTCATCGAGATGCACTTCCTCAGCGACGTGTGGATGCCCTGCGAGCACTGCGGGGGCCGGCGCTTCAGCCGCGAGACCCTCGAGGTGCGCTGGAAGGACTGCTCCATCGCCGACCTGCTCGAGCTGCCCATCGAGGAGGCGGCCCCCCTCTTCGCCAACCAGCGCCGCATCCACGCGCGCCTCCAGGCCCTCGTCGACGTGGGGCTGGGCTACGTGCGCCTCGGCCAGCCCGCCACCACCCTCTCCGGCGGCGAGGCCCAGCGCATGAAGCTGGCGGCCGAGCTGGTGAGCCGCAAGAAGCCCACGGTCTACCTGCTCGACGAGCCCACCACGGGCCTCCACCTCGCCGACATCGAGAAGCTGCTGGTGGTCCTCCACCGGCTGGTCGACAAGGGCCACACCGTCGTCGTGATCGAGCACCAGATCGACATGATCGAGAATGCCGACCACGTCATCGACATGGGCCCCGAGGGGGGCGAGGGCGGCGGCCAGCTCGTCTTCGCGGGCACCCCCGCCGCCCTGCGCGCCCACCCCACCAGCCACACGGGCGCCGCCCTCCGGGCCGAGGCGGCGAGCCGGGCCGCGACCCCAGGCTGAGCGGGGCCGGGGCGTGCGTCGCGCCTCAGCTGCGGCGCCAGGGCCCCCGCCACTGGGTCGCCTGGCCCGCCCGGGCGGCAAAGGCCTGGGCCTCCGCGGCCATGCCCCCGACCCGGCAGGCCCGCGCGGCCAGGGCCCAGCCGTCTCCGATGGGCAGAGGGAGCACCGGCTCCACCGCCTGGAGGGCCCCCTGCCAGCGCCCCGCCGCGAGCGCGCACTCCGCCTCCCCCAGCACCACGTCGACCTCCACCGCGCCCGCGAGGCCTCCGCGCCGTGCCGGCAGGGTCCGCCGCGCCACCGCGAAGAAGGGGGCCGCCCGGTCCGGCGCACCGGCCACCAGCTCGACCTCTGCGCGCCGGCAGGCGGCGAGCCAGCTGGTG
>CAXQUZ010000499.1:0-54927 GCA_964226865.1 Myxococcota bacterium | reverse complement strand
CCCCGGCCCCCGCCCCGGCGGGCCCCCCCGCCGCGCTCCGGGCCCGGGCGACCGCCCGCCGGGCAGGGACGACCGCCCCCCGGGCCCCGAAGACGCCCCGCCCGGGCCCGAAGACGCCCCGCCCGGGCCCTGAGCCTGTCAGGCTTTCGTCGCACCCGGCGGCCCCCCCTGGGCGGGCCCCCCCCGCCCGGTGCACAGTGGCCCCTCGGAGGTTCGATGCTCGCGCTGCTGCTGTGGGCCTGCGGGGGCGCGCCGGCCCCCTGCGGCCCGGACGCCCCCGGGGGCCGCGATGCCTGCCTCGCCGCCCAGGCCAGCGACCACCTCGCGGCCGGCGACCCCGCCGCGGCCGAGACCGCCCTGCGCCAGATGGGCCCCGGCGAGGCCCGCGACCTCGGCTGGATGGCCTACGCCCGGAAGACCACCCTGCCGGTCTGTGGCGAGATAGCCGACTCCGACCTCACCGAGCACTGCCGCAGCCTCGTGGGCCGCATGCACATGCGCGAGACCGACGACGCCCCCACGGCCCAGGCCGGCACCGCCACCCCGGTCGCCGGCTGTCCGCCCGCGGGCGCGGGCCGCGAGCGCTGCCTGGAGCAGCGGGCCCGGGCCGCCGACACCGTGCCCGCCGCCACCGGCTTCTGCCAGGCCCTGGCCTCACCGGACGCAGACGGTGCCTGCCGGGTCGACCTCGCCCAGGCCGCCGGCGAACAGGACCGCCTCGACGACGGCATCGCCCTCTGCGGCGGCATCCCGGCCCCCCGCTGGCAGAGCGAGTGCTGGTTTCGCTTCTCCGAGGCGGCCGCGGGCGCCACCGTGCCCCAGCGGGTCGAGTGGTGCCGCCGCTCCGACTTCTACGCCGACCAGTGCAGCGTGCACCTGCTCGACCAGGAGGCCCGCCGGCTGGCCCACGAGGGCGCCGGGGCCCCCGTGTCGGCGCTCTTCGCGGGCGCCACGGCCCACTGGGCCCAGCTCGCCGACGCCGGCCTCGACCAGGGCATGGGCGGCGACCGCGAGGCCCTCTTCTGGACCCAGCTGCTCCACCAGGCCCTGCGCCGCAGCGTCCAGCCCCCCGGCCGCCCCGCCGGCGCCCACCTCTCCTGGGCCCGCGCCCTGCCCGCGGACCGCGCCGACAGCCTGCGCGACCTGGCCCTGCGGGCCTTCCTCCACACCGAAGCAGCCGCGCTGACCCTGCCCGAAGATGGCCTGCTCGACGCCGTTGTCGCGGCATTCGACGCCCAGGCCGGCGCCGCCGGGGACGGGCCGCAGCGGCTGCCGCCCGACGATCCCCAGGCCGCCCGGGGCAGCCACCAGCAGACCCTCGGGCGCATGCCCTGGCCCCTGGCGCCGGCCGCCGGCTGCACCCTCAGCCGGGCCGAGCGCGACCGGGTGGTGCTGCTCTGGGCCGCCGCCTCCCTCGACCACCCCCAGGCCCTGGCGCTGCTCGCGGCAGGCAGCGCCGATCCGGCCCCCGTCGTGCGGGCCTACGCCCTCCAGGCCATCGAGGACCGGGCCTTCGAGTGGGACCGGGGGGGCGAGCTCGGGCTGGGCAGCCTCGCGACGGTGCTGGGGGCGCGGGCCGAGCGCGAGAGCGTCGACGCCGTGCGCCAGCGGGCTGCGGCCCTGGTCGGCGCCCTGGTCGCGCGCAAGCCGCTGCCCCCCGCGGAGGGCTTCGGGCTCTGCCAGCCCCGGGGGCGCCGGGGGCCCTGAGCCCGGGCTTCAGACCGCGAGCGCGCCGCTGTCGTGGAAGACCACGCCGCGGTGGGTCCCCGGGGGCACGGTGGCGCCGTCCCAGACCACACAGTCGGTCAGGGTGGCGCCAGCGGGCACCACGGCCCGGGCCCCCACCACCGTGCGGGCCACCGTGCCCGCGACCGTGGCGCCGGGGCCGATCCAGCTGGCGGCCGGGCCGCGCGTGCCCTGGGTCCAGATGTCGACGGGCGCCGTCATCGTGCCGTCGAGCAGGGCCAGGTTGGCGGCGAGGTAGTCGGCGGGGGTGCCGATGTCGACCCACTGGCCCCGGTGGACGAGGCTGCGGATGCGCCCCTCGGGCAGGGCCGCCGTGTAGGCGCTGCGCACGATGCAGGCGAAGCCCGGGGGCACCCGGTCGAGCAGGGCCCGGCTGCAGGCGTGGATGCCCGTGAAGTGGGTGCCCGGGATGCCGCGCCCCGGCGCCCCGGCGAAGTCGCGCAGGCGCACCACCACCCCGTCGGCGTCGGCCTCGACCGGGGCCCGGGCCCCGAGCGCCGGATCGGCCCGCAGGGCCATCGCCGCGCCCCCGGGCGGCACGGCCTGGGCCAGGGCCCCGAGGTCGATGTCGCTGAGGATGTCGCCGTTGACCACGACAAAGACCTCGGCCAGCCGATCCCCGGCCGCCTTGAGCCCGCCCCCCGTGCCCAGGATCTCGGGCAGCTCGACCTGGAGCCCCACCCCCCGGCTCTCGGCCCAGGCGGCGACCTGCTGCCAGAGGTGGTGGGCGTTGACCAGCACCTCGGTGTGGCCGTGGGCGCGCACCCAGGCGAGGGCGTGGTCGAGCATCGGCACCCCGCCCATGGGCAGCAGGGGCTTGGGCCGGTCGAGGGTCAGCGGGCGCAGGCGCGAGCCGTGGCCCGCGGCGAGCAGGAAGGCGGTGGCGGCCACGGGCACTCCAGCGGGTGGGGCGGCCGTCCTATCACGGCACGCTCCGGTGCCCGGGCCCCGGCCGGCCCCCTCAGCGCCGGAGCTCGAGCCGGATCGCGACGCCCTGCTCGGCGCCGAGGGTCGCCTCGTCCGTGGCGAGGGTCATCGTGCCCCCCGAGATGTCGGTGGCCGCGAGCACCCCGGACGGCCCGTCCTCGATCGTGAGGCGCACGCTGTCGTCTTCTTCTTCGCTCGTGCGGATGACCAGGGGCGGCGAGATGGGGGGCATCCAGGCGGGCCCGTCGCCCGTGTCGCCCGTGTCGCCCGTGTCGCCGGCGCCCCCCGCCCCCGCGACCGTGGCCGGATCCTGGATGGCGTAGCGCAGCACCAGGGTGATGCTGTTCTTCGAGGTCCACTCGAGGGTGCCGACGTCCACCCGCTCGCCCTCGGCCGTGGGCGTCTCGACCGCGAGGCGCTCGATGTCCCAGAAGCCGACCGGGTTGCGCGAGCGGCAGCCCCCCCAGACCAGCAGGCCCAGGAGGGGGGCCAGCAGCCGGGCGGGGCGGAGGCGGGCGGGCGCGGCCATCTCAGAAGGAGCCGTCGACGTGGAGCCGCACGGTCACGGCGTTGACGGCGTAGGGGTAGAGGGCGAGCAGCTCGGGATCGTTGACGAGCAGCGCCCCGACGGCCCGGCCGCCCTCCTCGCCGCCGGTGTCGAAGGCCGCCCCCAGCTCGGTCTTGAAGCTGGCGGCCTGGCCGCCCTCGAGGCCGTAGACGGCCTGGGCGGGGATGTTCACGAGGCCGCCGCGCACGTTCCAGACGAAGCCCGTCTCGGGGCCCCGGCCCTTGCGGCCGACGACGTAATGGGGGCTGTGGACCCCGAGGATGGCCTGCTGGAGAAAGCCCGTGGGGCGGATGCCATAGGCGGCCTCGAGGTCGACCACCCCGGCGATGTTCTGCTGGGCGAGGTGGACGGTCTGGAGCCGCCCGCCCTCGGCCAGGGCGTCGGCAGGGGCCGCCGGGCTGGGCTGGAGGCCGTAGGGCAGGTCGCGGAAGTAGAGGGTGGAGAGGCCCGCGCCCTTGACCAGCTTGTTGGCCCGCAGCCGATCGACGCCCAGCTTCATGTAGCTGAAGAGACCGCCGGCCCGGTCGGCGCCGCCGAGCAGCCCCGAGAAGAAGAAGCCGGCCCGGGTGTCGACCAGGTTGGCGTAGAAGCCGCGGCTGCCCGCGTAGCCGGCCCGCAGCCCGAAGAGCCGGTGGGTGTAGGTGGCGCCGGCGACCCAGTCGAGGGCGAAGCTCGAGGCGCCCTCCTGGGTGGAGAGCCCGTTGCGGGCCAGCGGCGCGAGCATGAGGGTGGTGGCGGCGTAGATGGGCTGGGCGAAGAGCAGCATGCCGCGCACGGCGTTGTTCGGCATGGCCGTGTTGCCATAGGCCACGCTCGAGGCGTAGAAGCCGCCCCAGGCGCCCTTGTGGAAGGAGACCCCGAAGGCCACGGCCTGGACGTCGACGGGCCGCATGGCCACCGCATAGCCGGCGGGGCAGAGCGGCTCGGTGCCGGCCCGGGTCTCCATCGTGGGCACGGTGGCGGCCTTGATCATCTGGAAGAAGTCGTAGCTGGCGTCGCCCTGGACCTCGTCGTCGGCGCTGTGCTTGAAGAGGTTGCGCTCGGCGTAGGAGGTGGCCGAGTAGGTCTGGCCCGTCGTGCGGAAGGCGTGGCGGGCGTTCTCGAAGCCCGTGCTGCCGGCGATGGGCACGGCATTCTCCGAGCAGTCCGTGCCCTGGGTGCGCAGGGGGCTCTCCTCATCCGCCCGGGCCACGCCCAGCAGGGCATGCGCGAGAACAGTTACGCCGAGAGCATTCACGAGCCACCCGCCTTCGGCTCGGCCACCCAGCTGCAGCCCGGGTCGAGGTCGAGCCAGGCCCCGATGTCGTCGCCCAGCTCGTCGACCAGCTCGCAGGGCGCGTTGCGGATGGTGAAGGCACAGGACCAGAGGTCGGCCGGGTGGACGCCGGAGTCTTCGAAGGCCGGGTCGTCGGGGGCCCAGGTCCGGCAGGTGTAGGCCGCGCGGTAGGCCTCGTAGCGGTCCTGGCCGAGCGCGGCGTCGCCCTCACACTCGGCCGTGCGGGCGGCGATGGCGTAGCCGGCCTCGCGGCAGGGCAGGTCTTCGGGCATGGGCTCGATGGGCTTGCAGCCGTGCACGAGCAGCAGCGCGAGCGGGACCAGGGCCACCGACGCCGCCCTCACGGGATCACCACCGTGGTCGCGTCGTTGGGCGCCACCTCGGCCCAGGCCAGCACCACCGAGACCGCCTCGTCGGTGAAGACCAGCACCTCGCCCTCGTGGGCGCTGGCGTCGAAGACCTGGGGGCTGTCGATGGTGCCGAAGGCGACCAGCGCGCAGTCGGGCGCCCGGGTGTGGGCGACGACCGGCGCGCTGTGGCGGTTGTCGACCGTGAAGAGCCACAGGGGCCCCGGGGTCGCCGGCCCACAAGGAAGCCCCGACAGGTCGATGCCTGCGGGGCTGTTGTCGGGGGCGGCCGTGTCGCCAGCGCCCGCGAAGGCCGGCGGCGACTCGGGGTAGTAGACCGGATCGCTGCAGCCACCGGCGAGGAGCGCCCCCAGGAGGAGGGCCCCCACCGTCGGTGCCGCAGCGGGCCGGGCCGGGCTCAGCGGGCCGTCGGCGGGGTGCCGGAGTCGCCCTCGCCACCGGTCAGGATGCCCTCGCAGTGGCAGCCGGTCAGGGCGCCCGTGGCCGACGAGCCGTCATCGAAGCTGACCGAGATGCCGCTCAGCTCGATGGGCGAGCCGGAGGAGAGGGTCGTGATGGTGAGGCTGCCGGAGGTGCCCACGGCGTAGGGGCCCGAGGTGGTCTCGATCATGGCCGTGCCGTCGACCGTGGCCGGGGGCGGCTCGTCGCCCGGATCGGGGGGCTCGACGATGTTGACCGTGTCGCCCGCGACGGCGGCCGGGTCGTCGATGCCGATGCTCAGCAGGTAGGTGCCGCTGTAGGTGCTGAGGTCCTTCGCGTAGGCGCAGGCGTTGCCCACCCCGCCCGTCGGGAAGGCGAAGACCATGGTCGGGCCGTCGGTGATCGACTCCCACGCGACCTGGTCGAAGACGTACTCGGTGCCGCCCACGCTGGCCGTGAAGGTCTGGGTGTTGGCGCAGTTGGGATCGGCGTCGGCATCCGCGTCGGCGTCGGCATCCGCGTCGGCGTCCGCATCCGCATCCGCGTCGGCGTCCGCATCCGCGTCGGCATCGGCATCCGCGTCGGCATCGGCGTCGGCATCCGCGTCGGCATCGGCCTCGGCGTCCGCATCCGCGTCGGCGTCCGCATCGGCGTCCGTGTCGCTGTCGGCGTCGGCGTCGGCGTCGGCGTCGGCGTCGGACTCGCCCGAGCAGTCCGGCGAGCCGGAGCAGCCGTCGTCGTCACAGTCGAAGAGGCCGTCGGCGTCGTTGTCGGCGCCGTCGGTGCAGTCGCCCGGGTTCATGCCCTCGGGGTCGGTGCCCTCGCTCGACTCCTTGTCGCCGCAGCCGGGGACGGCGACGAGCGCCAGGGCGAAGAGGCCGGCGAGGCCCCCGCCGGTGAACGAGCGATGGTTCCAGGTGCGCATGAACTCCTCCAGAGATGCGGTCGCGCGGACATCATCGGAGCCCGGCGCGTGGCATTGAGCATGATGCCGAAGGGGACGGCCCTCCGCAAGGGGCCATCCCCCCCAGGCTACTGTTCGAGCTGGACCGAGATCCGGAAGGATCCGGAGTCGGTGCCGCCCGCGCCGGCCACGCCGATCAGCACGTCGTAGGCGTTGGTGGTGGCCGTGACCGAGACCGACTCGGTCTCGCCGGGGTTGCTGTCGGTCTGGTCGTCGTAGCTGCACTCGCAGGAGATCGCGGCGACCACGTCGGGCGGCACCTCGTAGCGATCGCCCGCCGACTGGATCATGTAGACGCTGACGTCGACGCCCGCCTCGGGCACCACGGTCGCCGTGAGGATCGAGGCCTCGGGCTGGCGGAACCAGAAGAACTGGTGGTTGCCGTCGAAGTTCTGGAACTCGGTGTCGGGGAAGCAGGCCACCGAGCTGTCGCTGGCCCAGTCGAGGCCCACCGGCTCGCCGCAGGAGAGGTCGCGGTCGAGGTTCTGGCCCACCTCGATGGGCTCGGCATTCGCGGGCCAGCCCGTGTTGCTCGCGGCGGCCTCACAGGCGCCGGCCCCCGTGTCGCCGGGCTTGAGCTCGTCGCAGCCCGCCAGGGACATGACCGACATCACAGCGGGCAGGGCCCAGACGAGCGGGCGGCGGATCGGGGCGGTGGGCACCATGGGGATCTCCTCGGGGCTGCGGGGGCAGGCAGGGCCCCGGCCGCCGGCAGTCTACTCCCCGGCGCTGCGCTCGGCGGGGTCGCGCACGAAGAGGCTGCGCATCTGGTCCCAGGGGGGCGCCCAGATGGCGAAGCCGATGATGCCCACCACGAGGTTGGCCAGGCCGTCGGCCGGCAGCAGCCAGCTCCGGTCGACGAGCGCGACGCCGAGGGCCACGAGGTAGCCGGGCACGGCCCAGGCGAAGCGGCGATCGATGGCGTCGGCGGCGATGGCCGCCAGCATGGCGAAGAGCAGCTGGTGCCAGAGCAGCACGGTGACCGGGTCGAGGCCGAGGGCCGCGCCGACCAGATCGCTGACCAGCAGGGTGATCTGGAGGATGACCAACAGGTTGCGCACCCGCCGGTTCAGCTCGCTGCGGCCGAGCGAGTCGCGGGCCCAGAAGACCAGCCCGAGCACGACGAGCACGCTGCCGGCATGCAGGGCGATCATGCGGTCGGTCTCGAGGGCCACCCCGCCGAGCCAGCCGACCACGGGCAGGATGGCCCAGCTCACCATGAACAGCGAGAAGACGAAGATGCGGGTGCGCTGGCCCACGGTCGGGTCGCGCTGGGCCGCGTCCCGGGCGCTCTGGGCGGCATCGGCGGCGATGCGGGCCGCCAGCGCCGCCCGCCGGCCGACGAGGGCATCGGGCGGCGGGTCCATCTGGTCGAGCAGCACCGAGGCCGCACGCAGGTCTCCGGCGTCGAGCTCGTGGGCGACCATGCGGGCGAAGGCGGCCTGGAGCCCGGCCCGGGCCTCGTCCAGCTCGGCGGCCGAGGGGGCCGCCTGGAGGGCCTGCTGGTAGCCGAAGCGCACCTCGTCGAAGCGCCGGTAGAGGGCGTCGCGGGCGAGCGGCTCGGCCCCCGGCGCGAGGGCCGCGTCGAGGGCGGCGTGGCGGACGCGGGTGGCCTCGACCAGCTGGAGGGCCGCCCGCTGCTCGCGGAAGGCCACGAGGGCCAGCCGCACGGCATCGGCGCTGGGGTAGCGGTCCGCGGGCGCCGCGGCCATGGCCCGGGTGACCACTGCCGCCAGCCGGGGGGGCACCGCCGGCGGGAAGCGGGGCACGAAGCGCGGCACGCTGGCGAGGGTCTCCTCGACCCCGTGGCCCGGGTGGGGGCCGCGGCCCGTGAGGATGGCGTAGAGCAGGGCCCCGAGCAGGTAGACATCCGTGGCAGGCCCCAGGGCCGGCCCGTCGCCCCGGGCCATCTCGGGGGCCATGAAGCGCGGGGTGCCGACGATGCGCCGGTCGTCCCGGGCCAGCCGCAGCCGGGCGGGGCCCGTCTCGTCCAGGCGCACGGCGAGGCCCCAGTCGACCACGTAGACCTCGCCCGAGGGGCCGATCATCACGTTGTCGGGCTTGAGGTCGCGGTGGAGGATGCCCCGGCCGTGGGCGTGGTGGACGGCGGCGCAGACCTGCTCGAGCACGCCGAGGTGCCAGCCGAGCAGGTCGCGGGCCCCGTGGCGGGCCGAGATGCGCGCCGGATCGAGCAGATACTCGAGCCAGGTGTGGCCCTGGATCCGCTCAAGAACAACGTGGGGCTCACCGTTCTCATCAACGACCAGATCGTGGACGGGCACGATGTTCGGGTGGGCCAGGGCGGCCGTCGCCGCCGCCTCGCGCAGCAGGCCCCGCCGGGCGGCCCGCCGGTTGCTGGCCGGGTTGGTGCTCTTGAGGGCCACCTCGCGGTCGAGGAGCACGTGGCGGGCCAGCCGCACCACGCCGACCCCGCCGCGGCCCAGCTCGGGGCCCGGCACGAAGGCCCGCTCGAGGCCCCCGGCGAGGGCTGCGAGGGCGGCGCGGCTCAGGGGCACGGGGGGCATGCCTGGCGGCGGATCGGCGCTGTGGGCCGCGCCCGGGCCCGAGCTCCCCGCGGGGCCCTCGAGGGTCGAGCCGCCGGGCAGCGGCGCGGGAGGGGGCGCGGGGTCGCCGCTCTCGAGATCCGCGCTCTCGAGATCCACGCTCTCGAGATCCGCGCTCCCGGGCGCGCTGCTCCCGAGCTCTGCGCTCCCGAGCCCGGGGCTGTGGGGCACGGCGGTGCGCGCGGCCCCGAGGGGCGCACCGGGCCCGTCCTCGCCCCGGAGCGAGCGCCCGGCAGCCGAGCGGTCGTCCAGCCCGTCGAGCACCCGGCCCGCCGCGGCCCGCTGGCCAGGAGGCGGCGTGAAGGCCGGCGGGGTCAGGGCCGCACCGGCGGGTGCGGGGGCGCGGGGAGGACGAGGCATGGGCCGCTCCGTACCCCGCCCCGGGGGCGGCCGCCGGTGGAGGCCGGGGCGGCTGCCGGGGGACGGAGGGCCGGGCGCTCCGGGGCACCGGGGCGGGCACCGGGGGACGGGGCCGACCGGCGGCCAGGGGCGCCCGGCGGGCCAAGAGCGGGGGGCCCGCTTGCGTTCCACGGCCCGAGCCACCCCACCATCAGCGCAACGTCGTGCGGGATGCGACGAAAGGGTTGCACATGCCCGCATCTCGTTGACAATTGGAGATGAGCCACGTAGCTCCCGCTCCCCCCCGGCGGTCCGCGCCCACGCCGCGCAGACCCGCTGGCCCCCCTGCACACCGGGCCCGGCAGCCCGCGTGGCCCCCAACTCCCCTCGACCACCGACCGCGGCCCCCGGGGCCCGTGCGGCTGGAGGATCTTCATGCGCACCCTGCTTCTGCCCCTGCTCACCCTCTCTCTCGCCGCCTGCTCCGGAGGCTTCGACGGCGAGGGCGGCAAGCCCGACGGCAGCGACAACGCCGATGACAGCAGCGTCGAGGACGACGGCGGCACCGGCACCGACGGCGGCGACGACGGCGGTGAGGACGGCGGCGGCGACGACGGCGTGGGCGAGGCCGACGTCGACGACGACAACGACGGCTTCACCGAGAACGAGGGCGACTGCAACGACGACAACTCCGACGTCTACCCGGGCGCCGCCGAGTACTGCAACAACCGCGACGACGACTGCGACGGCGACATCGACGACCCCGAAGACCTCGCCGACGGCCAGGGCGACACCCGCTTCGAGGACGCCGACGGCGACGGCTTCGGCAACGCTGCCGTGTCGGCCGAGGCCTGCGAGCACAGCGACGGCTGGGTCGACGACGACACCGACTGCGACGACACCCACGCCTCGGCCCACCCCGGCGGCATCGAGCAGAACTGGAACGGCATCGACGAGGACTGCGACGGCGAGGACTTCGACCTCGAGGGCTGCATGGCCCGCGCCGTCCAGAACACCGCCGACGCCATGGGCGGCGGCTCGCCCTGGGCCATGGACGACTTCCGCGGCGAGTACGACCTCGACGTGGTCATTCCCGTCATCAGCTACCCCTACACCTTCACCGGCGCCGGCTTCGGCGAGGTGAACAACCAGCTCGCCTTCATCACCGAGGTCAGCACCGGCGTCTACGAGGAGACCAGCGAGGACACCTACGCCGTCGCCTTCGAGACCGACATCGGCTACAACGAAGAGTCCCAGCCCTTCGAGCTCATCGTCGGCGTCTCGCCCTCCTACTGGGAGGCCGGCGCCTTCGGCTTCACCCTCGGCGGCATCGTCACGGCCGGCGTCGAGCTGGTGACCGACGTGCCCGAAGACTTCGACGGCACGGTCACCTGCCTCGGCCACGTCCCGACGGTCGCCTCCGACTTCGACGGCACGCTCAGCCTCAACATCAACGAGGCCGCCGGCACCGTCAGCGCCACCGCCAACCTCGCCTCGAACATCACCGAGTTCGGCGACAGCGACGCGGTCATGACCAGCGCCACGGGCGGGCTCTGCGGCAACGCCATCATCGACGTGATCGCCCAGTACATGGGCATCGGCGACACCTGGGTCTTCCTCAACGACAACCTCGCGCTCGTGGGCGAGTCGCTGGTGCTCGAGTACGAGAGCACCCTCGAGGCCCAGATCGCGGCCGAGTGCTCCGGCTGAGCCGGCCCGCCCCCCGGGGCGCGCTTCAGTCCGCGGCCGCGGCCTCTTCGGGGGCGGCGGCCGCCGTCGTCTTGGGCGGCGGCGCAGGCACGGAGGGCACCGTCTCGTCCGGAGCGGCCGGGGCCTCGGCGGCGCTGGCGGCGCTGGCGGCGCTGGCAGCACTGGCAGCACTGGCGGCGGCGGCCGCAGGAGCCGCAGGAGCCGCAGGAGCCGCAGGAGCCGCAGGAGCCGACGGGGTCCACCGGGGCACGGCCTCCCGGGGCTGGACGACGAGGATGCCGCTGTAGCCGAGGGGATCGCCCTCGACCGCCGGCTGGGCCGGGGTGCGCATCGCCGAGACCGTGCCGTCCAGGTAGAGCGCGTCTCCGCAGCCCAGCACGTCCCGAAACAGGGTCGCCATGTCGTGGAAGCGCACCCGGTCGACCGAGGTGGCCAGCACCACCGTCTGGGCGTCCCGCACCCCCACCCCGTTGCGGCGCTTGAGGTTGGGCGAGCCGGGCATGAGCCGCGGGTGGAGCACCCCGTCGTCCACCAGCAGGGGGCCGGACTGGGTGGCGAGCAGCAGCTGGTCGACGGCCCGGTCGCCCCAGTCGGTGGTGGCCGTGATGGCCGCGCCCGCGGGGCCCACCGAGAAGATGCCGTTGGGCATGAGGTAGAAGTTGCCGTAGCCCTCGGCGTGGTTGACGCCCCGGTAGGCCTGGCCCTCCTCGACGTGCAGCCCGAGGGGCCGCCGGTCTTCCATGTAGATGCCCGCGTTCATGGCCACCACCGGCGCGCTGCCCGTGGTCGCCACCAGCCAGTCCGAGATGTTCTGGAGGGTGTGGGGGGCCGGGGCCGCCTTGCTCTGGCCCACGAGGCGCAGGCTGGCCCGCTCGAGGTCGACGGTGGCCACCGTCCACCGGGCGCCCATGTGGTCGAGCTCTCGGACGGTGACCCCCGGGGGCCCCGCCGGCGAGTCGCGGCAGGCCCCGAGCAGCACCAGCCCGAGCCCCGCCAGCACCCCGCGCCCGGCGCTCATGGCACCACCTCGCCGGCGGCCTCGACCGGGGCGCCGTGGGTGTAGCCGTCGTCGGGAATGGCCCGACAGACGATGGTCTCGCCGCCCACCAGCCCGAGCCCGGCGAGGTCGAGGGTGGCGCTGCCGACCACGGGCACCCCGTCCAGCTCCCAGTCGATGTCGGCCTGCTCCGGGTCGCCGTCGGGGTCGGTCCAGCCCGTGGGCAGGCAGGCCACGACCCCGTCGACGGCGGGCGCGGCGGGCGAGAGCGCAGCGCCCGTGAAGGCGGGCGGGCTGTTGGCGATGACCAGGGGGGCCGAGCGCATGCGGGTGCTGACCGCCGCCCCGTCGGTGGCGGTCGCCACGACCTCCACCGTGGTGCCCCGGGGGGGCGTCGGCCCGAGCAGCACGGTGTCGGGCCCGGACTGGACCACCGTGCCGTCGAGCTCCCAGTCGAGGGTGAGCACGAGGGCGTCGCCGTCCAGATCGTCGGCCTCGACCACGGCCGAGAGGCGGTCGCCGACCGTGGCCCCCTCGGGCCCCACCTCGACGGCCCGCACCCGGGGGGCCGCGTTGGCGATGGTGATGCCCTCGACCACCTCGGGGCCCTCGCCCCGGCCGTCCAGGGCCCGCACCCCCACCGTCCAGTGCTCGCCGGCACGGGTCAGGGCCGCGTCGATGCTGCGCTCGGTGTGGGGGGTCTCGGCGCCGTCGCGCCACCAGCGGTAGACGAGGCCCACGGCGTCGCCGTCCGGGTCGTCCACCACCGCCTCGACCGCCAGGGCATCGCTCGTGTCGGGGCTGTCGGGGCGGAGGGTCACACGGGGCACCGGGACGGCGTTCTGGATGACGAGCAGCGCCGAGGCCTCGGCGGAGCGCAGCCGCCCATCCGAGACCGCAACCCGCAGCTCCCAGACCTGGTCCCGGGCCGTCGCGCCCGCGGGAACCTCCGGCCCCTCCAGGTCGGTCTCGACCCCGTCCACCAGCCACCGGTAGCGGGGCAGGAGGGGGTCGCCATCCGGGTCGGAGGCATCGACCAGAACATCGACATAGAGGTCGTCTTCGGTGGTTGCCAGCGGCGGACCGATCGCCACCTCCGGGGCCTCCGGTGGGCGGTTCGCGGCGTCCCCCCCGGTGACGTCCTTGGGCCACTGCGGTAGGCTGCTGTCTTCGGCGACCCCGGCGGCCCCACAGCCGCCGACCCCGGCCACGACCAGCCCCAGCAGCCCCCACCAGGCGGCGCCCCGCGCCCTCCCCTGGGCCGTCCCGCTGGTCTGGCTGCCGCGCATGTGCCTCCCGCCGTTGCTGCCGTGCCCCCAGAGGATAGCCGGCGGGCCACGACACTGCCCTCGACCTGGACCGTCCCATGAACATCACCGTCATCGCCGGCACCAACCGCACCGGCGCCCGCAGCCTCCGTCTCGCCCGCCGGGTCGCGGCCCTCCACGAGGCGGCTGGCGCCACGACCACCGTGCTCGACCTCGCCGCGCTGCCCGTCGAGATCGCAAGCCCCGACGCCTACGCCCACAAGCCCGCGGCGCTCCAGCCCTTCTTCGACGCCGTGCTCTCCGCCGACGGCCTCGTGGTCGTGAGCCCCGAGTACAACGGGGGCATGCCCGGCATCCTCAAGCTCTTCATCGACATGCTGCCCTTCCCCGAGAGCTTCGAGCACCGGCCCGTCTGCTTCCTCGGGCTCTCGGCCGGCCGCTGGGGGGCCCTGCGCCCGGTCGAGCAGCTCCAGGCCGTCTTCGGCTACCGCAACGCCTTCGTGTTCCCCGACCGGGTCTTCGTGCCCGGGGTGGCCGAGGGGCTCGACGCCGAGGGCTGGCCCACCGACCCCTTCGTCGCCGGGCTGATCACGAGCCAGGCCCAGGGCTTCCGCAACTTCTGCGCGGCCGTGGCGCCCCTGCGCTGAGCCGCCGCGCGGGCCTCAGCCCTCCGCGGGCGCAGCACCGTCGCCGGGCGCAGCGGCATCCCCACCGGGCGCGGGGGCATCCCCACCGGGCGCAGCGGCATCCCCACCGGGCGCCCAGCCGGCCAAGTCGAAGACGGCCATGAAGTAGCGCCGGGGCATCTCGGGGGTCGGCAGCTGGACCTCGCGGCTGGCCCAGGGGATCCAGGCCGGCCCCACCGGGAACATGCGCGCCTTGCCGGGCCACTCGAAGGCCTCCTGCTCGACGGTCTCGACGGGCGCGACCCCGAAGCGCTCGGTCAGGGCGCGCACGACGTGGCGGTAGAGGGTGGCGCCCTGCTTGGGATCGAGCAGATAGTAGCCCCGCTCGTGCACGACAATGTAGCGGTAGTCGCCATTCTCGCGAACAACCTCGAAGCCCTCGTCGCTCAGCTGGTCGAGCGCCGCCTCGAGGGGCTTGCGCGAGAGGTCCCGGAACACGGGCTCGGCCTCGTCGCGCCGGGGCTCGGCCTCGGCCAGCCACCGCAGCCGCTTGGCCGCCGCGCCGCCGCCCTTCTTGCGGAACAGGGGCGGGATGGCCGGCGCCGTGGCCCAGGAGCGGTAGACCTTGCGCTGGTGGTGGGCCTGGTAGGCGCAGACCAGGTCTTGCTGTTGCTCGAGGGGCAGCTCGATGATGCCCTCCCAGCCCTCGGGATCGAGCGCGGCATACCAGTCCGGCAGCTTCATCGCCGAGACCTGGGTGGGCACCCGCCACATCTCGGGGCGGGCCTGGCCCTCACCGATGGGCCCGAGGTCGAAGCGGTAGAAGGGCTGGAGCACGATGGCGACCAGGGCCACCGCGCCGAGCACCCGGCGCCGCCAGATGCCCTGGACCGCGCCGAGCGACAGGGCGAGCAGGGCCACCGAGGCCACCACCACCATGCTGCCCATGCGGTAGGGCGCGAACATGCGGCTCATGCCCGGGACGAACTGGAACATCAGCGCATAGGGCAGCCGCAGCACCCGGTCGCCCCAGGTCACCACCTCGCTGGTGTCGCGCAGGGCGCCGACCTTGAGGAAGGGGCCGAGGGTGCCGGCGTAGAAGACCAGCCAGGCGCCCAGCCAGCCCCAGCTCTTGCGGCGCAGGAAGGCGGGCAGCACCCCCATCAGGAAGGCGGCGGCCGGCAGGGCGAGCACCCCGTGCTTCGGGTTGATCACGTAGTCGGCCGGCCAAGCGGACTCGATGGTCCGGTGCAGCGAGCTGAGCACGTTCTCGCGGTAGGTCGAGGGCCGCAGGGGCGCGTCGGCGATGGTGTCGTAGGCCGGAAAGGGCAGGAAGAAGGTCAGCTCGGGCAGCTTCGTGACGCCGCCCGCCCCGCCCGTGTCGGCCCCGGAGGCGAGGTAGGGGCTCACGAAGAAGGCGACCCCGAGCCCACCGACCAGCGCGAAGGCGAGGCCCCAGCGGGCCACGCGACGCCAGGGGCTGCGCTCCTGCCACCAGAGCCAGCCCACGTAGAGCACGGTGAACATGCCCGCAAAGAGCCCATAGAACCAGTAGAAGGCCGAGACCATGGCGAAGCAGGCCCCCGCCGCCGCCCCGGCCATGCGCCCCCCGCTGCGCCAGGCCCGGGCCAGGAACACCGGGTAGAGCAGCAGCCACCACAGCACCACCTGGCGCAGCCCCGTCTTGTTGATGTCTTGGATGACGATGGGGTTGAGGATGGCGAGACAGCCCGCGGCCAGGGCCACCGTGCGCGAGGGCGAGAGCGAGCGGGCCAGGGCGTAGCCGCAGAGGCCGTTGCCCACGAGGATGAGCAGCACCTTGAGGTTGTGGCTGGCGGGCATGCCCACGAGGCCGTCGAGCCAGTAGCCGAGCAGCAGGATGTCGAGGATGTTGCCCGTCTCGGGGTAGCGGCCGAGCCCGACGAGCTGGGAGAGCTTGCCGGCGAGGCCCAGCTCGGTGTCGCCCACAGCGGCCACCTCGGAGAAGTGCCACCACTGGCGCCACAGCCAGCCCCCGAGCTCACCACCGCCGAGGATGACCTCGTCGAGGTGCATCACCACGGGCCAGGTCACCGCCAGGGCCAGGGCCACATAGGCCACCAGCGCCACCGACAGCTCGCCGGCCGCCTTGCGCAGCCGCGCGAAGTCGATCCCGTACCACCACTCGAGCACCGCAAGAAGCATGGGCGGGACGGTAGCAGAGGGGAGCCCGCCGGGGGCCGGGCGGCCGTGCTACCGGGGCCGGGCGGCCCCAGGAGACCCGATGAACCGCAGGGACGAGACCCGGCTCGGTGTGGCCGTCGTGCTGCTCAGCGTCGCGCTGTGGGCCCCGACCCTCGCGCTCGGCCCGCTCGCCGACGACTTCCAGCGCATCGGCGAGGCCGGCGGGGGGCTCGCCCGCCAGCTGCTCTGGTTCACCGAGCCCGTGCCCGGGATCCAGCCCCCCCTGCCCGAGGCCGTGAGCCCCAAGCTCTACCGGCCCCTCTGGCGCATGGCCTTCGCCGCCGAGCGCTGGCTGCTGCCGCTGGGCTGGTGGGCGCCCCGGGCCGTCGCGCTGCTGATCCACGGCGGGGCGGTGGCCGCCCTGTGGAGCCTGCTGCGCTCGCTCGGCCTCGCGCCGGCCCTCTGTGCCCTGACCGCGGCCTTCTACGGGATCTCGGGCTGGCAGGCCGAGGCCGTGGGCTGGGTGAGCGCCCAGGGGGTCGGCATGGCCGTGCTCTTCGCCGCGCTGGCCGGGCGCTGGCGCGACCGTCCGCGCCTGGCCTTCGCCGCGCTCATCCTGGCGGGGCTGAGCCGCGAGTCGGGCATGCTGGTGGCGGGCCACGCCCTGTGCTGGTCGCTGCTCGACGACCGCAGCCGCGACCGCCTGCGGGGCCTGGCCGTCGCCGCGGCGGGGGTGGCCCTCGGCCTGCTCGCGATGCGCATGTACCTCTTCGACACCCCCGTGGGCGGCTTCACCGACCTGCCCTTCTGGTGGCAGCGGCCCGGCGGCCTCGCCCGGCTCCTCGACCACGCCGCCGGCGCCCTGTCGCCCGTGCCCGGGCCCGTCTTCGGCGGGGCGGGCCTCGCGGTGGGCCTCGGCCTCAGCCTCGTGCTCGGCGGCGCGGCCCTGGCCGGACCGAGCCGGCGGGCGGCGCTCGCGGCCCTCGGGTGGCTGGCGGTGGCCAACCTGCCCTACCAGCGGGTGCTGGGCAGCGGCCTCCACGGCGACCAGGGGCGCGTCTTCGCCGAGTCGGCCGCGCCCCTGGGGCTGCTGTGGGCGCTCGGCCTCTGGTCGCTGCCGGGGCGGCTGCGGGGGCCGGCGGCGGCGCTGTGTCTGGCCGTGGTCGGGGCCGGCGCTGTGCAGCGCCAGGGCCAGCTCGCCGCGGCCACCGAAGAGAGCGCCGCCCTGGTGGCGGCCATCGGCGCGCTGCCCGACACGGGGGGCACCGTCGCCGTGCCCCGGCTCCACATGGGCTTCCCCCTGCGCCCCGGGCTCTGGCCCTGGGCCGGCATGTCGCCCTGGACGGCCCCGGGCAGCCTCGCCTGGGTGCCGGTGGCGCCCCGGGCCGACCGCCCGGCGGACCATGTGTGGTGTGGGCGGGGGCGGGGCTGGTGCGGCCCCGACGACACAGCACCCGAGAACGACCGCTGAAAGGCCGTTCTCGACACACCCCAAGACAAGCCGAAGCCCGCGCGGCAGCGGTCCGAAGACACCACCGGGCGGGCGAGGCGGCCGGGCGGGGGGCCGCCCGGGCGACGGGGCTCACTGCTGGGGGGCGTCCCCGGCGGTGGCGGCCCGGAGGCGCTCGAGGCTGGCGGGGCCCACATAGTCGACCGCCGCCACGTCGTGGAGGTCGGAGAAGGGACGGCCGTCGACGATGCCGGCCGCCGCGCGCCGGTCGAGCTCGAGGGACACGTCCAGGGCATCGAAGCTCAGGGTGTTGGCCAGGGCCAGGGCCATCGCCTCTTCGTCCTCGGTGAAGGCCACGCCCTCGACGAGGGCCCCGTCCATGCCGAGCTCGACGAGGTAGTCGTCGATGGCCTCGATGGAGGTGGGGCCGACCCAGGGCACGGCCAGGACCTCGTCGATGCTCACGAAGAGCTGGTCGTCGTCGGTGCCGGGCTCGCCGTCCTGGCCGTCGCGGTGGCGCACGATGCGCTCGGCGGCACGCCGGTCGAGGCCGACGTCGTCGTCGAGCACGGCGAAGCTGGTGTCGGGGGCGTTGACGAAGTGGAGCACGGCGCTGTCTTCGCTGGACAGGGCGGGCACCTCGTCGCCGAGGCTCACCGAGAGCGGGTTGGTCTCGACCTCGGGGGCGATGCTGAGATCCTGGGCCTCGCAACCGATGAGGCCGAAGGCCGACAACGCAAGGAGCGAGACAACAGAGCGGGAGGTCGCGGCGCGCACGGGGGTGCGGCCCGCGACGAAGCGGGAGCGGTGGGTCATGTCTGGATTCCTTCGGCCACCCGCCCGATGGGCTCGGGTGCCGACAAGGGGAACCCCGCGGATTGCGGCAGCGCAGGTCCGGATTGGCGGCCCCTGCTGCAACCTGCTCACTCTGGGAGGGGCTTCTCGGCCGACCCGCACTTGGGCCCACGCCGAGGCCGCCGCGGACCTCTCAGGGAGCCCTGCCGCCTATGGTCTCGGCGCCGCGCTGACCAAGTCCTGACACCCGAAACTCGGTGACAGTCTCGCAAAGGGCCCGGATGCCAGCCGCGCCACCCTACTCGGGAGCGTCGATGAACACGTCACAGTCGCGGCCGCCCGGGGCCGTGATGGCACCGTCGCCGTCGCCGTCGATCCAGATCGGGCTCGTGAGCACCCGGGGGATGCCCGTCGGGTCGAACTGGGGCAGGCCGAGGGGCAGGCGCTCGGCGCCGAAGGCCGCGACCGTGAGGTGGGCGTCGCCCTCGAGGCCGTCGAGCGAGACCGTGAGCAGCTCGTCGAGCTTGACCACACCCCCCGGATCCGTCGCGGGCACGCTGAGCACGGTGTCGCAGTTGAGGAAGACGACGGCGTGGGTGACGTCGATCTCGGGGATGGCCTCGATGTGGAGGGCGAGGTCGAGGCTGTCGTCGTCGATCTGGACCACCCCGCCGATGCCCGTGCTGCCGTCGGGGGTCTCGACCGAGACCCGGGCGAAGGCGCCGGCGCTGGCCAGGGCCTCACCGGCGTGGAAGGCATCGACCACCTCGTCGGTCTCGACCTCGGTGGGCACGTCGGAGCCCGCCGGGACGTAGGTGCGAGGGAAGCCGATCTTCGTGCCGCCGTGGTCGTCGGAGCAGCCCACGGCCACGAGGGGGCGGCCCGCGTTGAGCATGCTCTGCCAGTCGAGCCAGCGCTCGTTGCCGCCGGCGAAGGGCAGCCCGTGGCCGTTCATGACCTCCATGCCGTCGAGGTTCCACGACCAGAGGGCGGCGTCCGGGGCGAGGCCGAGCAGGGTGGGATCGTCCATGCCGGGCTCGGCGAGGATGCGGTCCCACGCGATCTCGCCGAGGTAGCTCGGGTGGTTGAGCAGGTTGACGCCGCCGCCCGAGCGCTCGCGCATGAGGGCGAAGAGCTCGTCGAGGTCGCGGCCGTACCACTCGACGGGCCCGCCCCGGTAGGAGCCGTCGGGGCTGACCGGGAACATGGTGAGGTGCTCGGGCACCGAGGCCGTGACCTCCTCGCCGCCGATGCTGTCGATCCACTGGTCGTAGCCGGTCTCGGCGGGCAGCCCGGAGCGGTCGACGATGTGCTCGTGCTCGGTGTGGAGCACGAGGTCGAGGCCGTGGGCGGCACCGTGGAGCAACACATCGACCGGGTCGACCCGGCTGTCGGGGCTGTCCCAGGAGTGGATGTGGGTGTCGATGGAGACCCAGCCCGTCGTGTCGACGAGCTGCTCCATCGTGAGCGAGAGGGTGGCCACGCCGTCTTCGGGAACCTCGAGAACCCCCATCACCGGGGCATATTCATAGCCGCGGGTGGCCGTGTAGGCGTAGGTGCCCGGGGGCACGGGCTGGGAGCCGGCGCCGTCGAGCCAGACCGTGAGGTCCGCGCCGCTCTCGGGCCGCAGGTTCAGCCGGGCCGGGGCCGCGCGCCCGTCGCCGTCCACCACCGCGTGGTCGAGGGCACCCGCGGCCGAGAGCGCGAGCGACACCCCCGCGTCGCCGGGCGCCACCTCCACCGCCGCGCTGTCGTGCCGCCCCGGGGCCCGGGCCCGCAGCCGCCACTCCCAGGGCTCGCCGAAGACGGGCAGCGGGGTGGCGAAGGCGCCCGTGTCGTCGGCACGGTCCTCGTCGAGCACCCCCCAGTCCCCCCCCGGGGCCCGGGCCTCGAGAAAGACCGTCGCCCCCGGCACGGGGCGGCCCGCGGGATCCACCACCGTGCCCGCCACCTCGTCGAGGGTGTAGGTCTGGTCGGGCACGGGCTCGGGGTTGACCGCCGCGAGGGGGGCCGTGGCGGAGGGGCCGGCGCCCGGGCCCACCACGAGGAAGGCGCCCACGGTCACCGACTCGCCCGGACCGATGGCGAGGGGGGTGGAGAGGGCCTGGTCGAGGTCGAGGGCGATGTCGATGCCCGAGACGCCGGCATAGGCCATGTTGCCCTGCTCGACGGCATAGGCGATGGCGTCCTCGCCGTCGGTGGCCACGAGCCAGGGCATGCCGAAGCCCAGGTCGAGGGGGCCGATGTCGAGGGCCCCCGTGGCGTAGTCGTGGAGGTCGAGGGTGGGGCCGAGGCTGAGCAGGCTGGCCGTGAGCAGGGAGCGGTGGGTGTCGCCCGTGTTCTCGAGGGTGATCTGGACCTCGAGCACGGGGCTGTCGGGGGCCAGGATGTAGTCGACCGTCACGGCGAGGTCGTAGGGGCCGCTGAGGGGACGGGGGCTGCCGCCGAGGGCCTCCTTCATCAGCTCGTACTCGACCAGCCAGTGGGTCGCGTCGACGCCGGTGGCGCGCACGATGGCCGGCCCGCCGTCGGCGCCGTCGGCCACCACGGCGACCTCGGTGGCCCGGAAGGCCCGCAGCACGCTGTGGGTGAAGTCGGCGAGGTTGAACTGGCCGATGACGATGCCGAGCTCGTCGAGCTTGTCGGTGCCCGCATAGTCGCAGCCGTCCATGGCCACGGCATCGGCCACCGCCCCGCCGTAGTACCAGTAGGTGCTGCCGCGGTCGGGGGCCGTGATGACGTAGGCGGCGGAGCGGTTGGCGAGCAGGTAGTCGCCCGAGACCCCCACGGCGACCTCGCCGGGAAAGCGCTCGTCGGGGGCCAGCAGCCGGCCGAGGGCCTGGCCGGGCTCGGGGCAGTCCCGGAGCTGGGTCTGGTCGTCGCCCTCGGGGGCGGAGGGCCCCACGGGCACGGCCTCGGGCTTCGGGTCGCCCTCGCCGGCGCAGCCCGCGAGCAGGACGAGGCCCGGGAGCAGCCCCCGGAGGGCCCGGGCGCGGCCCCCTCCGTGGCGGCCGGAGAGAGCAGGGGAGACAGCGCGGTGACGGGAGTGCAACATGCGCGCACGCTACCCGGTGGGTCGTCCCCTGTCGACGGCCGAAGAGCCCCGCCAGCAGGGGCGTCGGCGCCCCAGCAGCAGCCCGAGCAGCAGCCCGAGCAGCGGCGCCGCCCCGCGCCCCGTCGACACCGGGCCCCCGACCGCACAGCCCGTCTTGTCGGGATCGGTGAGCTGGCCCGGGGCGCCCGGCCCGCTGGCCTCCGCGGCAGGGCGGGCGGGGGGCCCGGTGTCGGCCCGGTCGGGGCCCGCCGTGTCGGGGCCGGGCCCGTCCGCCGTCCCCGTGTCGTCCCCCTCGCGGTCGTCCTCGTCGATCTCGCCGTCGCAGTCGTCGTCTTCGCCGTTGCCCACCACCTCGTCCACCGGGGGGCAGTCGCCCGGACAGGCCGCGCAGTCCTCGCCGCTGTCGCAGGCCCCGTCCCCGCACCAGGGCCCGACCCGGGTGAGGCGCAGGGCGTCGAAGACGATGTGCTGGTCGGCGGCCACGCTGCCGCTGGCGTGGTCCTCGATGGCGATGCCCTGGTCGCCGCCGGCGGCGAAGTCGAAGGTGCCGAGGCTGTGCCAGCCGGCCCCCACCGACTGGTCGACCGCCACGGTGTGGACGACGCCGGCCGCCCGGATGCGGTGGGGCACGTCGGTGGCCACGGCGTGGGCGTCCGTGCCGTGCCACTCGACGGTGTAGCGCCCCGCCTCGGCGAAGTGGAGCCGCCACCAGGCCTGGTTCATGGGCTGGCTCGACGCGAACTGGTTGGTCCAGACGAGGCTGCCGCCCTCGCCGCTGCCGCTCAGCTCGCGCAGCCAGACCGGTGGGCCGAAGGCGTGGAAGCAGGGGCCCGCCTCGTCGAGGGTGCCGCCGCCCGGGCCCAGCTCGGCGCAGGGCGGCCGGGCGTCGCAGTGCCAGGGGCGGGTCGAGGCCCCCGTGGGCGGCCCCGAGAAGACGCCCAGGTGGTTCGCGACGGCCCGGGCGCTGCCGTCGGCGGGCCGGTTGACCGTGCCCCCCGCCGCCGTCCACATGCTGCTCGAGCCGCCCCCGTCGAGGTTGAAGGCCTGCCAGGCCCCGAGCTGGTGCATCAGCTCGGCCAGCTCGCTGCCGTACATGCCCGAAGAGCGGCTGCTGCGGCCGTCCACCACCACGAGAAGTAGGGTGTGGAGGTCGGCCGACAGGCCCATGGCCGTGCGCGGGTGGCGGGCGCGCATGTCGGAGCGGTCTGGGAAGCAGCTCGCCGCGGTCGGGTCGGCGCAGGCCATGCTGCGGCCCTCGATGACCAGGGCCGGAAAGCCGCTCACCAGGGCCATCACATCGTCGGGTCGACCCGGGGCGCGGGTCGTGGGGGCGAAGCCGGCCGTGGCGCCCAGGGCGGCGGCGTTGTCTTTGGTCCAGCCGGTGTGGGTGAACTGGACGGCATCGGGAAGAAAGGCGATCCAGCCGTCGTCCCCGGCGTACCACTCGCTGGCGTAGGCCGGGTCGCGGCCGGTCTGGATGGCGGGCCAGGGCACCCCGCCGCCCACCGCGTCGCCGTAGACCCGGACGGGCCCCGTGCGAAAGAAGTCGCCGTTGACCACCAGCACCGGATCGTGGTCGGCGGCCCAGGCGGCGGGGGTCTCGAGGGCGCCGGGGCTGCGGGTCGCGTCGATGCGCAGCCCGTCGGCGCAGAGGTCGACCTCGGCCACCCAGACATCGGCGGCGGGGCTGGCGGTGCGCAGGGTGGCGAGGCTGACGCCCGGGGCGAGGGTCGTGCGGGCCGTCTCGCTCAGCGACAGGGCCGGCGCGGAGGCCACGGCGAGAACCGCGATGACGAGGGGGGGGAGGAGCACGCGGCAGCCCGGCGCAGGAGACGCCCCAGCCTACGCCAGCCCGGGCCCCGGCGACCAGCGGCCCGGGCCCTGCGGGCTACTCGCGGGTGGTCTTGTCGCACTGGGACAGCACGGCCTCGCCCTCGCCGGGGCTGAGGGGCCGCAGCCGCATGCTCTTGACATTGCCCATCATGAAGTCGTAGTCGACGCCGATGTAGTGGACCTTGCCGTCCTCGACGACCATCTCCTGGGCGTCGCCGGCCGCCACGGTCATGTAGCGGTAGCGGCCCTCGATGCTGAGCCGGCCCGGGGGCACGTCGACGGCGAGGCCCGTGGTGGTGAGCACCATGCTCTTCTTGCCGTTGATGCGCCAGGTGAGGTGGCCCGGGGGCTTGGCGTAGTTGATCTTGTTCTTGGGCGAGCAGGTGGCCAGCACGACCGTCGCCTTGCCCGCCGTGGGCAGGAAGCTCATGTTGCCCGTGGCCGCGATGGCCGCACCGCCCACCTCGCCCTCGGCCGTGGCGACGGGGGCGGCCGTCGGGGTGGTCTCGAGGCCCCAGGCCTTGCGCATCAGCTCTTCGTGCATCGAGGCGGTGATGGCGCCCGTGTCTTTGAGAACACAGAGCTGGTAGGTGTACCAGGCCCGGGCGAGGTCGTCGCCGGCGAGCAGCGAGGTGTCGTAGCTGGCCGATGCGGCCGTCGAGACGGCGCCCTCGCCGCCGCCCATGCCCACCACCCGCACCTTGAGCATGGCGTCGAGGGCCTCGCTGGTCTCGGTGGGCAGCGCCTGGGCGGGCTTGATGCGCTCGCAGGCATCGACGCCCCGGGCCGCGTGGGCGGGGGACAGCAGCAGCAGGGCGACAGCAGACACACTCAGCGACATCGACGGCTCCGGGGCGGCCTCCCGCGTGGGGCCGGGAGAAGGGACGGGACGGGCGGCTAACCGGTGGGCGCGGGCCTGCCGTCCCCTGCGCGCACCGACGGGGACGGGGCCCGGCCTGCAGGGCCTGCAGCACGGCGCTGCGAGATCTGCAGGGGACCGCCGCGCGGTCCGCGAGAACGCCCTGGGCATCGACCCCGCCCACACTGGCCCCGGCCTTGCATTGGAGGGGGACGCCGGCCGCGAGGCTGGCCCCACCCCGACCCAACGGAAGGTCCCCATGCGCAGCACCCTCACCACCCTCGTCCTCTCCCTCAGCGCCTTCTCCCTCGGCTGCGGTGTCGAGCTCGAGGGCGACGCCATGGACGAGCTGCTCGTCAGCGCGCTCTCGGGCGAGGAGGACAGCATCAGCGGCGAGAACGGCGCGCGCATGGCCGCCAGCGCGTCCGGCGGATCCAGCGCGGACGCGGGGGGCCCGGAGGGCGGCGACCGCAGCGCCCCGCCCCCCATGTTCCGGGAGTGCGACGCCGAGGGCAGCTTCGTGGGCTTCGTCGACGCCTACGACACGGACGCCAGCGGCGCCCTCGAGGACCTGGAGCAGGCCGATGTGGAAGCCGAGCACGCCGGGCCCCGGGGCGGCCCTCGGGAGCACTTCCTCCACCTGCTGCGGGTGGTCTACGACAGCGACATGAGCCACTCCTTCGAGGACGCCGAGCTGGACGCCATCTTCGATGACTTCAGCGCCCGCTGCGAGGCCATCCACGCCACGGTGCTGGCGACCTACGACGCCGACGGGGACGGGGCCCTCTCCGCCGAGGAGCAGGCCGAGGCCCGGGCCGGCCACCACGCCCAGATGGAGGCCGAGCGCGCCGAGATGGAGGCCTGCCGGCCCGAGGGCGGCCCCGAGGGCGGCCCGGAGGGCGGCGAGCGGGTCGGGGGCCCCGAGGGCCGCCCGGAGAGCGGCGAGCGGGGCGAAGACAGCGTGCCCTTCGGGCCCCTCGAGCAGGAATTCGACGCGGACGGCAGCGGCGCACTGAGCGACGACGAGCTGGCCACCCTGCGCAGCACCCTCCAGGCGCGCATCCGCAGCGGCGCGCGGCCCCAGCCCGACTGCGCCGGCTGAGCTCCGCCCCCGGGGCCCCGGCCTGCTCCCCGGGGGGGGGCTGCCGGGGCCCTGCCCCAGATGCGCCAGGGCCGACACCCGCCCCGCACCGCCCCCCGCCGGCCAGAGCCCCTGTCCTCCCTGGGCTCTGCGCCGGTGCGCCGCGGGGATCCCCCCCCATCCATCGCCCACATCTTCCTGACATTCCCGACAGTCCTGACCCATTCGGGGGACCGCAACCCTCCGCAGACAAGCCCCTGGGGCGTGCCCCGGATGCCGTGCCAGCATCCCGCCGAGCCCACCACACCCCGGCTCGCCACAGGAGGCACCATGGACCCCTTCATCGGTCAGATCGTCATGTTCGCCGGCAACTTCGCGCCCCGAGGCTGGGCCTTCTGCGACGGCCAGCTGTTGCCCATCTCCCAGAACACCGCGCTGTTCTCGATTCTGGGGACCACCTACGGCGGCGACGGCCGCACGACCTTCGCCCTGCCCGATCTGCGGGGCCGCGCCCCCCTCCACGCCGGCCACGGGCCGGGGCTGAGCGACCGGCGCCTCGGCGCCAAGGGCGGCAGCGAGACGGTGACCCTCACCGCCACCGAGCTGCCCAACCACACCCACCCGCTCCATGTCTTCAACGGCGAGGGCGACACCCTCAACGGCGCCGACGCCACCCTCGCCGGCATCGGCACGTCGGTGCCCCCCGTGGGCAACTTCACCCACGCCAGCCCGACGGCCACCGCGGCGTCCAGCGCCGTGGGCAGCGCCGGCGGCAGCCAGCCCCACAACAACATGCAGCCCTGGGCCGCGGTGAACTACATCATCGCGCTCGTGGGCATCTTCCCCTCCCGGGGCTGAGCCTCCAGGGCCGGGCCTGGGGGTTCCCCGTGGAACGCCCCGGGCCCGACGCGCGGCCCGACGCGCGGCCCGACGGGGCCAGCGCTGACCCGATCCGACCCCCGGCTGCGCTGGATCAGTGGGGCCGATCTGGCACGTTCAGCCCTTGTCTTGGCTCCCTGCACCGGCGGGGCCCCCGTCGCGGCCCAACCTACCCATACAGGTTACCGACGCCCGAACGATATACAGACAGTACCCCCCTCCAGGGCACGAAGGTGACCGTCTTGACCAGCGCGCCACCCGCCGCCGCCGTCCCCCCAGAGGCGGCCCCGTCCCCCGCGGCCGCCCCCGCGCCGCCGCCCGCGTCCGTCACCCCGGCTGCGGCGCTGCGGGCGCTCCTCTCGGCCGCCCGCGAGGGTCCGCCCGCCGCCCCGCCGCTGCCGCCGTCCGCGCCCGACGACGGTCTCGACCCGGTCCGCAGCCAGGTCCACGACCTCCGCCAGCGCATGGCGGGCCTCGACGATCAGGCCCGCCGCCTCCACGAGGCCACGGCCATCGCCAAGAGCATGGCCCACCAGTCCTCCGCCCTCGGCCGCATCGCCGCCCAGCAGGCCCGCGCCGCCCAGGCCACCGTGGCCCGTGCCGGCCTGCGCCCCCGCAGCGCACCGCAGCCCGACGCGGCCCCCGCCCCGGCCCCGCCCGCCGGGCCCGTCCCCCAGTCCGACTGAGGCGCCCGCCGGGGCCCTGTGGCAAGCTGGGCCCCCGCCCGGAGCCGCCGTGTCGCCCGCCCGCCGCTGCATCTGTGGCAAGTCGCGCCGCTTCCCCCTCTGCGACGGCCACCATGCCTCCGAGGGGTGGTCCTGCGCCGCCGGCAGCCCCCGTGCCCACGAGCGGGTCTTCGCCGCCGCGCCCCACGACCACAACCTCGCCGAGCGCCTCGCCCACGCCCGGGGCGGGGCCGCCCTCCACCGGCTGCGGGGCCCCGTCCACACCGAAGAGCTCATCCTCCTGACCGACGGCGCCGAGCTCGGCCCCCTGCGCCAGGCGGCGGCCCGGGTCGTGGCCCCCGTGCGCCGGGCGCTGCTGCTGGGGGTCGACCCGGCCCTGGTCCAGCCCGCCCTGCCCGACACCGTGCTGGTCGCCGTGCCCGAGCCCCCCCACCCGGCCCTGCTCTGGTCCACCGTCGCGGCCGCGCTGGATCGGCCCCCGCCCGCCGCCGCCCCGGTCCCCGCGTCTTCGGCGCCCCGGCTCTTCCTCTCCCACGCCACGGCCGACGAGCCCCAGCTCGAGCGGGCGGTCGCGGCCCTGCGGCGCCTGGGGCTCGGCGTGTTTCTCTGTGCCGACTCGATCCCCGGCGGCGCCCGGTGGTGGGACCGCATCCTCGCCGCCCTGCGGGCCACGGATCGCTTCGTGCTGGTGCTGTCGGCCGCGGCGGCCCGCTCGACCTGGTGCGCCTTCGAGACGGGCACGGCCATGGCCATCGAAAAGCCCGTCCAGATCATCTCTCTCGACGGAACCCCGCCCCCGTCCTACGCCGCCCATCTCCAGGCCCAGGACCTGCGCCGCCACCGTGCGCTGCGGCCCTGGCTGGATCCGGATGATGCCTTGATCGGGGCACTGCTGGCCCCCATTCCTGCCAGCGCCCCGGCCGACGATCCGCCCCGGCCCCCGGGCCCGCCCGCCGGCGATCCGCGCGACGATCGCCACCCCGCCGCCCCTCCGGCGGAGGCAGCGGGCGACTGAGGGATCTCCCTCGGGTGAAGCCGCCCCCCGCCCCCGTGCCCTGATCACGGCAAATGGCCCCGTCCTGGTCATCCCGTGGCCTCTCCGCGCCGTTCCCCTGACCAGCATGGGAGTGCGCGATGAACACCAACACCCGACCATGGATCGGCGCCCTTGCGGTGCTCGGTCTGTCCACCGTCTCCACCCTGGCCCTCTACGAGACCCGCAGCCCCGAAGCGGCAGAGCGGGTGGGCATCCTCGGGGGCCTCGTGCCCGGGCTCGCCCCGGACGCCGCCGACGCGGCCGGTGCCCCCGACGCCGCCGGGCCCCTCCGCACCCGCACCGGTGACGCCACCGCCGCCGGGCCGGCCGGCCCCGCCGAGGCGAGCTGGGTGGCCGGCGAGCTGATGGTGGCCCCCGCCCCCGGCGTGGCCCTCGGCGACATCGCGGCCCGCTACGGCGCCACCGTGCTCCGCCCCGCGGGCCGGGCCGGCATCGGGCTGCTCTCGCTGCCACCGGGCCTCGACGCCGGGCTGCTCCGGGCCGACCCGGACGTCGCCCAGCTCGCCCCCCAGGGCCGCACCCGGGCCGCCAGCACCCTCCCCGAGGCCCAGGCCGCCGTCGCCACCGCCCAGGCCGAGCTGGCCGCCGCCGTGGCCGACTTCGAGGCCATCAGCGCCGAGCTGGCCGAGGCCCAGGACCTGTTGACCCAGGCCGAGAACGACCTCGCCGACGCCATCGACGACGACGCCAGCGCCGAGACCCTCGCGGCCCTGGAGGCCGCTGAGGCCGAGGCCCAGGGCCTCGTCGACGACACCGAGCTCGCCTGGGAGACGGCCGAAGACACCGTCGACACCGCCGAGCTCGCCCTCGCCGCCGCCGAGGGGGCCGCCGAGAGCGCCGCCAGCGCCGCGGCCGCGCTGCTCTGGCACCTGCCCCACAGCCACCACCCCGCCTGGGTCGGCGACGGCCAGTTCGACGCGAGCACCGGCAGCGGTGTGGTCGTGGCCGTGCTCGACAGCGGCATCGCCATGGACACCGCGGGCGGACCGGCCGCGCCCTCCCTCGCGGGCCACAGCTTCACGGCCCCCGCCGACATCGTCGACGGCGACAGCAGCCCCGACGACGCCCACCAGCACGGCACCCACATCGCCAGCCTCATCGGCGGCCGCAGCGGCGTCTACGGCATGGCGCCCGGCGCCAGCCTGATGCCCGTGCGGGTGCTCGACGCCAACAACAGCGGCACCGAGCTCGACCTCATCGAGGGCATCTGGCATGCCATCGACAACGGCGCCGACGTCATCAACCTCAGCCTCACCTTCGGCCCCGACTACGTGCCCTCCCGGGCGCTCAGCGCCGCCCTCACGGCCGCCGCCGACGCGGGCATCGTGATGGTCGCCGCCGCGGGCAACGACGCCGGGGCCTCGACCCGCTGGCCGGCCGCCTCGCCCCACGTCATCGCCGTGGGCGCCACCCGCCTCGACGACCGCCGCACCACCCGCAAGGGCGCGCTGGCCGACTACACCAACCGGGGGCTGGCCATCGACCTCGTCGCGGCCGGGGGCGACACCACCCTCGACGTCGACCAGAACGGCATCGTCGACGGCATTGTCGGCGAGACCTTCTCGCCGGATGACCCGAGCGCCTTCGGCAGCTGGGCCTACGCCGGCACGAGCCAGGCCGCGGCCCTCGTCTCGGGCGCCGCCGCCCTGCTGCTCGCCGACGGGGCCAGCGCCGCCGACGTCCGGGGCATCCTCCAGCAGGGCGCCCGCAACCTGCCCGAGGGCCACCGCTGGACCGACGGCTTCGGCGCCGGCGAGCTGAACCTCGAGAACAGCATCGCCGACATGGCCGCCGAGACCCGACCAGTCAGCCGGGTCTACGCCGGCGTGCTCCCCTGGATGAAGAAGCGCGGGAACAACACCCGCCCGCGCTTCGAGCTCGCCATCATCGACGAGACCGGCGCCCCCGTGGCCGATGCCAAGGTGGTCGCGAGCGCCTGGTCCGACGGCAGCGACCCGGTCGCCGTCACCTGCACCACCGACGCCAGCGGTCTGTGCGGCGTCTCTCCCTGGGGCACCCTGCGCGCCAGCGAGGCGGCCGCCGGCGCCTACGCCCTGCGCGTCGAGACCGTGCGCCGCGGCGACACGGGCGCCCACCCGACCCCCGTGCTCTTCGCCACCGACGCCCTGGCCGTGCTCCAGGCCGCCCTGGCCAGCGACCTCGACCTCGCCGACGCCCTCCTCGGCATCTCCTGGTCCGACGGCAGCGACCCCTACCTGGGCGACACGGTGGCCTCCTACGCCGTGGTCGACTGGGGCGCGGGCCTCGCCAGCAGCCCCCTCGGCGTCGTGCGCGGCCCGGACGCCCTGCCCGACGGCGGGCTGCTCGGCAGCGACACCCTCGACCTCGACGGCTCCGGCCTCGCCAGCAGCCCCCTCGGTGTGCTGCCCCTCGAGCTGCTCCAGGTCTCGGGCACGGGCCTCGCCAGCAGCCCCCTCGGCATCATCGGCATCAGCGAGCTCGACATCGCCTTCATCGACGGCTCGGGCCTCGCCAGCAGCCCCCTCGGCTTCACCGCCGTCGACATCACCCTGCCCGGCGGCATGATCAGCGGCACGGGCCTCGCCAGCAGCCCCCTCGGCTACACGGGCGAGCCCATCTTCCTGGGCGAGGGCGAGATCGGCGGCCTCGACGCGGACGACGCCCTGCTCACGGCCATCAACAGCGGCAGCTTCCTCGGCAGCCTGCCCCTGGGCGGCGCGACGGCCCTCATCGGCGCCGGCGCCGTGGCCACGGCCGAGATCGACACCGAGGCCGGCAGCAGCGCGGGCCCCGTGGCGGTCAGTCCCTGAGCGGCGCCACCACCATCTGATCCTGCAGCGCTTCCAAGACGAGCTCCCGCAGCCACTGGTTGGCCGGGTCGTCCTGGAAGCGCTCGTGCCATCCGGCCCCGACGCGGATCTGGGGCAGCTCGACGGGCGCCTCGAGCATGCGCAGGGGGAAGTTGCGGGTGAAGCGCTGGGCGAGGGCCCGGGTGGTCGTGAGCACGAGGTCGGACTCGGCCACCAGCATCGGCGCCGCCAGGAAGTAGCGGATGCGCACGGCCACCCGCCGCTCGAGGCCGTGGGCGGCCAGCGCCGTGTCGACCATGCCCGGCCCGCCCGAGCCCTGGGGGCTGACGAGGATGTGGGGCAGCTTGGCCCAGGTCTGGAGGCTGAGGCTCTCGCCGACGCAGGGGTGGCCCTCGCGCACCAGACAGACGAAGTCGCTCGAGGGCCCGCGCCGCAGCCGCACCCCGGGCACGTCGGGGAAGCCGACGCTCACGACCGCGTCGACCTGGCCGGTCTCGAGCTGGAGCCCGTAGTTGCGGGGCTCGAAGGGCACGATGTCGAGGTCGACGCCGGGGGCCGCCGCCCGCAGCCGGGTCATCAGCCCCGGCAGCAGGATCATCGCGATGGCGTCGAGCATGGCGAGGGTGAAGCGGCGGGTGCTGGTGCGCGGGTCGAAGCTGTGCTCGCCCCGGAGGGTCTGGCGCAGCGAGGCGAGGGCGTGGGCCAGGGGCACGGCGAGCTGGAGGGCGCGGGGGGTGGGCTGCATGCCGCCCTTGCCGCGCACCAGCAGCGCGTCGTCGAGGAGGTCGCGCAGCTGGCGCAGGCTGTGGCTCATGGCCGACTGGCTCACCCCGAGGCGGCGGGCCGCCCGGGTGACGCTCCGCTCGGCGATGAGCGCATCGAGCGACACCATGAGGTTGAGGTTGACCTGGGACAGATCGACGTCGGTCACACGAGCCTCCGCGTGGGGCGTGACGGAGGGCGAAGGTAGCACCCGGGCGCCGGTCGGCTATCAGGGCCACCCCGCAGACCGGAGCCCCGCATGGACGCCGCCACCGCCACCGCCCCCCGTCCCCCCGGCCTCGACGCCGCCCTCGCCGCCTTCGAGGCCATCGCGCCCCTCGGGGCGGCCGGCGGCTGGGACAACGTCGGACTGCTGCTCGAGGGCACCCGTCCCGTGCGGCGCATCGGCGTCTGCATCGACCTGACCGAGGCCGTTCTCGCCGAGCTCGAGGCGGCCGATGTCGACCTGGTCTACGCCTACCACCCCCTCATCTTCAAGGGCCTGCGGCGCATCACGGGCGCCACGGGCATCGAGCGGGTCGTCCTGCGCCTCGTCCGGGCGGGCCGCCACCTCTTCTGCCCCCACACCAGCCTCGACGCGGCCGTCGGCGGCATGGGGGACTGGCTCGCCGCCGCCGTGGGCCCCGTGACCGGCCTCGCCCCCATCGAGCCCCTCGCCACCGACCCGCGCGTGGGCACGGGACGGCGGGCCCAGCTCGCCCGCCCCCTCTCCCTGAACACCTTGCTGCCGGGCATTCTCGACCACCTCGGCCTCGAGCATGTGCGGGTGGCGGGCGACCGCCAGCGCCCGATCTCGACCGTGGCCGTCTGCCCGGGCTCGGGGGGCAGCGTCTTCGCCAAGCTCGACCATGCCGACCTGCTCATCACCGGCGAGCTGGGCCACCACGAGGTGCTGGCCTGGGTGGCCCGGGGCGCGACGGTCGTGCTCACCGACCACACCAACTGCGAGCGCGGCTTCCTCGGTCCGCTGGTGCCCCGCATCTCGGCGGCCCTGCCCGACGTCACGGTGGTCCGGAGCACGGTCGACGCGGATCCGCTGGCGGTCGTGTCGCGCTGAGGGGGGGCGGTCTCGTCCGGGCCCTCCCGGGGGAGGGAGACACCCCGTCCCGGGCACTGGCCCGAACCGGCCCCCATGACATAGGCTCGCCGGCGCGCGGTCCCCCACCCAATCCAGGCAGGCCCCGCACCGGTCGGAGGTCAGACATGAAGGTCGTGGGAATCGGCGCATCGGCAGGCGGCCTCGAGGCGATCCGCGCCTTCGTCCAGTCCTGCACCGACCACAGGGACCACGCCTTCCTCGTCGTGCAGCACCTCTCGCCCGACTTCAAGTCGATGATGGACAGCCTGCTCCAGCGCCACACCGCGCTGAAGGTGCAGGTCGCCCACGACGGCATCGCGGTCAAGCCCGGCACGATCTACCTGAACACGCCCCACGCCGACATGACCTACGAGAGCGGCGCGCTGCGCCTCGTGCCCTGGGACGACCGCACCATCCACCGCCGGCCCATCGACGCCCTCTTCGAGTCGCTGGCCGAGGAGCTGGGCCCCGCCGCCACGGCCATCGTGCTCTCGGGCTCGGGCTCCGACGGGGCCAAGGGCGCCGCCCACATCGCCCGGGTGGGCGGGCGGGTCTTCGCCCAGGACCCCGAGACGGCCGCCTTCGACATCATGCCCCAGGCCGCCATCTCCACCGGCGCTGTCGAGGCCGTCGGCGCCCCAGAGGCCCTGCCGGAGAAGCTGCTGGTCGACCACCGCCCCGACGCGGTGGTCAGCGACGACGGCGAGGGCCGCGCCCAGCTCCAGCGGGTCGTGCCCCTCGTGCGCGAGGCCCACGGGCTCTCCCTCGGCGACTACAAGACCACGACGATGCTGCGCCGGCTCCGGCGCCGGGCCGAGTTCGCCGGGGCGCCCACCCTGCGCGACTATGTCGACCGCCTCACCTCCGACCCCGAAGAGCTGCGCCGCTTCTACGAAGACCTGCTCATCGGGGCGACCCGCTTCTTCCGCGACCCGACCGCCTGGCCCGCCGTGGCCAAGCTGGTGCGCCAGCGCCTCGAGACCAGCACCGAGCTGCGGGTCTGGGTGGCCGGCTGCGCCACAGGCGAAGAGGCCTACTCACTGGGCATGCTGCTCACCGAGCTGACCGGGAACAGCGACAGGGTCAAGATCTTCGCAACCGACGTCGACTCCCGCTCCATCGCCATCGCCTCCCAGGGCGTCTACAGCGCCGAGGCCGTGCAAGACATCCCCGAGGGCCAGCTCCACCGCTTCTTCGTGGCCTACGGCAGCAGCTGGCGGGTGCGGCCGGCCCTGCGCCGCATGGTGGTCTTCGCCAACCACAACCTGCTCCAGGATCCGCCCTTCTCGGCCATGGATCTCGTGAGCTGCCGCAACCTGCTCATCTATCTCAACGCCGACGGCCAGCAGCGCGCGCTCAGCCACCTGCTCTTCGCCACCCGCGTCGGCGGCATGCTGTGGCTGGGGCCGAGCGAGTCGCTGGGAGACATGGACGAAGGCGTCAGTGTTCTCGACACCCGCTGGAACCTCTTCCGCAAGGACGAGCGCCAGCGCCACCGGCTGCGCTCGCCCATCCACCTCACCCCGCGCCCCATCGCCGTCGGGCCGTCGACCTCCGAGCGCATGAGCCGCGAGCTGGTGCGGGCCTACGATCGGCTGCTCGAGACCTACGCCCCGCCGGGCTTCCTCGTCGGCAACAACCGCGAGCTGATCCATGTCTTCGGCAAGGCCGCCGAGCTGCTGCAGCGCCCGACCGGCCGCCTGAGCCACGACATCATCGATCTGGTCACCCCCGAGCTGCGCAGCCCCCTCGGGGCCGCCATCTACCGCTGCCAGCGCGACCTCCAGCCGGTCGCCTTCCCCGTGGCCCTGCCCTCGGGCTCGCTGCGCATCCAGGTGCGCCCACTCGGCGACCTCGCGACCGGCAGCATGGTCTTCGTGGCCGTCGGCGACTCCCTCCAGATCACCGGCGGCGACGCCGAGACCATGGACACCAGCGAAGAGGTGGCCAAGCGCACCGCCGCCCTCGAGCAAGAGCTGGCCTGGACCCGCGAGTCGCTCCAGGTCACCCTCGAGCGGGCCGAGAGCACCAACGAAGAGCTCCAGTCCGCAAATGAAGAGCTCCAGAGCACAAACGAAGAGCTCCAGTCCGTCAACGAAGAGCTGCACTCGGTCAACGCCGAGTACCAGGCCAGCAACGCCGAGCTGGTCACCCTCAGCGAAGACATGCTCCACCTGCTCCAGTCCACCCGCATCGGCGTGGTCTTCCTCGACGACGACCTCCAGATCCGCCGCTTCACGAAGGAGGCCACCCGCTTCTTCAACCTGCGGGCCGGCGACGAGGGCCGCCCCTTCGCCCACCTCGCCACCACCGACGCCCACCGCACGGCGCTCGAGAAGGCCCGGCTGTGTCGCGACCAGGGCACCGATCAGGACTGCTCGCTCGAGATGAACGACACCGAGGTGGTGCTCCAGGCGCGGCCCTTCGTCGACCCGAACCAGCGCCAGCGCGGCGTCGTGCTCAGCGTCGTCGACGTGAGCCGGGTGCGCGCGGCCGAGAGCAAGGTGCTGCTCCAGGCGGCCATGCTCGACATGCTCTCGGTGGGGCTCAGCGTGCTGCGGCCCGAGCCCCTGGCCCCCGGGGTCGCCGGCCCGCCGGTCTTCCGCCTCATCTACGCCAACGCGGCCGCCGGCCGCATCCTCCGCACCGACCTCTCGGCACTGGTCGACGCGCCCCTGGCCGAGGCCATCCCGGCCTTCGTCGAGGCCAATTACCCCGAGCTCTATGCCCAGGTCTTGGCCAAGCAGGAGCACGCCACCGAGATCCTGCCCCTGCGCCGGGCAGACGGCGAGCTCACCCAGCTGCGCCACACGGCGGGGCCCGGGCCCGAGAACACCGTCATCGTGATCTTCGAAGACGTCAGCCAAGAGGTCCGCGACCAGGAAGAGACGGCCGCCGCGCGCCGCAACCGGGTGGTGGGCGAGCTGGCCGCGGGCATCGCCCACGACCTCAACAACCTGCTCACCGTGATGCTGCTGGGCATCAGCGACATCCAAGACCTCGGCAGCCCCCCCGTCAACGCCCACGCCGGGCGGGTGCGGGACGCGGGCAACCGGGCGGCCGACCTCGTGGCCCGGCTGCTGACCTACTCGCGCCGCCGCATGGTCAGCCCCCAGCAGGTGCGGCTCTCGGCCCTGGTCGCCGACGCCGAGCCCATGCTCGCGCGCATCCTCGCGCCCACCGTCACCCTCGAGACCGAGCTGGCGACCGACGAAGACGACGAGGTCGAGGTCGACATCAGCGCCATGGAGCAGGTGCTCGTCAACCTCGCGGCGAACAGCGTCGCGGCCATCGCCCAGACGGGCACGGTCAAGATCTCGGTCTCGGTCGACCACAGCGCCCGGCCGGCCTGGGTCGTGCTGCGCTTCACCGACGACGGGCCCGGCATGAGCCCCGACGTGCTGGCCCGCTGCCAGGAGCCCTACTTCACGACCCGCACCGGCGGCGTGGGCACGGGCCTCGGCCTCGCGACGGTCGCGGGCGCCATCGACCAGGCCAACGGCCAGCTCACCATCCAGTCCCGCCAGGGCGAGGGGGTGCACGTCACCATCCGGCTGCCCCGCACCCGCCGGCCGGTCTCCCCGCCCGTGCTCCGCATCGCCTCGGGGCCGGCCCGCAGCGAGACCGTGCTGGTGGTGGACGACGAGCGGCGGCTGGTCCACCTCGTGAGCCACCGGCTGCGCCGGGCGGGCTTCACGGTCTGGGAGGCCACCAGCGCCGCCGAGGCCCTCGACGCCATCGCCGAGCACGGGGCCCCCGACCTGCTGCTGACCGACGTGCTCATGCCCGAGATGGACGGCCCGGCCCTCGCCGCCGCCGTCCATGCCGACCACCCCGGCGTCGCCGTGCTCTACATGTCGGGCTACTCGAGCCACGAGAGCGTGCGCCGGATCATGACCGACCCCACGCTGCCGCTCATCGACAAGCCCTTCCTGGTCGAAGACCTCATCGCGGCCGTCGACAAGGTGCTGAGCGCCGCGCCCGAAGACCGCTGAGCCCCGGGCCTCAGCCCGAGGTGAGCCGGTCTTCCATCGCCAGCACCCCTGCCGTGAAGCGGGTGCGCAGGTAGAAGCCGAGCGGCACGGTCTGGACCCAGTCGCCCTCGCCGTTGAGCACCCAGACGTAGTCGCTGCCCTTGCGGGCCTTCGGCCGCACCTGGAGCGCCCGGCCGTGGTGGGCCTTCCACTGCCAGACCTCGCCCTCGGAGATGAGCTCGGAGAGGGCGGCCCAGTCCTGGGCCAGGGCCTCCTCCTGGTCGGCGCTGGGCGACCAGATCAGCGGCGCCCCGACCCGCCGCTCGCCCGGGGGCCCGTCCCCGACGATGGGCACCCACAGCACCCGGGCCAGCTTCTTGCGCACGGGGCTGCGCTCCCAGGGGCCGAGCTCGATCTTGTCCATGGGCGCGACACAGACCCAGGTCGCCTCGCGGGGACGGCCGTCTTCGGTCACGGGGATGGTCTTGAGCTCGATGCCCAGCTCGGGCAGATCGGGCCCCGCCATGCCGCCGGCCATGGCCCCCAGGGCCCGCTCGATGAGGTCGCCGATCCAGCCCTTGTGGCGCCGCAGGTCGGGAGGCACGACAACACCGTAGTAGTGAGCAATGTCGGCGAGCAGGGCCCCCGCGAGGCCGTCGGCCCGATCGAGCAGCTCGACCTCGCGTCGGGGGGTGGGGGGCGGCGGGTGGGACACGGCGGGCGCTCTCAGGGCTTCCGGACCGGCGGGGCCTCGTGGCGCACGGCGGCCTGGGTGGTGCGCACCGAGGCCGGCGGCGCCGGGGGCACGGCGGCCGCGTCCGGGGGCACCCGCTCGCCGGTGGCTTCAGAGAGCGCCTTGATGGCCCGGGCGACGCCCCGGCGCAGCTCGTCCATGAAGGGACCCTGCTGGGCCGGGGGCAGCCGCTCGTGGACCAGCGTGGTGATGTGGTCGGCGAGCTGCTGCATCACGGGCAGGGCGCCCGCCAGCACATACTCCCCGGCCCGCAGCTGGCGGTCGGCGTGGTGCTGCATGCGGCCGTAGGCGACCAGGGCGCGCTGGACCTCGAGCAGCACGGCGTGGCGCATCACGAGGTCGGCCTCGGCCCCGAGCTCGAGGTGGGGCTGGAACCAGCTGCGCTCGCCCGCGGCGGCGGGGGCGGCAGGGGGGGCCGCAGCGGGAGCAGGGGCGGGAGCCGCCGGGGCGGCCGCGGGGGCCACAGAGAGCGCCTCGACGAGGTTCTTGCCCATGGCCTGGAGCACCCGGGCCGTGCCGCGCTGGCCCTGGTGGGTGGTCTCGACGGCCCGGCCCAGCTCGCCCAGGGCCCCGACCACACCGCCGAGGGCACCGGCGAGCTGGTCGGGGCTGCCCAGGCGCGCCCCCAGCTCGCTCCGCAGCCCCGCCAGCTCGGACTGCAGCGCCGCGAGGGGCGCCTCCACCTCGGAGGGACGCTGCAGCGCGGCGCCGATCTGCTCGATCTGGTCGCCCATGCCGGCGAGGGTGCCCACCACCCGGGCCACGGGGTCGTCGTCCTGGCCGCCCATGAGCTTCTGGCGGGCGTAGTCCTTCTTGATGGCCTCCCAGCGGGCCTTCTGCTCGGGGCTCTGGCTGCCGCGCAGCTCCCAGAGCTTGAGCAGGTTGTTCTCGGCACCGGTCGTGAGCGTCTGGGACTCGCCGACGTAGTGGTCTTCGATGAGGCGATCGACCTCGTCGAGGTTCATGGCGCTCACCAGCTTCTCGGTGATCTTGGCCATGTTGCGGTACGAGCCCTGGAGCTTGAAGGGCGGCTCGGTGCGGTAGCCGTCGTCGGTGGCGGCCGACTTGATGTACTCGAGGTTGACCTTGAGCAGGGTGTCGCGCACCCGGAACATCTTGGCCAACAGATCCACGAACTCCTGGCGCTCGCCGGCGCTGTAGTCGTGGGAGAAGGCCGCCGTGTCGACCTCTTCGCCCTGGGCCAGCCGCACGAGGCGGTGGATGTCTTGCGGGTCGCGGGTCGCCAGCGGCGCCAGGGCCGGGTTCGAGGTGATGGCGTTCTCGACGTAGGAGAGGGCGAAGAGGTCTTCGCGGCCGCCGAGGATGTCGCCCAGGTTGTAGGTGTCGGCCCGGTTGGCCAGCATGTCGGGGATCTGGAAGCGCGCCCCCGTCTCGGTGTAGGGGTTGCCCGCCATGACCACACAGAACTTCTTGCCCTTGAGGTCATAGGTGCGGGTGCGGCCCTTCCAGACGCCCTCGACCCGCCGGGTGCCGTCACACAGCGAGATGAACTTCTGGAGCAGCTCGGGGTGGGTGTGCTGGATGTCGTCGAGGTAGAGCATCACGTTGTTGCCCATCTCGAAGGCGAGGTTGATCTTCTCGACCTCCTGGCGCGCCGTCGCGCTCGGGGCTTCGCTGGGGTCGAGGGAGTGGACCTCGTGGCCGAGGCTCGGGCCGTTGACCTTCATGAAGACGATGCCGAGCTGGCTGGCCACGTACTCCATCAGCGTCGTCTTGCCGTAGCCCGGGGGCGAGATGAGCATGAGCATGCCCATCGTGTCGGTGCGCTTGCCGGCGCCCGTGCTGCCCATCTGCTTGGCGAGGTTGTCGCCGATGATGGGCAGGTAGACCTCGTTGATGAGCCGGTTGCGCACGAAGGTGGTCATCACCTTGGGCTGGAACTCGTCGACCCGCAGCCGGCGGCGCTCCCGGGCGAGCAGCAGCTGGCGGGCCTCGCGGTAGGCCCGGAAGCCGGGGATGCGGTGGGAGACGAAGTGGCGCAGCCGGTCGAGGAACTCGTCGAGGCGCAGCGACAGGGCACGGTCGACCACCCGGGGGTGCTGGCCGAGCAGCCCCGTGACCTCGGCGGTCGTGCCCGCGGTCGAGGGGGCACGGTCGAGCTTCTTGTCGGTGACGAGGGCCACGGCGGCCTCGACCAGCAAGAAGCCGAGCGACTGGAGCCGGGCGTCGGTGGTGTTGGCCAGGAAGCCCTCGAGCCACTGGCGGGCGAGGGCGAGCTGTTCGTCGAGGCGCCCCTCGAGGGCCCGCAGGTCGTCGTCGAAGGCCTGGCGGGCGCTCTGGCCGTCCCGGAAGCGGTGGCCGTCGAGGAAGGTGCGCAGCCCGTCGAGGATGGCGGCGGCCTGGGCGCCCAGCACGAAGCGGGGCCGGGCGGCCACCAGCTCGGCGCAGAGGTAGTCGCCGGCGACGGCCCAGTCATCGTCGGCCAGCTCGGCGGCGAGGGTGGGCGCGTGGGCCGCGACCCAGCCGCGCAGGGTCTCGCCCAGCCGGGCCGAGAAGCGCGCCGTGGCCTGGGGGTTCGGCAGCACCTCGCCCATGCGCCCGAGCGACCGGGCCTGGCGGTGGATGAGCGCCCGCTCGTCCCGGTCGGCGAGGTGGGCCCAGAACAGGGCGGCCGCGGCCCGGGGCCCGGGGGCGAAGCGCAGCAGCCCGGCGGTCTGGCGCAGGTGGAGCAGCTTCTCGAGGATGCGGGCGGCGTCGGCATCGTGGACCCCGCGCTCGTAGCCCTCGTCGTAGCGGTCGGCCGCGAAGGCCCGCACCCGCTGCAGCAGGCCCTCGGCCTCGAGGCCGTCCTCTTCCAAGATGCTCATCGACAGGCCACTCTCGTTGGTCTCGGCCGCAAAGAGCACCCGGGCCGCGAGGTGTTCGGCCCGGTAGACGGCCGGGGTCTCCGAGACCAGGGCCTGGGACCAGAAGTCGCGGGTGGCCAGGAAGTCGGGGTCGTCGATCTCCTGGTAGAACTCCGTGCCCGTGAGGTGGATGGCCATGCCCTCGCCCCGGGGCACGACCGTGAGGTCGAAGGGCTGGGTGTTGACCGCGAAGCGGTGGCGGCCGAACTTGATGATGGCCGCGCCGTCCTCGAAGAGATCGGCCCGGTCGCGCAGCCCCCGCAGCGAGCGCTGCTTGGCGCTCTTGAGCTTGCCGAGCAGATCCTCGGCCTTGTTGGCGTCGCCCAGCTCGGCGAGCTGCTCGGCCAGCTTGCGCAGCTTGAGCACCATGCTGTCGCTGGCGAAGTAGCTGTTGAGCTGGTCGGGCTCCTTGAAGCTGGCCGAGCGCCGGTGGACGGCCGTGAGGATGCGCTCGCCGCTGGCGAAGAGGGCGCCGATGCGCCGCTGGCGGGCCTCCATGAGCTGCTGGCGCTTGCTCTCGAAGGCCTGGGAGATCTCGTCCCGCTTGACCGTGATGTCGAGCAGGTACTCCTCGAACTCGCCGAAGCGGCCCTCGAGCTCCTCGAGCTGGACCATGAGCCGCGAGAGCTGCTCGTCGCACTTCTCGGGGGCGTCGGCCATGGCCAGGGCGCTGCTGACGCCCTGGCTGAGCAGCTTGAACTGGGCGGCGAACTCGGCCTTGGCCTCGGCCCGGGCCAGCTCGCGGCGGCGCCCCTCGAGCACGGCCCGCACCCGGTTGAGCTGGCCGAAGACCTCGCTGATGTTCTCGAGGATGCGGGTGCGGTCGTTGGGATCGCCGACGTCCAGCCCGCCGATGACCTCGATGAGCAGCTCGAGGCCCGTGCCCGTCTCGTCCATGCCCTCGGTGATGGGCACGAGGTCGAGCGCCCGGTCGACCTCGGCGATGCGCTCCTCGAGCTCGCCGATCTCGCGCACAATGGGCGCCAGCGCGCCGTCCTGGAGCAGGAAGGCCACGACGCCCGCGCTGGCCTCGTCGAAGCGGGCGACCACCTCGGCCTCCATCGCATCGAGGGCCGGCCGGTCGATGAGCCGCACCTCCTGGAGCGTGATGAGGTGGCCCCGCTGCTCGCGCAGCCGCGTCATGGCCCCCATGAACTCCTGCACGGTCGTGAGGATGTCGGGGCGCACGTCGAGCAGCAGCCGCTCCTGCACGCTCCGGGCCTCGGCCAGGGCCGCGGCGGCCTTGCGCTGGAGCGCCTGGAGCTTCTCGAACTCGTCGATGATGAGCTCGGCGTTGCGCCGGGTCTGGTCGAGGGCCTCCTTGAGCCCCCCCGCCTCGGGTCGGCCGAGCCAGTGGTGGTGGTCGACGGCCCGGGTGGTGGCCGTGACGAGGTCTTCGAAGATGGCCCGCGACGGCGTCAGGTTGGCGATCTGGCGCTGGATGGCCAACACATCCGAGATGCCCCGGACCAGCGCCGCGTTGCCGATCTTGGCCAGGTAGCCGCCCTCGACGGGGTTTGCGGCCGCGTACTCATCGGTGGTGAAGGGGGTGTCCCAGACCTGGATGGGGTGGACCCGGGTGGGCTCGTCCGACTCGGCCCGGAACACGACCATGCGGCCGTCTTCGAAGAGGGTGTAGCCGTGGCCCTGGATGGGGTTGGCCACCTCTTGGCGGATCAGGTTGTAGGGCAGCAACACATAGTGGCCCGTGACCTGGTGGTGGAAGACGTAGAGCACGTCTTCGCCGTTGGGGCTCTTCAGCATGCGCTTGAAGATGAGCCCCTCGGGCTCGGGGTCGAAGATCTTCGCCTCGCCCCGGCGCAGGTAGTAGCCGCCGGGGAAGATGAGGCCGTGGTCTTCGGGCAGCGACACACAGGCCTGGCCGATGGCGTCGATGCGCCGCACCTCGTGGGTGCGGGTGTTGAAGAGCAGGTAGCGGGTGGTGGTCTCGCCGAAGGGCCGCATGCGCAGCAGGACGAGGGTGCCGACCAGGGCGTAGTGGATCTCGGCGTCGTCGAGCGACTGGTGGGGGTCGTCGACGGGCTCGGAGTAGATGCCGGCGCCGTCTTCGGTGTTGTCTTCGACCTTGATCGTGAGATCACCGCCGACGGTCTCGACGAAGACCTTGTCGGCGATGTTGATGTGGGGGTGGGTGCCGAGGACGTGGTCGTCGCGGGAGGGCTTGACCCAGTCGAAGTCGTGGGCCGGCGGGAAGGTGTGGTCGCGCTCGCCGCGGTTGTCGATGTAGCGCACGGGCTGGCCGGGCAGCAGCTCCCAGCGGAAGACCCGGATGTCTTCGGCACGCTCGCCGATGCGGAAGACCGCGAGCAGCTTGCCGGCGTGGACCCGCAGGGTCTCGAGGCGGGCGTCCTTGTAGTAGCGGTAGAGCTCGGTGAAGTGCTCGACGAAGGTGGGGTCGGCGAGCACCCCGTCGGCGTCGTCGACCGGCGCGAGGTCGAAGCCGTCCTCGGTGGGCACGAAGCCGTGGATGCTGAACACATCGCTGACGGCGACGTCCTTCTTGAGGGCGAAGCGCACGTTGTAGCCGAGCAGCAGCCGGCCGTTGACGTTGACCAGGTTGCGCGGCACGCAGTTGTGTTCGGTGCGGATGCGCTCGTTGCCCACCACGACGAGCTCCTGGCCGCCGAAGATGGCCTTGCGCTCGTCGTTGAGGGTGTGGGCCATGCCGCCGAGCTGGCGGGCGTCCTCTTCGAGGCGGGCCCGGATGACCTCGTAGTTGCCGCCCTCGAGCTGGGCCTGGGCGGCGGCCTCACCGGTGGGGGCGGAGGCGGGGGCGTCGGTCTCGGCCATGGAGCGGTCCCGTGGCGGGGAGGTTCAGGCGGCGGGGCGGCGCCAGCGACAGGGGCCCCGGCCGGCGGCACGGTGGGGGGGAGCGGGCCCCGGCGGGCCCGAGGGGCAGGCGGGCCGACCCGGGAGCATCCGGACCGGCCCGCCACCACGGCGCTACTTGAGGGCGTCGATGCCGAGCGCCTTGGCCTCGTCCAGCAGGGTCTGGAGCTTGGCCCGGCCGGCGTCGTCGGTGCGGTCCATGAGCTTGGTGAGCACGGCCGCGAGGCTGGCGTTGGTGAGCAGGTTGCCCATGCCCTCGCCCGTCGTGACCGACTCCAGCACCTGCTGGGCGGCGCCGCTGTTGTCGACGAAGCCGTCGAGCGACTGGCCGAGGGTGGCGGCGCTGGTGAAGCGCTCCATGAACTGGCTCTCGCCGCCGATGATCTTGATGTCGGCGGTCTTGAAGGCCTCGCCCAGGATGCGGGCCTGGGCCTCGGCCAGCGCCTTCTGGGCGTCGAGGCGGGCGAGCTGGATGGTGCGCTGGTGCTCGAGCTGGATGCGGAACTCCTCGTGCTCGCGGGCGGCGCCCTCCATGGCCTTCATGGCGGCGAGCTTGTCGGCCAGGCCCGCGGCCTCGGCGGCCATGCGCTCCTTCGTGGCCCGGGCGTCGGCGAGGCCCTGGGCCTCGCGGGCGGCGGCGTCGGCCTCGCCCTGGAGCCGGATGACGTCGGCCTTGGCCTTGCCCTCGCGCTCGACCACGGCGGCCTGGGCCTCGCGCACCCGGGCAGCGGCCAGCCCCTTCTTCTCGGAGCCCTCGGCCTCGGCCTCCATGCGCTCGCGGGTGACCTTGGCCTCGGCCATGCCCGTCTTCTCGAGGGCGAGGGCCTCGGCCTCCTTGACCCGGGCGCTGGCGAGGCCGGCGGCGGCCTCCTCGGCCTGGGTGCCCTCGGCGAGCCGGATCTTGGCCTGGGCCTCCTTCTCGGCGGCCTCGAGGGCGGCGTTGGCCATGACCAGCCGCTCGCGGGCGGCGAACTCGGCCACCTTCTCCTGGGCCTCGGCCCTCTTGATGTCCTTGACCAGGCCCTCCTGGGCCTCGGCCTCGGCCAGCGTGACCATCACGTCCTTCTGGCGGTTCGCCTCGGCGGTGGCGCGCAGCGTCTTGATGCGCTCTTCCTCCTCGGCGACGTTCTTCTCGACCGCGATGCGGGCCCGCACGGTGTCGGCGATGTTCTTCTTCTCGACCTCGAGGGCCTTCTCCTTGTCGATGCGCATGAGCTCGACCTGGCGCTCACGGGCGATGACCTCGAGCTGGCGCTCCTTCTCGACCTGCTCGGACTTGATGGCGACCACGCGCTCCTTGTCCTTGTTGGCCACCTCGAGCTGGCGGTCCTTGTTGACCTGGCTCAGCTCGACCTCTTCAGAGGCCTTGATGCGCGCCAGCTCGGCCTTCCGGTGCTCCTCGGCCGCCACCTTGTCCGACTCGGCCTTCTCGCGGGCCCGCACGTTGGCGATCTCGCGCTGCTGCTTGGCCTCGGCGTCGGCCCGGCGCTTGTCGAGCTCGAGGATGGCCTCGTCGCCCTCGAGGTTCTGGCGGGCCATCTCCTTGCGCTCGGTCTGGCGCAGGTCGTTGGTCTTGACGTTCTGGACGGCCGTGAGCTCGGTGATCTTCCGGATGCCGCGGGCGTCGAGGATGTTGTCCTTGTCGAGCATCTCGACCGGGGTCTGCTCGAGGTAGTCGATGGCGGCGTCGGTGAGGATGTAGCCCTCGAGGTCGCGGCCGATGACGTCGATGATCTGGTCCTTGAAGTCGTCGCGCTGGGTGTAGAGCTCTTCGAACTCGAGCCGCTTGCCGACGGTCTTGAGGGCCTCCGAGAACTTCGCCACGAAGAGCTCTTCCATCGTCTTCTGGTCGCTGGCCCGGGCGCAGCCGATGCTCTGGGCGACCTTGAGCACGTCCTCCTGGGTCTTGTTGACCTTGACGAAGAAGCTCACCCGGATGTCGGCCCGGATGTCGTCCTTGCAGGTGAGGCCGTCCTTGCCGCGGCGGTCGATCTCGATGGTCTTCACCGAGATGTTCATGACCTCCGAGCGGTGGAGGATGGGGATGACCACGCCGCCCGTGAAGGTCACGGTGGGCTCGGCCTGCATCTTGTTGATGATGAGGGCGTGGCCCTGGTCGACCTTCTTGTAGCAGCTCACCACGAAGGCGAGGATGCCGCCGACGATGATGAGCGCAGCGACGATGGCGACGATGATGATGAGGTTCATGGCTCCTCGGGGTGGCGGGTGGCGCGGCGGACAAGAGAAGGAAGCGGCCGGGGGGACCCGGTCGCCGGGAGGGGGCTCAGCGGCGGCTGCGGCGGGACCGGGCGGCGGCGGCGCGCTTCTGGCGGATCTGGTCGATGCGGGCCTGGAGCTTCTCGGCGCGGGGGGTGCCGAGGGGCTCGACCACGTAGGCCTCGCGGGCGTCGTCGTAGGAGATGACCAGCGCCTCGTCGCCCTTGGTCAGGCTGTTCTCGCCCCGGGTGCGGACCTGGACGGTGAGGCCGGCGCCGCCGTCGTGGATCTCGGCCTGGCCGAAGCGCTCGTCGACCCGCTGGGTCGTGACCGTGGCCGTCTCGCCGATGAAGGAGCGGCGGGACTTGGCCTTGTGGATCTTGAAGAGGGGCGCGAGGGGGCGCGAGACGACGCCGGAGAGGGGCAGGGCGAGCAGCAGGCTGCCGAGGCCCACGACCACCGAGATGGCCAGGCCGGGCACCATGGGCAGCAGCCGGGGCAGCTCGAGCATGCCGAGGCTGCAGAAGACCCAGCCGATGAGCACGACGAAGCTGACCGAGACGGTGACGGGCACCCGGGTGAGGCCGAAGGCACCGAGAACGGTCGCCAAGAGGCCGATGTCGGGCCCGGCGGGGGCGTCGCCGGCGTCGAGATCCGGGGCGTCGAGGTCGAGCTCGGGGCCGTCGAGGTCGAGGTCGGGACCGTCGAGGTCGAGGTCCATGTCGAGATCGAGGGCGACGTCCATGTCGAGGTCGAGGTCGAGGTCGACCCCCAGCTCGCCGTCGATGTCGACCATGTCGATGTCGAGCAGTCCGATGATGGCCAGCGACCAGTAGGCGAGCACGAAGCCGAGCATCACGGTGTAGACCGCGGTGGGCAGGGTGAGCGACTGGTGGATGAAGTCCATCATGGGGCGGGTTCTGACTCCCAGCGGGGGGGACCGGTAACCAGCCCGCGCCCGTTCCACGACGGAGGGCGCGCGCAAGCGGTCGGCGGCGACGACCGGACGGGGCCTACGGTCGGGCGGGCCGCAGTGTTGCACAGTCCCGGCGGCCCGTGGCCCGCTCGGAGGGGGCGCCTAGGAGATGCGCAGCTTCGAGCAGTTCCAGCAGCGCTGGAAGTGGCCGTCGACCGTCTCTCCGCAGCTGCGGCAGGTCCACTCGGGGCCGGCCGCCTCGAGGGCCGCGTGGTGTTGGGCCAGCAGGCTGCGGGCGCGGGGCTCGTCTTCGGGCCGCACCCAGAGCGTCGGCTGGCTGTCGCGCAGGGGGATGAGGCCCGCGAGCCCGGAGAGCGCGACCCCGCGCAGCTCGACATCGAGGCCGGCGCGCTCGAGGTAGTCTCGCATCATGTGGGCGTCGGGGAGCCCGTGGGCCCGATAGATGCGGACGGGGCGCACGGGGCCTCCAAGTCTGGGTCGGGTCGTCCGATGCAGCGCACACCCGCGCCCGAGAGGTATGCCATCGACCCCCACCGCGCCAAGCGCCCCGCGCGCGAAGACCTGCACCCCGCGCACCATGAGCGGCGCGCCCTCGTCTCCCTGGGCGGCCGCGCCCCCGCCGCGGTGGCGGCCCTGCTGCTCGGCCTCGCGGCCGGGGGCTGCGGCGAAGAGACCGACGAGCCCGTGGGCCCGCCCGTGCCCACCCCCGACCAGCTCGCCTCGACCGCCGAGCGCATCGACGACCTGCGCGGCACCACCGTCGGCCCCATCGGCACGATGATGTGGCAGTTCGGCAACCTGGGCGCCAAGAAGGGCACGGCCTTCTTCAGCGACGGCAGCCAGGCCGACATCTACCGCAAGCCCGGCGCCACCCACACCAAGCTCAACGAGGTGGAGTTCCCCGACGTGGTGCTCTACTTCGGCGACAGCCGGCGGCTGCGGGTCATCGAGATCATCCGCCGGGGCGCCACCCTCGACGAGTGCACGACCGCCCGCGCCGCCGTCGAGAAGGAGATCGGCCTCGGCATGCCCGACGGCCCGGAGCGCTTCACCTGGACGGGCGAGGAGTACCGGGGCGAGATCCAGTGGCTGCCCGACGCCATGGGCGGGCCCTGGTGCCGGCTGCGCTACCAGGCCGCCGACGACGTGCAGCTGGTGCCCTGACCCGGCGCAGCGTGACGATCCATGCCGGCCATGGGGGGGGCACGATACAGCGCGCCCATGCAACGCCACGCCGCCATCGTCCTGTTTGCCCTCGCCGGCTGCTTTCCGGAGCGCCCCGGCTCCACGCTCTCGGCCCCGAAGGACGACGGCGCCGCCAGCGAGGCGGACGCCGACGCAGACAGCGACAGTGATGCCGACGCGGATGCCGACGCCGACGCCGACACAGACAGCGACGCCGACGCGGATGCCGACAGCGACGCGGATGCCGACGCAGACAGCGACGCGGATGCCGATGCCGACGCAGACAGCGATGCCGACAGCGACGCAGACAGCGATGCCGACAGTGACGCCGACAGCGATGCCGACGTCGACCGCAGCCTGACCGCCCGGGGCGAGACCCACCGCGACTGGGGCACCTGGCTCTGGTCCTGCAGCGCCGCGTGGGCGGCCTACGGCACGAGCTCTTCGTCGAGCTTCTGCCCGAGCTGTGACCTCGTCCTGGGCATGACCTGGACCCTCGAGGACGCCGACTGGGGCTGCTCGGCCTCGAGCTACACGGGCACCATCGGCCTGCTCCGGTCGAGCCCCTACGACCTCATCGTCTACCCGGCCGACGGCGGGGGCTACGGCTACTGGGCCTTCGCCGCGTCCGATGCCGCGACCTACCTCGACTTCGGCTACGCCAGCGACGATGGCTACTACGAGGTGCTGCTCTACTCGAGCAACGTCCTCTACTGAGGCGGTCTCGGCGCAGGTGGGCCGACCAGGGGCCGGCCCCCGTCCCTCAGAGGGACTGGACCTGGCCGCTCGCGAGCAGGGCCGCCATGGCGGCGCCCGAGGGGTCGAGCCAGTCGGCGCCGTCGGTGATGAGCCCGCCCATGTCGAGCAGGGCCGCCGTCGACAGGCCCCGCACGGCGGAGGCGATCTCGGCGTCCGAGAAGGCCGTGTTCGTGCCCGGGCAGGCCACCTGGCAGAGCACGTCGGTGGGGCTCTCGAAGTCGCAGTGGTCGGCCTCGGTGATGCGCAGGGCGACGCCGTCCGGCGCGGCCTCGATGAGGGCCTCGCCGTTGGCGCTGGCGTTGCAGAGCGAGGGCTCGCCCACGAGGCCCAGCATGGGCACGGTGGCGGCGGGCAGGGCGCCCGTGCCGAGGTTGAGGGCATCGACCGGGTCGAGGCCCACCATGCCCACGGCGTCGCTGTCTTCGAGGGTGGCCAGGGCCGCGGCGAGCCCACCGGCAGAGTGGCCGGCGTAGAGCACCGGGCCGGGCTGGACCATGCCCGCGAGCAGGGCCAGCTCTTCGCCGTTGGCCGCGTGGTCGGTGTCGAAGGCCGAGGCGTGGCAGAGGGCGGGCACGGCCACGGTCAGCCCCCAGCTGGCCCAGTGTTCGGCCCAGCCGAGCACGTTGGCCGGCGCACGCAGGAAGCCGTGGCCGAGCACCACGAGGGGCCCCCGGGCGGTCGCCGGCGCCACGAGGGTGAGGTCCATCGTGCAGTCGCTGTCGACGACCACCGCGGTCGTGGTGGTGCTGACCGTCTCGGGCCCCGGCTGGCTGTAGTCGGTGGGCGCGGCGCCGCCGTCGTCGCCCCCGCCCTCGTCCCCCGCACCGTCGTCGCCGGTGCCGTCGTCGCCGGTCCCGTCGTCACCGGTGCCCTCGTCCCCCGTCCCGTCGTCGCCGGTGCCGTCGTCGCCGGTGCCCTCGTCCCCCCCACTGTCGTCGCCGGTGCCCGCGTCGCCAGAGCCCGCGTCCCCGGTGCCGTCGCCCGTCCCGTCGTCCCCGGTCCCGTCCGCACCGGTCTCGCCCTCTCCGCCCGCGGAGACCGCGCCAGAGTCGGCCTTCTCGTCGACCGCCGCACAGCCCCCGAGGGCGAGCAGCACCACCAGGGCCGCCCTCATGCCGCACCGTCGGCGAGGCCGTCCATGTAGCAGGCCAGGGCCACGTCGAGGGCGCTGATGCCGTCGCAGTCGTGGGTGGTGAGGGTCACCTCGACCCGGTTGTAGACGTTGCTCCACTCGGGGTGGTGGTCGTGCTTCTCGGCCCAGAGCGCGACCTGGGCCATGAAGCCGAAGGCGGACCTGAAGTCGGCGAAGCGGAAGGCGCGCTGGAGGGCGTCGCGGTCGGGGGCCAGCGACCAGGCCGGCAGATCGGCGAGGGCGGCCGTGCGGTCGGCGCCGACGAGGCGCGAGGGGCGGGGCATGGGGGTCTCCGGTGGCCCGCGGCCGCAGGGCGGCGGGGTGCGATGTCTACACTTTGTATACTCCAAGACGGCGACCGGCGCAGGGGTTAGTCGCTCCGGATGGACACCTCCACCTGGACGCTGTTGTCGTGGGCCCTGGGCCTCTCCTCGCTGGTGGTCGCCACCACCCTCGGCGGCCTGGGGAACACCGTGGGCTACCACCGGCTGCTCACCCACCGCTCCTTCGTGGCGGCCCCCGCCGCCCGGGCCGCCCTCGTGCTGATGGGGGCCTCGACCAGTGGCTCGCCTGTGTTCTGGGTGGCCCTCCACCGGCTCCACCACCTGCGCTCGGACGACCCGGCCGAAGACCCCCACTCGCCCCGGCGGGGCTTCTGGTGGGCCCACTGCGGCTGGCTCATCGGCGTCGAGAACCCCGTTCTCTGCGCCATCTACGCGCTCTCGGGCTTCGGCCAGCAGGCCACCATCCTCTGGCACGATCTCAAGCGCCTCGCCGGCCGCAACCCGCCGACCTGGCGCAGCATGGCCAAGGATCTGATGAAGGAGCCCCTGCTGGCCCTGCTCGACGCGCCGCTGGTCATGCCGACCCTCTTCGGGCTCCAGATCTTCGTCGCCTGGCACATCGGCGGCGGCTGGGGCATCGCCTGGCTCTGGGCCATGCACGCCTGGCTCACCAACACGAGCTGGGCGGTCAACAGCATCTGCCACCTGCCCGGCCAGGGGCGCCAGCCCTTCGAGACCGGCGACGACAGCCGCGACGTGCCCTGGGTGGCCTGGCTGACCCACGGCGAGGGCTACCACAACGGCCACCACCGCTACCCGCGCAGCGCCCGCCACGCCCTCGACGGGGGCGCCGACCTCTCGTGGGCCCTCATCCGCTGGCTCGAGCGCCGGGGGCTGGCCCGCGACCTCTGGCTGCCCCGCAGGTACCGGCCGGCCGACCCCGCCTGAGCGGCGCCGCTACTCCTCGGCCGACGAGCCCTCGACGCCCGGCTTGCCGGCGCGCTTCCGCTCGCGCTCGAGGTCGCGCAGGGTGCGGGGCGGTGCATGGTAGCGCCGGGCGGGGCGCAGCTCCTGGGCGTAGGGGCTCGTCCAGGTGTGGGCGAACCAGGCGTCGAGCTGGCTGGCGAGCGCGGCCCCCTCGACGACCACCCCCACGTTGCGGCTGCCGTGGAAGTAGTCCCGCGACCAGTTCGAGGTGCCCACCCAGGACCACTGGCCGTCGACGACCATGTACTTGGCGTGGACGACCCGGCCGAACTCGACGAAGTCGCCCTCGATCTGGGGGATGGCGACCACCTTGACCTTGATGCCCGGCAGCACCACCAGCGACTTGAGGTAGGGCTGCTTGGACTTGCTGAGGTTCCAGTCGGCCACCATCAGCTCGACCTTGACCCCCCGGGCCGCTGCCCGGCGCAGGGCCCGGTCCAGCTCGTCCCAGTACTGCTTGTCGTAGCCGACCAGGGCATAGGTCATGAGCTGGATGCGCACGGTGGTCTCGGCACCGTCGATGGCGGCGAGCAGCAGCGGCAGATCCCAGCGCACGCCGTCGGGCAGCAGGCCCTGGGGACTGGCGACGAGGCCGATCTTGACGGCGCTGTCGTCGCCCTCGCCCACGGTGCCGGCCTCGGTGACGGGCACGGGGGTGGCGGCGGCGGGGGCCGGGCGGGCGCTGGCGCCGTGGGCCAGCTCCCAGTCGAGGTTGAAGACCTTCTGGAGATCCGCCACCGCCGCCGGAGCGTGGAGGGTGAAGCCGAGCTCCTGGATGTGGTCGAGCGAGCGCCAGTCGAAGTTCTGGCTGCCGATCCAGCCGGTCTTGCCGTCGACCAGGAAGTACTTGGCATGCTGCACGCCGCCGGTGATCGCGGCGATGTCGTAGCGGCGCAGCTCGATGTTCTTGGTCTTCTCGAGGGCCTCGACGGCGGCCCAGTCGGTGGCCCGGAAGTTGGCATCGATGAGGAACCGTACCTTCACGCCCTTCTTGGCCTTCTTCTGGAGCAGCTCGAGCACGGGGGCGAGCTGGCTCTGGCCCGCGGGGCCGGGCGCCAGGTAGAACTGGCTGATGTCGATGCGCTCGGTTGCGCTGCCGATGAGCGCGAGCCAGACGTCGGCGGCCTGGGGCATGGCAGGGTCGTCGAGGGTGGTCTGGCGCGGCACGCTCTCGGCGAGCTCGAGGGCGGGAGCGGCCTGGGCCACCGGGCCGAGCAGCCCGGCGCCCACGAGGGCGAGAGTGGCGAACATGGGGGGGTTCCGGCGCATGGCAGCTCCTGCGGCGCCCAGCGGGGGCGCGGAGACGTGACAGGGGAGGCCGCCAATCCTATGCTGGGAGCGGCGGGCCCGCGGGCCAGGGAGGACAGCATGGCCGACGACCCCCACGCGCGCCCCGGCGGCGCCCCCCCCGGTGCGGGCCCGGCGCCGGGCGACGCGAGCGCCCGCAGCGGCCGGCGCCGCGAGACCGTGGGCCGCATCCTGGGCGCCGCCCGCCGGGCCATCGGCCGCAGCGGCTTCTCGGGCGCGACCCTCGGCGCGGTCGCCAAGGAGGCCGGGGTCAGCAAGGGGCTGCTCCACTACCACTTCGAGAGCAAGGACCACCTCCTCGTCGAGACCCAGCGCGCCTTCTTCCGCCAGCTCCACGAGCGCTTCAGCGAGCGGGCCCAGCGGGGCGAGGGCGGGCTGCCGAGCGCCCTCGAGGCCCTCGACGCGATGTGGGAGTCGGTGCGCGAGCTGCACGGCGGCGCGCCCTTCGTGGTCGAGACCCTCGCCCTGTCGAGCCACGACTCGCCCCTGGGCACGAAGGTCTCGGCCTTCTACGACGAGTCCACGGCCCTGCTCCAGGACGCCATCCAGCTCGTCTTCGCCCAGGAGCTCGACCAGCTCGCCGTGCCCCCCGAGCGCATGGCCGTGCTGATCCGGGTGCTGCTCGAGGGCCTCGTGGTCGAGCTGGCCCGGGCCCGGGACGAGGCCGCGCTGGTCCGGGTCGACGCCGCCTACCACGACTTCCGCGCCCTCTTCGAGCGCTTCGTGCTCGCCGGAAAGGACGGCCCACCGGTCGATCTCGCGGCCCTCGGCCCGGTGCCCCTGCCGTGGTGAGCCTCGTCCTCGCGCTGGGCCTCGCCCAGGCCGCCGTGCCCCCCGCCGTGGGGGCCGACGCCGCGGCCGTCGCCGACCAGCTCCGCACGCTCCACGCCCTCGCCGCCGATCCCGCCGCCCCGGCCGCGGCGCTCGCCACCGCCGGCCACCTCCACCAGCGCATCCACCGGGCCCTGTCGAAGGACGATGCCCTGCGCGAGGGCGTTCTCGCCGCACTCGACCCCGCCATGCGCCCCCGGGTGGAGGCCCTCTCGACGGCCACGGGCCGCATCGCACGCACGGTCACCAAGGCCCGGCGCACGGTGCCCGCCTGGACCATCACGGCGCCGCCCCCGGTGGCCCAGCTGCGGGCCTGGTACGACGAGAGCGCCGCCGCCTCCGGGGTGCCCTGGACGGTGCTCGCAGCGGTCCACCTCGTCGAGACCCGCTTCGGCCGGCTGCAGGGGGTGAGCCACGCCGGCGCGATGGGCCCCATGCAGTTCATCCCCGAGACCTGGGCCCGCTTCGGCAACGGGGGCGACATCCTCGACCCCCACGACGCCATCATGGCCGCCGGCCGCCACCTCGCCGCCCACGGGGCCGCCCGCGACCTGGGCCGGGCCCTGTGGCACTACAACCAGTCCCCGTCCTACGTCTCGGCCGTGCTCGCCTACCACGAGCGCCTCGCCGAAGACCCGGCCCTGCTCGGGCTGCTGCTCCACTGGCAGGTCTACGTGCGCACGGTCGAGGGGCTGGCCTGGATGCCCGAGGGCACCTCCCTCGCGGCCACCGAGGCGGCGGCGAGCTGGTGCGCCCGCGCCGACACCTGGTGCGAGGCCGAGGGTGGCTGAGGCACGGCGGCGCGCGCTCTTCGCCCTCGTCCCGGTCACCCTGCTGCTCCTCGCCCTGGGCGCCACCGAGCTGGTCATGCGCGGGCTCTGGGGGCCGCCGGCGCCCGACGACCTGTGGATCCGGGTGCACCAGTGCGGGCTCGGTCCGGCCCCGGGGGGCACGGCCCTGCGCTGCCCGGGCGATCCGCCCAGCACGGTCGAGATCCCGGCCAAGAGCGGGCCGCGGGTGGTGCTGCTCGGGGGCTCGTCGGTGCGCATCCCCACCGGCGGCATCGACCTCGGCCCCCACCTCGCCCGGGCCCTGGGCGGCGCCGCCGAGGTCGTGAGCCTGGGGGTGCCCGGCCTGAGCGTGGCGGGCCTCATCGGCATCAGCGAGGGCCTGGAGCCCGTGGCGCCGGATGTGGTCGTCGTCTACAGCGGCCACAACGACTACGCCGCCGACGTCTTCCAGGGGGGCCTCCAGCGCAGCAGCCCCGGCGCCCTGGCGGTCTCGGCCCTGGTGCGGCGCAGCCACCTGCTCGGGCTGCTGACCCGACCGCCCGGCGGCGCGCCCCCGCCGATGCGCACGGCCCGCTACGTCAACCCGGTCGAGAGCCAGCAGGCCCGCACCCTGCGGCCCGCCCTCGACGCCCGGTACCAGAGCGACCTGCGCACCCTCGTCGACGCCCTCCAAGACATCGGCGCCCACGTCATCCTGGCCACCTTGCTCCGGGCGCCCCACTGGCCCCCGAGCGGCGAAGACACGACGGGCCACCCGGACTGTGCCGCCGCCATCCCCCAGCTCGTCGGCCCCGGGCCCGTCACGGCGGCCACGGTCGACCGGGCGGCCCGGCTCTGTGGCGAGGGCGCCCTGCACGCCTGGCTCGTGTCGCGGCGCGCCTGGGCCCAGGGCGATCGCGCCGGGGCCCAGGCCGCCTGCGACCGCTCCCGCGACGAGGCCCGGCTGCCCCTGCGGGCACCGCCCAGCGCCGACCGCATCCTGCGCGAGGTCGCCGCCCAGACGGGCGCCACCATCGTCGACATGGCCGACCAACACGGTGTCGCAGCGCCTCCCGGCTGGTTCACCGACCCCATCCACCTCACCCCCCGGGGCCACCAGGCCATGGCCGAGCAGCTCGCCCCGGCCGTGGCCGCGGCCCTGCCCCCGCGCTGAGGGCCGGCGCCGGCTCAGCCCGGGGTGAAGATGTCTTCGATGCGCGCCCCGAAGAGGGCGGCGATGCGGAAGGCCAGGGGCAGGCTCGGGTCGTAGCGGCCCTTCTCGATGGCGTTGACCGTCTGGCGCGACACCTCGAGGCGCTGGGCCAGCTCGGACTGGGTCCAGCCGCGGGCGGCCCGGCGGGCGGGCAGGTCGTTGGTCACCGGTAGCTCCGGTGCAGCAGGGTGCTGGCGAAGGAGTGGGTCAGGCCGAGGGCCAGCAGGGGCAGGTGGTCGAGCAGGGGCAGCGCGGCGAAGGCGCCGACGACCCGCAGGGCCGGCAGCAGCACGAAGAGCACGCCGGCCGCGATGGCGAGGGCCTGGAGCTCGATGCTGCGCACCAGCTCGTCGGCCTGGCGCACGTAGCGGGCGAAGCTCAGCACGACGGGCAGGCTCGCGAGCAGGGTGAGCAGGGCGACCCCGGCCCGCAGCCCCGTGCCCGTGCCGTCGGCGACGACCACGGCCGTGCTGGCCAGGTAGACCGCCGCCCAGACGGCCGTGCTGAGGGTGAAGCGCCGCTGGTTGCTGCGGTCGCGGGGGCTGAGCTCGAGGCAGGAGATCGGAAGAGCGTCG
>CAXQUZ010000498.1:0-3649 GCA_964226865.1 Myxococcota bacterium | reverse complement strand
GTGTAATATCACATTCGACGGTTCACCGCCAATGGTTCCATGTGTGATTGAGGTTCAAGTGGAATGGGACATATAAAAGCCGCCCGCGAGCTGGCCATCGTCGAGAACGGCGTCGTCCAGAACGTCTTCGTCGACACCTACTACGGGCGCAAGGCCGGCATGGCACCGACCACCGGCGGGCGCACGAACCTGCGCTGGGCGCCCGGCAGCCGCGGCCTGGCCGAGATCATCGCCGATGCCCCCGAGGCCATCTACCTGACCTCCTGGCTGGGCGGCAACGCCGACCCCACGACCGGCGACTTCAGCTTCGGGCTGCGCGGCCACGCCGTCACCGACGGCAAGCTCGGGGGCCCCATCGGCGAGATGAACGTCACCGGCAACCTCGCCGCGCTCTTCGGGCGGCTGGTCGAGGTGGGCAACGACCCCTGGGCCTACGCCGCGAGCTCGACCCCGACCCTCGTCTTCGAGGGGGTGCAGTTCAGCGGGGTCTGAGCGGGCGCGCCCTGCTCAGTTGCCCATGTAGCCGAGCTCTTCGAGCAGCCCGAGGGTCTCTTCGGTCATCGCCGTGGGGACCAGCTCGAGGGAGCGGTGGGGCAGCGCGGCCTCGGCCCGGGCGCGGGCCAGCACGAGGCGGGCCCGGTCGAGGGGGTGCCACAGGGGCGTGGTCTCGCGGGGATCGTCGGCGAGGCTGTAGACCGAGAGGCCCGAGCCCAGGCGCGGGTCCCAGATGGCCTTGGTGCCGTCGGCCAGGGTGGTCGCGACGTGGCCCTCCCGCTGGGCCAGCGGCGCCCCGTCGAGGGTGGGGAAGACGTCTCCGGCCCCCGCGGCGGCAGCGACCCGGGCGGCCACGCCCACCGTCGAGAAGGGCGACGGCAGCGCGCCCAGGCCCTTGGCTGCGAAGGGCACACCGGGCAGGGGCTCCCAGAGCCAGTGGTCGTGGCCCCACTCGCCGTGCTCCCCGAGCAGCTCGCCGTGGTCGGCCGTGATGACGACGACCCCCTCGGCGCGAGAGCCGAGGGCCTCGAGGATGGCCCCGACCCGGGCGTCGGTGTCTTCGACCTCGGCGCGGTAGGCCCGCCGGTAGCGCGCCTGGTAGGTGGCGCTGCGCTCGGGCAGGGTCGTGATGGCGCCGCGCAGCCAGCTCTGCTGGGGGAGGTCCCACTTGCGGCGGGTCTCGGGCGCGGGCTGGCAGGGGTAGTGGGCGCCCTTGAGGTGGATGTAGAAGAAGGCGGGCTGGTCGGGGTCCAGCGCGGCGACCCGGGCGGCCACGTCTTCGGCGATGGCCTTGTCGGGCACGTGCTCCCAGACGGCGAAGCCCCGCTGCCAGCCGATGGGCCGGCTCAGCAGCATGTTCCCGTAGAGGCCGACGGTCTGGTAGCCCTCGCCGGCGAGCACGGTGCCGAGGGTGGGCAGCGCCGCGGGGATGGCGGGGTAGCTGTGGGTCTGTTCGTCGAGGTGGCGCGGGAAGGAGAAGTCCCAGCCGTGGGCGTAGACAGGCAGCCCCGTCATCAGCGAGATGGTGCTCGGGGCCGTCCAGGTCGAGCCGGCCCAGGCCCGGGGGGCGGCCCCGGCGGCGGCCACGGCGTCGAAGACGGGGGTGTCGACCTCCGCGTGGATGTCGGCCCGCACGGTGTCCATGACGATGATGACCACGTCCGGCGGACGCGCGGACCCACAGCCGCTGGCGGCCACGAGCGCCAGCGCGGCCCTCCACAGGGCGCCCCCGGGGGGCCGGTCGGACGGTGCGGCCATCTACTTCTCCGCCCGTGCCTTCATGCCCCCGAGCATCTCGCGGGCCGAGGAGTGGGCGACCTTCTTCTTGAGCCAGTCCGGGGCGCCCTCCATGCTCGACACGCTGCGGTAGACCAGCCGCGAGCCGGCGCCCAGCGCGTAGACCTGGTAGCTGCCTTCGCTGGAGCTGACGTCGTTCTCGCGGGTGTCGTCGAGGGTGTAGGTGCACCAGCCGGCGGCCCGGTCGACCTCGTAGCGGATGTGGAAGGTGGCGGTGAAGACCGACATGCCCAGCTCCCAGCGGGCACCGAGGCGGGCCGGCGTCTCTTCGTAGACCTCGACGCTCTTGAGGGCCCCGATGTCGCCCCCCCGGGCCCGCAGATCGAGCACCGCGTCCATCACCTTGGCGGGCGGCGCGGCGACATCGACCACGGCGAGGGTGGGCTTGCCGCCGCCGCGGTAGCGCACGACGATGTCGCCCTGGGCCAGCTGGGCGGCCTCCTCGGCCGTGACACTGACGGGGGGCGGCACGGGGGCCATGGTGTGGGCGGCGAGCCCGAGGGCGGCGAGCAGCGGGGCGACCATGGAGACCTCTCTGGACGGGACACGCGCAGGCGCGGGGACGACCGGCGCTCCGGTTCTAGCGGGACGGCCGGGCCCCCGTCCACAGCCCGCCGCGCGTCGGCGGGATTTCGGGGATCCGGGCGCGGCACCGCGCCGTGCCTGGGGGATGACCGCCCGGTCGTGCCTCAGACGAGGCGCCGGCCCATGGCCCAGACGAAGAAGAGCCCGGCGACCAGCCAGCCGAAGCCCCAGAAGACGGCGGGCACGCTGGTGAGCCCCTCGAGCTGGGCCGCGTCGCTGAGCACCCCGGCGCCCCCGGCGGCGAAGACGTCGGCCCGCAGGTCGACGAGCGCGTAGATGATGCTGAACCAGCCCACGAGGCGCACGGCCCACTCGACCAGCCACTCGGGGCTGCGGGTCGCGACGCCGATGAGCAGCACCCCGGTGACCAGCACGAGGCCGAAGCCCGTGCCCGAGACCGTGAACCAGCGCACGGCGACGATGGACAGGGCGCCGCCCAGCACCCCGGCCACCGTGCGCGCGCCGCCGGGCAGCTCGAGGAACCACAGCATCGCGAGGCCCGCCACGAGGCTGCCCAGGTAGCCGCCGTTGAGGATGAGCACCGGGTCGCCGCCGCGGGTGACCGTGCGCCCGCCCTCGTCCATGCCGACCATCACCTCGACCACCTCCCCGCCCGTGACCCAGGCCATGGCCGCGTGGCCGAGCTCGTGGAAGGTCACGACGACGAGGCGCAGCGGGAGCAGGGCGACGCTCTGCCAGAACACCAGCAGCACGGCGACGAGGGCCGCGAGCACGCCGAGCCGCCGCAGCCGGATCTTCTGGTCGGGACGGATGAGCCGGCGGGGGGCGGGAGGCACCCGGGCCACGGCCGGATCGGCGGCCTTGCGCAGGCGCTCGGGGGGCCGGGATGGCAGCTGGAGACGGGCCAAGACAGCCTCGTGGCACGGGAACGGAGCGGCCGGGAGGCCGGCGCGACAGGCGGCACAGGGGCCCGGTGGGGCATCCTACCCCCTCGCCCGGCTCGGCGCGCCCGACTGTGCCGTGGGGGTGGGCACATCCAGCGGGCCCTGTGACTTGCAAGCAGGCTGTGGGCGGGCCAAGAGGAGTGTCCCCGCGTGTCGCCCCTCGTGCCGGCACCACCCCCTCCGCGCCCGCCAGCCCCGAGGGCCCCCATGCCCCGTCCGTCCGCCGCCGCGGGTCTCGCCGCGCTGCTGTTGCTCACCCTCGCCTGCCCGGCGCCCGCCCTCGACGACATCGAGCGCGACGAGGCCGCCGAGGCCGCCCGTGCGCCCCCGCCCCCGCCCGAGCCCCCCGGCCCCGTGCTCATCGAGAC
>CAXQUZ010000497.1:0-5454 GCA_964226865.1 Myxococcota bacterium | reverse complement strand
GCCAGGAAGCTGGTCTTGAGCTGCTCGGCCGACCGGGCCTCCCGCTCGGCCTCGGTGCGCCGCACCACCTCGGCCTCGAGCCGCCGCAGCCCCTCCTCGCGCCGGGCCGTGGCCTGGCGCTCGCCGTGGATGTAGACGGTCACGAGGATCACGAGGCTGATGCAGGCCCCCACCACGTCGACGCTGACGTTGGTGCTGTGGCGGTCGGCGTGGGGCACGTGGCCCGTGGACCAGGCCCAGAGCACCCCGACGGTCAGCGCGAGGTTGGCGGCGGCGAAGGCGAGGCCGGCCCGGGGCCGCAGCAGCAGCGGGTAGAGGGTGAAGCAGACGGGAATCCAGGCGACGGCGCTCGAGTCAGGGCCGCCGCTGAACCACATGCCGAACTGCAGCGTCGCCGTGCACAGGGCCGCCAGCAGCATCGCCGCGAGCTCGACCCGTCCCCGCCGCAGCAGGCGCCCCAGCGCGATGAGGAGCAGGCCGGCAATGGTGAAGGCGACGGTGTTCTCGTAGTGTCCCAGGACGAAGCTGTTGGGCACGAAGAACAGATCCGCGCCGCCGGCGATGAGCAGGAAGAGGCTCGCCAGCCGGGCCCGGCGCAGCCGCTCGGGGGGCGTGCCGGCGGGATCGAGGCCCGCGTTGCACCAGGCGTCGAGGCGGGCGAAGAGGCCGGGAAAGGGCGAGGTCATGGGGGCCGAGGCGAGGGGAGGCAGGGGCGGGCCCGCTTAGAACTGGAAGTAGAAGAAGGGCGCCGCCAGCTCGCTGAACATGCTCAGCACGCCGCCGGCGAGCAACAGCACGAGGGCCAGGGCCCAGGCCGGGGCCACCGCGAAGTGGTCTTGGAGGCGGCGCTTCCAGCCTTGGGGGGTCCAGTGGAGGGCCACGGCCCCGGCGAAGGCGGCGAGGCCACCGGGGTGGAGGTTGGGGGTGACGCCGCCGACGGGCCGCAGCAGCCCGGCGAGGGCGGCGCCGGCCTCGGCGAAGCTGTGGGCGTGGAGGAACACGAGCCCGAGGCAGATCGCGTTGAAGGTGGCGAAGGTGCGCCAGGCCCGGCCCCAGCGGGTCGTGCCGTCGCGGGGGCCCCAGCGGCGCCAGGCCACGAGCAGCAGCCCGTTGTAGAGCCCCCAGACGACGAAGCTCCAGCCGGCGCCGTGCCAGAGGCCGCCGAGCAGGAAGGTCATGGTCAGGTTGACGTCGGTGCGCGCCGCGCTGCCCCGCGAGCCGCCGAGGGGGATGTAGAGGTAGTCCTTGAGCCAGGTCGACAGGCTGATGTGCCAGCGCCGCCAGTGCTCCATGGGCGTCTGGGACCAGAAGGGGCGGTCGAAGTTCTGGGGCAGGGTGAAGCCGAAGAGCAGGGCCGCGCCGGTGGCCACGTCGGTGTAGCCAGAGAAGTCGCAGTAGACCTGGAAGTTGGCGGCCCACAGGGCGTAGAGGGTCTCGGCCGTGCCGTGGCCGGCGGTGTTCGCGAAGAAGGGCGAGACCACGGTGGCGTTGAGGGTGTCGGCGAGCACCATCTTCTTGGCGAGGCCGGCGACGATGAGGAACAGCCCCTCGCCGATGGCCAGCGCGTCGAGCCGGGGCCGCCGGCGCAGCTGGGGCAGGAAGTCGGCGGCCCGCACGATGGGCCCGGCGACGAGCTGGGGGAAGAAGAAGACGTAGACGGCAAAGTCGAGGGGGCGCTTCTCGGGGGCGATGCGCCGCCGCCAAATGTCGATGATGTAGGAGAGGGTCTGGAAGGTGTAGAAGCTGATGCCCACGGGCAGCTCGGCCGGCACCGGGGGCAGGCTGAGGGGCTGGCCGGCGGCGGCGGCGAGGGCCTCGAGGTTGCCCAGGAAGAAGTTGCCGTACTTGAAGACCCCGAGCAGGCAGAGGTCGCCGATGATGCCCGTCCACAGCCACCGGGTGCGGCCGGTCTCGGTGGCCGCGGCGTGGATGCGGGCGCCCACGAAGAACTGCATCGCCGTCGAGGCGAAGATGAGGATCAGGTACCAGGGCTTCCAGCAGCCGTAGAAGAAGGCGCTGATGGCCAGGATCCACAGCAGCCGGGGCAGCCGCCGCTGGTGGAGCAGCCGATAGACGGGCCAGACGGCCGCCAGGAACAGGGCGAAGTCGAAGGAGTTGAAGAGCACGGCTCAGTCGCCTCCCGCCGGCGCGTCCTGGAGCAGCGGCAGCAGGGTCGCGCGGCAGATCTCGCGGCTGAGGCGCTGGCTCACCCGGGGCCCGAGGTGGTCGGGGTCGATCCAGGCCCGGCGGTCGCGGGTGACCTGGGGCTTGTGGGCGTCGAAGAGGGCGACGTGGTCGTGGGCCGCGGCGAGCCGGTCGGTCTCGGCGACGAAGGCGGCGAAGGCCTCGGGGGGCACGGCGCCGCGGAAGTCGTCGTGGAGGGGCAGCCGCACGATCAGCACCTTTGTGCCCACCGCGGCGGTGCGCGCCAGCAGGGCCTCGAGCTGGTCGTGCACCCGGCCCTCGTCGATGGTGTAGGCGGCGAAGCGTTCGGCGGGCAGCCGCTCGAAGAAGGCCGCGTCGATGCGCTCCCAGCGGTTGGCGACCCGGGCATTGGCCGCGTTCTGGCGGGTGCAGGCGCCGCCGCCCTCGCACCACTGGCCGCCGCCGTGGTGGAGCATCAGCCAGCGCAGCCGCGGGTCGCTGCGGTGGCGCTGGAAGACCACCCGCACGAGGCTCTCGACGCCGCGCACCGGGGGCCGCAGCAGGGCCCGGAGCTCGGCGAAGGAGGTCACGCCGCCGAGGGCCGCCGGCAGCTCGGCGAGGGGCACGTCCTGGGAGAGCCGGGCGGGCAGCATGGGGTTGCGGTCGTCGAGGGCCTCGGGGCCGATGGCGAGGATGAGCGCAGCCGGGGGCTGGTGGTCTGGGCGGTCGAGCAGGGTGCGCCAGGTGCGGGCGAAGCTGTCGGCGGTGGCGAAGGTGCGGGCGAGGTTGACCGTGGTGGTCGGCCGGCCGAGGCCGCCCTGGAGGCAGGCGTCGAAGCTCGCGGGGTTCATGCCGAAGCTCGCCCGGCTCGAGCCGAGGATGACCACGTCCGGGTCGGGGGCGTCGGCGGGGCGCTGGACGAAGGCGTGCACATCGGTCGGCCAGGCCGGCGCTGTGGCCGTGCGCAGGCCCATGGCCTCGGCCAGCACACTCGTCAGCAGTGCGGCGGCACAGAGCCAGGCCAGCACGGCGAGGCCCCGGCGGGTGATGGCCCGGTCGCGGGCCGGATCCGGGGGCGCGCCTGCGGGGGGCGGGACGGGGGGCGGGCTCACTTCCAGTACCCCTGCTCGGCCAGCATGGCGCGCAGGGCGCTGGCGCCGGCCCGCTCGCTGGCGGTGCGGCCGGTGAGGCTGCGCTCCCAGGCCTGGGCGGTCTGGACGAGGGTGTCGCGCACGGCGGGGCCGGCGTCGCTGCCGTCGAGGGCCGTGGCCTGGAGGGGGACGGCGGGCGGGGCCCCGGCCGACAGGGGACGGGCGGCGGCCGGCACCACCATGCGGTGGAGGGAGGTGCGCACCATCAGGTTGTTCTCGGCGTCCTGCACGAAGAGCACGGGCGCCAGGGCCGCCTTGCCCAGCGACCAGGTCTGGGTGAGGTCGACCCCGTCGGCGTCGCTCGGGGCCACGGCCTTGGCCAGGGCCAGCACGGTCGGGAGCACGTCGACCACGGTGGCCTGGCCGTGGATGCGGGCGGCCCGCCAGCCGGGGCCGTGGAAGGCCAGGGGGGCCCGGGGCTCGCCCTGGAGCAGATCGGCTGCGGGGTCGTTGAGCCCCGCCACGACGAGGTGGCGGGGGTGGGGAGGCGCGCCGTCGGCCACGGGCTGGGCGGTGGCCACGCGCGGGAGCAGCCCGAGCACGGCCGCGCGGGCGCCGGGACAGGCCGGATCGTCGGCCGGCACGGCGATGACGCTGAGGGTGGCGCCGTCGGGGGCCGGGGGCGCGAGGGCGAGGGCCGCGGCGAGGCTGTCTTGGGGGCAGGGGCCCGGGAGGGGCGCGAGGCCCGCCGTGAGCCAGGGGGCGTCGGCCGCGGTCGCGGCGAGGGTGGGGGAGAGGTGGGCGTGGGTGGCGTAGCCGTAGAGCTGGAGCACCCCCTGGAGGGTGTTGGGGGGGCTCGCGCTCACGGTGCCGGGCCACTGGCCGGCGAGCAGGGCCGCCCAGGCGGTGCGGGCCTGGGGGTGGACGGGCATGCCGCCGAGCAGCACCGTGCCGCCGGGCAGGGGAGCGGCCGGCAGCGCCGGCTGGTCTTCAAAGGCCACCACCACCACGTCCGGCGGGGCCGAGGCCAGGCGGGCGGGCGGCGGGGCGCCGGTGCAGCCGAGGGCCGTGGTCGCGAGCATGCCCCAGGCGCGGGGCCTCACGGGGCACCCGGCGGCGTGGGGCGATCGGCGGCGGGAGAGGCGCTCGGGGGGCGGGCCGGGCCGCTCGGGGGGCCACCGCCCCGGCGGTCGGGGCCCCGGTTGGCCCGCTGGGCCGCCTGCTGGACCTCGGGCGGGCTGGTCTGGAGGAACCAGCGCTCGAGCTCGACCGGGCCGAGGATGCCGTCGCCGTCAGTGTCGGGGCCGGGGCTGGTGTCGCCTGGCAGCCGCCCGGCGTCGAACTCGGCGGTGGTGACCACGCCGTCGCCGTCGGTGTCGGCGAGGGCCACCAGCCGGGCGGCCAGGGCCGGGTGGGCCGGCTCCGGGCCCGTGCAGGCCGCGAGCGCCAGCAGGGCCCAGAGGCCACGGGAACGGGCAGCGCTGCGCCTCATCGTGCCCGCTCCGCGCGGGCGGCGGCGGTGAGGCGCTGGAGGCGCGCCGGGGGCAGCCGATCGAGGGGCAGGGCCTGCTCGGTGCCCGGGGGGCCGCCCACGTCCCACAGCGTCGTCGTGCGGCTCTCGGGCTCGGCCAGGATGCCGTCGATGCGGGCGCTGTGGGCCTCGATGCCGTCGATCTGGATGCGGTACTTGCCGTCGGTGGCCGAGACGAGCTTGTCGACCGCCTCGCTGACGGCGATGCCCGGGGTCGGGCAGCCCGGGTCGTCGAGGCAGGCGGCGAGGCTCTGGCCCTCGAAGCTGGCGGGCGGGGGCTGGCCGGCGAGGGCGAGCAGGGTGGGGGCCACGTCGAGGAGGCGCACGAGGCCCGAGACCCGGGCGGCCTTGCGGCGGGCCTTGGGCAGCCGCACCATCAGGGGCACCTGGGTGGTGGCGTCGTGGAGCGAGACGCGGTGGCCCAGGAAGTCGTGGTCGAGCAGGTCTTCGCCGTGGTCGGAGAGCACGACCAGGGTGGTCGTGTCGGCCACGCCGAGGCGGTCGAGCTCGTCGAGGAGCACGCCCAGCCAGAGGTCGGCGTAGGTGACCCCCGTGCCGTAGAGCCCCCGGAGGAAGGCCACGTCGTCGGCCGAGAGGGGCACCTTGCTGCGGCCGTCCCCGGCCCAGGCCGGCAGGGAGGAGCGCTCGCCCGCCTGGAGCACCAGCTCGCCCTTGGCGGTCTGGACC
>CAXQUZ010000496.1:0-6371 GCA_964226865.1 Myxococcota bacterium | reverse complement strand
GGCCGCCGCCAGGGCCAACACCAGGGCCCACTGGGCCTCGCTGCCGGGCAGGGTCGAGAGCGGGTGGTCGGCGCTGGGGCGGGGCTGGCCCTCGACGAGGCCGGCGCCCAGGGCCGTGAGCTGGAGGCGCTGGGCGAGGGCCTTGCGCGCCGGGCGGCCCGGTCGCCCCGTGGCGGGCAGCACCCGGGCGGGCGCCGGGAGCCGGGGCGCCGGCGGGGCCAGGGTCCGCCCGAGCACCGCGCCCAGCCGGAGCTCGCCGGCAGGGGTGGCGCAGAGCACGGCGCCGTGGCCGGCCGGGCAGGGATGGGCCGCCGGTCCCCGGTCCCCCCAGACCAGCGCCGTGCCCCCCGGGTCGTCGGGCCCCCAGCGGCCGCGCAGCCCGGTGGCCACAACGGCCGTCTCGGCGGCAGACCACCGGCCCCAGGCCCCGCGGAGCGACAGCAGGGCGGGGAGCACGGGCTGGAGCCCGCCGAGGGCCGGCCGGAGGGGGGCCCAGCCGGGCGCCGCCGCCTGGGGAAGGCACTGCAGCGCGGGACCGGGCTGGGGCGGGAGCAGCAGGGGCTGGTCGTCCAGCTCGCCGAGCTCCGCCGCCAGCTCGGCCGCCGCACAGCGGGCCGCCGCCCGGGCCCCCGGGGACCAGTCCGCCGGCGGGCGGGCCAGCAGGGGGCCGAGGTGGTGGAGGGCGAGGGCCAGGGCGCCCGTCTCGTCCTCCGCCCGGGCCCCCTCCGGCCGCGGTGCCGTCCACCAGAGCCACGAGAGGGGCCCCCGCTGGCCCTCGATGGCCGGGCGCCCCGGGGGGCGGCGCCAGGCCCCGACCACGATGCGGGCCTCGGGGTCGTCGACAGGGCACCGGCGCCAGGCTGCGCCCCCGGCCCCCCCGGCGAGGGCCAGCCGCCGGGGCACGGGCCCGGGCCGGTGCACGTGGCCCGGCCCCCAGGCGGCGAGCAGCCGGTCCGCCGCGTCGGCGCCGGCCGCGAGACAGACCGTCCGGGGGGTGCCCACGAGCTGGGCCAGCGCGGCCACGGTGACCGGGCGGCCCCCGGTGTCGCGGGCCACCGGCCACCCGAGCAGGGTCGCGCGCCACGGGCCCCAGGCGGGGGGCAGGCGCAGCCGGATGCCCGCCGCGGGATCGCCCCAGCAGGGCACGGCCGCCCAGGCCAGCAGCCCGACGACCAGATCCCGCAGGGCCCGCTCCGCCGCGGGATCGCCGCCGGGGGCGGGGCCGCCCTGGGGCAGCAGGGCCACCGCCGCCGCCGCGGCCCGCCAGCAGAGCGCCGGCCCGCCGTCCGCGAGGGGCGGGCCCTCCCACCGGGCGACCAGCCGCGGCAGACCGGGGGGCCCGCCCTGGGCGACCCGGGGGGCCCCGTCCGTGTCGGTCCAGCAGACCACCACGCTGCCCGCGGCCGCCACCGCCGGTGCGCCCGGGCCGGCGTGCAGCTCGAGAGCCCAGCGCGCCCCCGGCCGGGCCGGCCAGCGGGCGAAGACGGGCACGTCGAGGGCCACCGCGGGGGCCTCGGCCTGGGCGAGGGGCGGCCGGGCCGAGACCCTGCGGCGGGCCACCTCGAGGTCTGCGGCCTGGGCGATGCGGGGCAGCTCGTCGGCGTCGAGGGCCTCGGCCAGACCACGGCTCTGGGCGTCGTCGAGCACCAGCAGGGGCAGGGGCAGCGCCGCCGGGGAGGCCAGGGCGGCCAGCGCCGGGGCCGCAGAGGGGGGCATGCGCAGCACGGGGGTGCCCGCGGCCCGGAGGGCCTGGACCGCCGCAAGATCCAGCGGCGGGCGGGGGGGCAGCTGGGGCAGGGGCGAGGGCACGGGCGCCACGTCCCGGGCGGCCCCCGGGAGGATGCGGGTGTCGCCAGAGAGGGGCGGCAGGGGCGGCAGGGCCACCCGCCGGCGGGCGTGCCGGGAGATGGCCCGCACGGCGGCCGGCCGGGCCGCGTGGAGCATGCGCACGTAGCGGTCGTCGCGCACGATGTCGGCCTGGTCGGCGGTCTTGCGGAGCCGGTCGTCGCAGATCACCCCGCCCAGGCCCGTCGGGTCCCCCGCCCCGCGCAGGGCCGGCGGCAGGGCCCCGAGCTCCCGCAGCGACGCCCGGGCCACCTCGACCCCGCCGACCACCACGGCGAAGCCCGGCGGGGCGCCCGCGTCCCGGGGCACGACCCCCACCACCCCCCGGCAGTCGCCCGTGTCGAAGGTCTCGGCGGCCTCCAGGCCCGGCTGCTCGACCGCCCGCCGCGGCTTCCAGCCGAAGGGCGCCCGGCCGTTGAGCAGGATGGGCACCGGCGTGTGGCGGCAGCGCTCCTCGACCAGGGCCTCTTCCTCGGTGAAGCTGTCGCTCCGCAGCCAGCCCCAGAAGCCCCGCCGAAAGCGGGCCGCGAGGTAGGTGCCCTGGACGGGGGCCTCCGGCTGGCCCACGGCACCCACCCCCCGGGCGTCGAGCTCGAGCCGCACCGATCCCGCGGCGCTGCCGTCCCCGGACTCGATGCGCAGGCTCTTGAGGGGGCGCTGCAGCACGGCGTTCGCGCCGATGGCCAGCTGGGCGAGGTGGCGGCGGCCCGGGGCCGCGTGGTCGGCGAAGAGGTTGTCGAAGAGGGTCTCGAGCTCGCCCGCGGGAATGGCCGGGGCCCCCACCCAGGCGACCAGCGCCGCCTGGGGGCTCACGTCCACGGCCACGAAGTCGGCGCCGTGCAGCACGGCCGCCTGGATGAGCTCCAGCACGTACTGGTGGGGGTCGCGCAGGGCGAAGCGGCGCATCTTCTCGACCGCCCGCTCGCGCGAGAGGGTGAAGCGGCGGCGCTCGACGAGCCGGCCGGGCGCCTGGCTGCGCGCGAGGATCTCGTCGATGCGGCTCATGCCCGCGCCCCCGAGAGCTGGTCCGCGAGGCAGCGCTCCAGGGCCGCCGTCCGGCCGCCCCCCGCCAGTCCACAGTCCGCCAGGATCACCTGGCAGACGGCAAAGGCCGCCAGGGCCGGGGCCGTCGGCGCCAGCGCGCACCAGCCCGCCCAGAGGGGGTGCTCCTGGTCGATCCACAGGCGCTCCTGGCGGCCGAGGCGCGCCCGCAGCCCGTCCCAGAAGCCCGGATCGACCGCGCCCGAGATCCGCAACAGCCCGTCGTCCTCGGTCCCCACCCAGGCGAGGCGCCCCCCTCCGAGCTGGCCCAGGGTGGGCTGGAGGGCGAGGCCACAGCCGCCCAGCAGGGTGGCCACCAGCCCGAGCACCCGCTGCTCGACCGGCCGGTGGTCCTCGGCCGCCAGCGGCACGGGCCGGCGCCAGAGGCTGTCGCTCGCCCGCACCCGGTCCTCCTCGCCCTCCCAGGCGCCGAGCAGCGCCCGCAGGCCCTCTCCGGGGCGCAGCAGGGTGCGGCCGCGCGACGCGAGCACCTCGTCGAGCGCGGGGTCGGCCCCCGCGAGCAGCCAGGCCCCGTCCCGCGCCCGGGCGCCCTCGAGGGCGATGAAGGGGTGGAGGCTGCCGTCCCGCGCCGGCAGCCGCAGGTCCCGCCGCAGCCGGCGACGCGAGAGCCCCCCGGCCGCCAGCTCGGCCGCGAGGTAGCCGAGCAGCCCGTCCACCTCGGCCGGGTCCAGGCCGTCGCCCCCGAGCAGCGCCAGGGCCCGGGTGGCCAGCGCGTCCGCCGCACGGGCAATGACCCCGAGAACATCCTTCCAGTGAGCATCCTGGACAATGTTGTCGCGGGTGAGGGTGTGCTCGAGGCGGTCGCTCTTCACCTTGATGCAGAGGTGGGCGAGGCGGTCGGCCCGGGGGCCCAGGCAGTCCGTGGCGCGGGTCGACAGCAGGGTCAGCCCGCCGTTGTACCAGCCGAAGCGCGGGGGCCGACCGAAGCCCACCCAGGCCTCCACGCCCCCCTCCCGGCGGCAGTGCACGAGGGGGGCATCCAGGCCCAGGGGCGCGCTGAGGCAGACGCCCGGTCGGTCCGCGTCCGCCGCCGGAGCCGCTCCCGCGAGGGCCGGGTCGCCGAAGGCTGCGAAGGCACCGAAGTCCACGATCCCGGCGGGCTCCGCGTCGCCAGCCTCGGGGCCCGCCAGAGCGGGAGCCGGTGCCGGAGCCGGAGCCGGCGCGGCACGGGGCAGGGTCGCGTCCACAAACCAGATGGGCACGGTCGAGTGGGCGCACCAGAAGGCGAGCACGGCCCGGCACTCCTCCACCCAGCGGGCCCGGTCTTCGGGCGGAATGCGCTTGAAGAGGGTGACCGTGGTGCCGCGCTGGGGCCGGTCCAGGCGCAGCTTGTCGAAGGAGCGGTCGGGGTGGAAGACCAGCTCCCAGCCCGCCCCCAGCCGCCCGGTGCGCACCTGGACGAGGGTCGGCTGGATGGCGAAGATCGAGGTGAAGCCGATGCCAAAGCGGCCGATCTTGGTGAGATCGTCCTCCTTGCCCGACGCGAAGATCCGCGTCAGCCGGTCATCGATGGTCGCCTCGTCCATGCCCTCGCCCGTGTCGGCCACGGCGATGGACAGCTCGCCGGGCGCGCCGGGCGCCGCCGGGGGCACGAAGCCCACGGTGACCGTCACCCGGGGGCTGCCCGCGTCGATGGCGTTCTGGACCAGCTCGCGCAGGCACTCGAGGGGCCGCGCGAACTGGTTGACCAGGTTCTCGAGGGCCGCCTCGACGAGCCCCGGCGAGACCGCCACCGACGGGTCTGCCGGGCCGCTCACCAGGGGCTCCGTCCGGGCCGCATGACGCTCAGAACAGCGTCATGGTGGGAATGTAGAGCGGCCCCATCGGCAGCGGGGGCAGGGAGAGCAGCGCGCCGTGGAGCGAGACCTCGTCGGCGACCGTGGCCACCCCCATGCCCGCGATGAAGTCGGCATGGGCGCCCGCCGCCGTCGAGGGCAGCCCGAGCACGGCCTGGACGGCCACCCCGAGCCGCGGGGCGTCGTCGGCCGCGAGCACGTTGTCGACCAGCACCACCTCGAGGTTCGTGCCCTCGGGCATCTCGGCCTCGAAGGTGTCGGCCATGCGCTGGAGGCCCTCCTCCGGGTCGCCGTCGGTGGCGGCGTCGAAGCGCAGCAGCAGGGCCGCGTCGCCCCGGTTCGCGAGGGCCGGCGCGAACTGGCGGAACAGGGCCTGGAAGTCGGCGTCGCTCGACCAGTCGGGCCAGGCGAAGGCGCGGAAGCGGGCCCGGGTCGACAGGGGCAGGGGATCCACCCCGCCCGTGGGCCGGAGCACCCAGCCGGCACTCTCGACCGCAGCGAGCCCGATCTGCTCGGCGGCCGCGGCCATGACCGCGTCGCCCGCCTGGCCCGTGGCGCACCAGCCGTCGGCCGCCGCTGCCAGTCGCAGCAGCTCGCCGGTGCGGCCGGTCGCCGCGGCCACCTGGACGTCGGCCCAGCCCCCGAGGGGCCCCGGGGTGAGGCGGCGGGTGAGCTCCATCACCCCCGTGCGCAGGTCCTCGGCGTCGACGCCGCCGTTCTCGGGATCGGCGTAGAGCAGCAGGGTCGCGTCGTCCACCGGGCCGAAGCCGACGAGGAAGTGGGCCACGGTCTCGAGCCAGGAGACCTCGCCGTCGGCCGTGGGGCGCACGAGGTAGAGCGTGCCCCGGCGTCCGGGCATGGCGAGGGGCTGGTCGCGCAGGAAGTCGACGAAGCCCGCCGCCCCGGCCGCCTGGAGACCCGCAAGCCGGCCCTGCATGCGCCAGACCTTCTCGAGGTGGGTGCGCAGCTTGCCCGCCCGGTCGACCGCGTCCTGGGCGAAGGCGGACCAGTCGCCGCCCATGGCCTCGACGGCGTGGGTGCCGAGGGCGCCGAGGCCCTCGGTCGCCTCGACCACGGTCTCGAGCACGCCGAGGTGGGGGGCCAGCGCCGCCTCCAGGCCGGCGGCCGTCTCGTCCAGGCAGCCCGCGGCGTCGAGGGCCGCCGCGCTGGTCCGCAGCACGGCCACCTCGGCCTCGGCCGCCGCCCGCACGGTGGCGCCGTGCTCGCGCACGGTGGGCACCCGTCCGCGCAGGCAGCGGGCGCTCGGGGCCACGAGCAGCTCGTAGCCGTCCCGCTCCAGCCGCCAGGCCAGCTCGAGATCGACGCCGGCATCGGGCAGCGCGCGGTCCATGCCGCCGGCCAGCCGCACCCCCTCGAGGGGAATGCTGCCGTTCGAGAGCCGGAAGCGGTGGGCCGGCAGGATCTCGGAGGTCGCCGGACCGGTGAGGATGGCCTCGGGATCGGCCGCCACGTAGGCCGCCCCCCAGGCGGTGGCCTGGTCGACGAGGGGCACCTCGACCGTGCCGACGACCGCGAGCAGCTGGCCCGGGCGGTCGCGGTGGGCGCGGATGTGGTGCTCGACCATGCTCGGCCAGACCTCGAGGCCCGCGTCGACGAAGATGCCGAGGTAGCCGACCGCGGCGTCGACCGCGGCCTGGAGCGCGGCCG
>CAXQUZ010000495.1:0-8626 GCA_964226865.1 Myxococcota bacterium | reverse complement strand
CCACCCGGGCTTTCGCGACGCCGGCTACCGCGCCCGGCGCGACACCATCGCCCGCATCGCGACCGCCCACCAGACGGGCGCGCCCGTGCCCCCGGCGCCCTACGTGGCCGGCGAGCACCGCGTGTGGCGCACCGTCCGGGCCGCCCTGCTGCCCCTCCACCGCGCCCGGGTCTGTGCCGAGATCCTCGAGCTCCAGCAGGTGCTGCCCCTCGGGCCCGACGAGATCCCCCAGCTCGCCGCCCTGAACCCGCGGCTGCACGCCGTCGCCGGCTTCCGCATGGAGCCGGTCGCGGGCCTCGTCACCGCCCGCACCTTCCTGCGCCACCTGGGCCAGCGGGTCTTCCTGAGCACCCAGTACGTGCGCCACGAGAGCCGTCCCTTCTACACCCCCGAGCCGGACGTGATCCACGAGCTGGTCGGCCACGCCGCCACCCTCGTCCACCCGGGCATCGCCGAGCTCAACCGGGTCTTCGGCGAGGCGGCGGCGGTGGCCGACGGCGCGGAGATGGCACGCATCGCCCGGGTCTACTGGTACACCCTCGAGTTCGGGCTGGTCGGGGAGCGGGGCGAGACCAAGGCCTTCGGCGCCGGGCTGCTCTCGAGCGTGGGCGAGCTCTCGCGCTTCGACCAGGCGCCGACCCTGCGGGGCTGGGATCTCGACGAGATCGCGGCCACTCCCTACGATCCCACCGACTACCAGCCCGTGCTCTTCGTCGCGCCCAGCTTCACCCGCATGCTCTGCGACACGACGGCGTGGGTGCGCCAGGGCCGGTGGCGCCACGCGGCCGGGGGATCCCGTTAGACAGGCGGCCTGACCCCCAAGGCAGACCCGGGAGTTCTCGTGAAGCGATCCTTGCTCGTGCTGTGCGGGGGGATGGCGCTGGCCGCCTGCAAGCCGCCCGCCGCCCCCGTGCCCGACGCCGCCGCCTGGCCCGTCAAGGCCGCCAAGGCCGATGTGACCATCCCCTTCGAGAAGTACGAGCTCGACAACGGCCTCGACGTCATCCTCTCCGAGGACCACTCGGTGCCCTTCGTCTGGGTCAACATCTGGTACGACGTGGGCTCGAAGGACGAAGAGCCGGGCCTCTCGGGCTTCGCCCACCTCTTCGAGCACCTCATGTTCCAGGGCTCGGAGCACATGAACAACGACTACTTCCTGCCCCTGCAGGAGGTCGGCGCGAGCATCAACGGCACGACCAACTTCGACCGCACGAACTACTTCGAGGGCGTGCCGGCCGAGCACCTGCCCATGGCGCTGTGGCTCGAGTCCGACCGCATGGGCTTCCTGCTGCCCGCGCTGACCGAAGACCGCCTCGCGAACCAGCAGGAGGTCGTGCGCAACGAGCGGCGCCAGCGCTACGACAACCGCCCCTACGGCAAGGTGCGGCTGTGGCTGATGGAGGCGGCCTACCCCGAGGGCCACCCCTACCGCATCCCGACCATCGGCAAGCACGAAGACATCGCCAACGCCCAGCTCAGCGACGTGCGCGCCTTCTTCGAGAAGTGGTACCTGCCCAACAACGCCAGCCTGAGCATCGTGGGCGACTTCGACCCCGCCGAGGCCAAGGCGCTGGTGGAGAAGTACTTCGGTCCGATCCCGGCCGGCCCCCAGCCCCAGTCGCGGCGCGAGGCCCCCGCGCGCCTCTCGGCCGAGACGGTCGTGCACTACGCCTCGAAGGTGCCCGAGCACAAGGTCTGGATCAGCTGGCACAGCCCCCGCCTCTACGGCGAGGGCGACGCCGAGCTCGACATCGCCAGCCAGCTGCTGGCCGACGGCAAGGACAGCCCCCTCTACACCGTGCTGGTCAAGGAGAAGGGCATCGCCAAGAGCGTCGTGGCCTACCAGTCCAGCTCGATGCTCACGAGCATGTTCACCATCCAGGCCACGGCCAACCCGGGCCACAGCACCGACGAGCTGGTCGCCGAGATCGACGCCGTGCTCGAGGGCTTCAAGGCCGCCCCGCCGGCCGAGGCACAGGTCGCCGACGCCCGGACGGCCTGGGAGGTCCGCGCCTACGAGGGGCTCCAGAGCATCTCGAACAAGGCCAACATGCTCAACAGCTACAACCTCGTGGCCGGCGATCCCGGCTACCTGCCCTACGATCTGGGCCGCTACCAGGCCGTGACCGCCGCCAGCGTCCACGCCACGGTCAACCAGGTCATGGTCCCCGAGCGGGTGGTGCTCCACGTCCACCCCCTCGACGCCGCGCCCGAGGGGGCCAGCGTCGACGCCCCTGCCGCCGAAGCCACCACCGACGGGGAGGGCTGAGATGATGCTCCCGACCACCGCGCTCGCTCCTGCCCTCGCCCTGCTGCTCGCCCCGGCCCACGCCGCGCCCGATGCTCCGGCCGAGGCCGCGCCCGACACGAGCTGGCGCAGCACCCGCCCGGCCCCCCTCGCCCCCCGGCCCTTCCAGGTGCCCGCGGCCTCCACCGGCACGCTGAGCAATGGCCTGAAGGTCGTCGTGGTCGAGAACCACGAGGCGCCCCTCGTCTACGTGGACCTCGTCATCGACGCCGGCAGCTGGACGGATCCCGACGGCCTCACGGGCCTGGCCAGCGCCACGATGGACATGCTCGACGAGGGGGCGGGCGGCAAGGACGCGGCCGCCCTCGCGGTCGCCCAGCGGCGCCTCGGCGCCCACATCAGCGCCGGCGCCGGCACCGACACCGGCCGGGTGCGCCTGTCGACCCTCCACCGCACCCTCGAGGGCTCGCTCGACCTCTTCGCCGAGGTGGTGCGGTCGCCCGACTTCCCCGAGGCGAGCTGGGAGATCCTCCAGAAGAAGCGCATCGCCGACCTCAAGGCCTCCCTCGACGACCCCAGCGCCGTCGCCGGCCGCATCTGGGCCCACCTCTCCTACGGCGACCAGTACAAGGGCCGGCTCTCGTCGACGGCGGCCTACGAGGCCATCGACATCCCGGCCATGAAGGACTGGGCCGCCGGCCACCTGCGGCCCGACCACGCCATCCTGCTCGTCGGCGGCGACACCACCCTCGCCGAGATCCAGCCCGCCCTCGAGGCGCGCTTCGGCGACTGGGAGGCGGCCGCCCCGGCCCCGGAGCACGCCGCGCCGGCCCAGCCCGCGGCCCCCGCCGCGACCACCGTCTACCTGCACGCCCGCGAGGACGCGCCCCAGTCGGTCATCATCATGGGCGCCTTCGTCGACGCCCGCACCGCGCCCGAGCGGCCGGCCCTGTCCCTGGCCAACCGGGCCTGGGGCGGCCAGTTCTCGGCCCGCCTCAACATGAACCTGCGCGAGGAGGAGGGCTGGACCTACGGGGCCCGCTCGGGCATCTCCGACAGCCAGCTCGACGGGCTCTGGCGCGCCTCCACCTCGGTGATGGCCACGGCCTCCGACGACGCCGTGCTGCGCATGCTCGACATGCTCGCCGCGAGCCAGGGCGACGCCCCCATCACCGACGACGAGCTCGCCTACGTGCGCACGGGGCTGCTCGGCAGCTGGCCCCTCGCCTTCGAGCGCCCGGGCAAGCTGCTCTCGGAGCACGCCGACATCTGGCGCTACGGCCTCGGGGAGGACTGGATCACCGGCTACCCGGACCGGCTGCGGGCCGTGACGGTCGACGCCGCCAACGCCGCCTGGACGAGCCAGATCTCGCCGTCGGCCCTGCGCATCGTGGTGGTGGGCGATCCGGACGAGCTGCTGCCCGGCATCGAGGAGCGGGGCCTGCCCGTCGTGATGGTCGACGGCGACGGCCAGATCATCGAGTAGGCACGCCGCTCAGCGGCCGCTCCCGCCGGGGGGCGGCCCGCCCTCGAGGGGCGCGCAGTCCGGCGTGGCCGGCCCCAGGGACCAGATGACGAGCCCGCCGTCGTGGGTGGGCGGGCCCAGGGCGGCCTCGAGCTCGTCTCGCGGGGGCGCGGAGAAGCGTGCCAGCTCGGCCGGCAGCACCACCGCGGCGTAGCCGGCCGCCCGCAGCAGCGCGTGGGCCGCCGCCACGTCCGGGGCGCCCATGGCCCGCCGCAGCCGCCCCCGCGCCGGGTCTTCCGGCCGGAGGTTGCCCCGGGGCAGGGCCGTGGTGGGGCGTCCGTGCACCACCGCCCGCAGCAGGGCGGCCTGGCCGAAGTGGGCGTCGGTGGGCCCCTGGAGCGGCAGGTCGAGCACGGCCCCCCCGTCCGTGCCCCGGAGCGCCGCCAGCGCCGCCGCGTCCTCCGGCGCCACGAGCGGCGCCACCGGCCGGGGCCAGAGCGGGCCGGTCTCGGCCAGCCCCTGGGCGAGCTGGAGCCCGAGGGCCAGCCAGGCCACCGCCGTGCCCCGGCGCCCCCGCAGGGCACCCGCCGCCAGGATCACCGCACCGAGTACCATCACGACGGCGTAGCGGTAGTAGAGGCCCCCCTGGGCCGTGGGCCAGCCGAGCTGCTCCAGGGCATAGAAGGGCAGCACGAGCGGCCGGCCGCCGACCGTGAGCAGGGCCCCCCCGGCATAGAGCGCCGGGCCGAGACACATCAGCAGCCCGCCGAGGGCCAGGGCCAGCCCGGCGCCCCAGCCGGCCCGCCGCCGCCAGAGCCCCACCGCCGCGAGGCCGGCCAGGGCGAGGCCCGTGCTCACCGCGTGGACCGTCTCGAAGGGGCTGCCCGGACCGGCCACGGTGTCGACCAGCAGCTGATCCAGCTGGGCCACCGGCGGCGGGTGGGGCAGCGTCGGCAGCAGGGCCACCGCCCGCCGCGCCGGCCGGAACATGCTGGCGCCCCCGCCCGCCGCGGCCGGGGAGTAGTAGGCGGCGGCAGGGAGCTGACAGAGGCCCAAGACAACGATCAGCAGACCATTCTCAATCTTTGCACGCCGCTCGTGCAGGGCGACCAGCAGCACGAGGCCCCCCGCCAGCAGGGGCAGGGCCAGGGCGTAGTAGGGGCTGGTGAGGGCGGCCGCGAGGCCCACGGCCCCGGCGGCAGCGGTGGCCCCCAGCCGCGCCCGGCGCCCCGGGGCCGCCTGGCTCTCGTGGGCGACGAGCAGGAAGAGCGGCAGGATCCAGGCCTGGGTGTTCGAGATCTCGGCCGTGGCGAAGGTGCCGAGCAGGGTGGGGCAGAGGGCCCAGCAGGCACCGCGGGCGGCCGCCGTCCAGGGCGGGGCCTCCGTCCAGCGGCGCACCAGGGCCAGGGCGGCCACGGCGCTCAGGGGCAGGCTCGCGAGCTGGACGAGGTTCGCCGCCGCGAGCGGGGCCGCCACCGCCCGCAGGGGCAGGTAGGCCAGCGCCGCCGCCCAGCCGATGGCCCGCATCGTGCGGGTCTGGGGGTAGCCCGCCGCGCAGCCGTCGGCGGGCAGCCCGCCCGCCACCAGGGCATCGTGGATGCGCTCGAAGACCCAGACGTGGCTGTCGCCGAAGGCCGTGAGCGCCCGGTGGGTCGAGAGGTGGAGCGGCACGGGCCACCACAGCGCACAGCAGACCCCGAGCACCACACCGGCACAGGCCAGCCAGGGGAGCGCGCGGCGCCAGGGAGCGAGGGGGGCGAGGGACACGCCGCAGCCTACCCCGCCTCTCGCCCCCGCACCCTCGGGCTGCGACGCGCCGTTGCAGCGGTGCAGGCAGCCCCCGGGCCGGGGCCGCAATATATGAAAACGACTTTCAGCTTCGTCCGCAGCCGGGGCACCGCGCCCCCACCTGTGCCACCGCAGCACTCTCGCAACACCGCCGGCATAGGCTGCAGCGGTCCCCCCTCTCCGGAGCCCCGATGCCCACGGCCCGCACCGTTCTCCTCGCCGCCGGCGGCCTCTTCGTCGCCGCCCAGCTCGTGCCCTTCCGCCCCGGCAACGGCCCGGTCACCCAGGAGCCCAGCTGGGACAGCCCCGAGACCCGCGCCCTCGCCAAGCGCGCCTGCTTCGACTGCCACTCCAACGAGGCGGTCACCCCCTGGTACGGCCACGTGGCGCCCGTGTCCTGGGTGGTGCGCCACCACATGGACGAGGGCCGGGCCGCGCTCAACTTCTCGACCTTCGACCAGCCCCAGAAGGAGGCCCACGAGGCCGCCGAAGAGGTCGAGGAGGGCGAGATGCCGCCGGGCTTCTACACCCCCTTCCACAGCGAGGCCCAGCTCAGCGAGGCCGAGACGGCGGCCCTCATCGCCGGCCTCGAGGCCACCCTCGGCAGCGAGCACGGCGGCCACCACTGAGCGCCCCGCCCCTCAGCCCGCCGGGCCCTCGTCGACCCAGTCGGGCATGACCGGCGCCCGCCAGTGGTCGAAGATGAGGGCCGTCTCGATGTTCCGCACCGAGGCCAGGCTCGCGAGGCGGGCGTTGCGGAAGGCCCGGAGGTGGTCGGGGCCCCGGGCCGCGACGTGGAGCAGGTAGTCGAAGCGCCCGGCCACCTCGAAGAGCCCGCGCACCTCCTCCCACTGGACCACCGCCTCGCGGACGCCGAGCGAGGCGGCCGCCGCCTGGGTCTCGAGCTGGACGAAGACCATCGCCCGCAGCCCGATGCCCAGGGCCGCGCCGTCCACCTCGGCCCGCACCCCCTGCAGCACCCCCGCCTCGCGCAGCCGCTGGACCCGCCCGTGGGCTGTGGAGGGCGCCAGGCCCACCTCTGCGCCCAGCTCTTTGTAGGGCCGCCGACCATCTTCCTGGAGAAGGCGGAGCAGGGTGCGGTCTGTCTGATCCAAGCGGGACATGGGGCCTCACTTCCGAAGAACATTCGGGTGCGATTCAAAATATCAGAAGTACATTCCGCATCCAACCGGCTGCGGGAGGATCTTCCATGCCCCAGCACCGCCTCGTGTCTGCGCCCACCGTGCGCCCCCCGCCCCAGGGCTCGGCCCTGGACCTCGCCGTCTCCCTCGCCCGTGGCCTCCACGAGGCGGGCGCGCCCGCGTGGCGCGTGGAGCGGGCGGTCGACCAGCTCGGCGAGCGCCTCGGGGTGCCCTTCACCTGCTTCGCCGTGCCGACCGGGCTCCAGCTCAGCGACGGCGACCGGGTGCGGCTGCTCCGCTGCGCCAGCGGCGAGGTCGATCTGACCGCCCAGCACGCCCTCGAGCGCACCGTGCACGCCCCGGCCCCCCGGGCCAGCCTGCGCCACACCCTGCGCGCCCTGGCCCGCCGTCCCCCGCTGACCGCCTCCCAGACCGTGCTGGGCAACACCGCGGTCGCCGTCGGCGCGGCCATCCTCTTCGGCGGCGGAGAGGGCACCGTGCTCGCCGCGGGCCTCGCGGGCATGCTGACCGGGCTGCTCGTCCACGCCGGCACCGTGCTCGGGGAGGGCCTCGGCCGCCTCGTGCCCCTCTTCGCCCCCTTCGGCGGCGCCCTCATCGCCGGCCAGCTGTCGCGCTTCATGCCCGTGGACGCCGTGATGGCCGCCATCTCCGGCATCGTCGTGCTGCTGCCCGGCCTCAGCCTCACCATCGGCGTGGGCGAGGTCGCCGCCGGCCACCTCAGCGCCGGTGCCGCCCGGCTCACGGGGGCCGGCGTCATGCTGCTGCTGCTCGGCCTCGGCACCGCCGCCGGCGCGGGCCTGGCACCGGCCGTTGGCGCGGGCGGGGGCCCCAGCCTGCCGCTGCTCGTGCCCGTGGGCTTCCTGCTCACGGTGGCGGCGCTCGGCCTGGTCTTCCGCGCCCGCCGGGCCCAGCTGCCCTGGGTGGGTGTCGGCGTGGCCCTGGCCTGGCTGCTGCCGCTCGTGCTCGTCGAGCTGGGCACCGTCCAGGTCAGCTTCCTCACGGCCGCCCTGCTGGGGCTGGCCGGCAACCTGCTGACCCGGCGCCACCGCATGCCCGCCCAGGTGCTCACCGTGCCCGGCATCCTCATGCTCGTGCCCGGCGGCAGCAGCCTGCGGGCCGTGGGCGCCCTGCTCCGCCACGACCTGCGCGGCGTCGAGGTGCTCGCCGACAGCCTGGCCACCTCGGGGGCCCTGGTGACCGGGCTGCTGGTGGCGGGTCTGGCCCTACCGCCGGTGCTCAACCGGCGAGAAGGCCTCGCAGCAGCCCTGCCTGGCGGGTGACCTCCGACCAGGCGGTGCCGCCCCGGCTCGTGCGCCGCTCGGCGGCCGCCTCGGGCTGGAGCCAGCCGAAGACGTCCTGCTCGAAGGCATCACAGGCCTCGCGCAGGTCGTCGAGGTCGAGGCCCCGCAGGTCGTGGCCCCGGTCTTCGCAGAGCTTCACGAGGCGGCCCGTGACGTGGTGGGCCTCGCGGAAGGGCACGCCCTTGCTCGCGAGGTAGTCCGCCAGCTCGGTGGCGAGCAGGAAGTCGCCGTCGAGCTTCACGTCGGCGGTGACCGCGAGCGACTCCCAGCAGCCGGCCATCACGGCGACCGAGTCGAGGGTGCTCTGGACGGCCGAGAACAGCGCCGGGCGGTCTTCCTGGAAGTCGCGGTTGTAGGCCATGGGGGTGGACTTGACCATGGTCAGCAGCGCCATGAGCCCGCCATAGGCCCGGCCCGTGCGGCCGCGCACCAGCTCGGGGGCGTCGGGGTTGCGCTTCTGGGGCATGATCGAGGATCCGGTGCTCCAGGCGTCCGACAGGCGCACCCGCCGGAACTCCGGCGTCGACCAGATCACGAGCTCCTCGGCCATCCGGGAGAGGTGGGCCATGGTGATGGCGCAGGTGGAGACCGCCTCGACGAGGTGATCCCGGGCGGAGACCGCGTCCATGGCGTTCTCGACGACGCCGGCGAAGCCCAGCAG
>CAXQUZ010000494.1:0-3054 GCA_964226865.1 Myxococcota bacterium | reverse complement strand
CATGGGCGACGCCCTGCGCACCGACCCCGACCAGAAGAACGCCGCCTTCGACAAGGCGATCTCCTGGGGCAAGCGCTGCCTCGCCATCAACGAGGAGTTCACCGCGCGGCTGAACAAGGGCACGGAGAAGGAGGAGGACGTCGTCGACTCCCTCGGTGCCGAGGACGTGCCCTGCATGTACTGGACGGCCTCGTCGCTCGGCAAGTGGGCCAAGCTCAACGGCATCCTCACCAGCCTCAAGCACCTGGGCACGGTCAAGGCCTACATGGGCCGCATCGGCGAGCTCGACCCGACCTTCTACTACCACGGGCCCGACCGCTACTGGGGCGCCTACTACTCCCTCATCCCGGGCTTTTCCGGCCGCGACCTCGACAAGTCCAAGGCCCACTTCGACGTCTCGATCGCCGCCGCGCCCGGCTACCTCGGCACCCAGGTGCTCCTCGCCGACGCCTGGGCCGTCAACAGCCAGGACCGGGCCATCTACAAGGCCGTGCTCGAGAAGGTGCTGACCGCCGACCCCGAGGCCATCCCCGCGATCGCCCCCGAGAACCGCGCCGAGCAGGCCAAGGCCAAGCGGCTGCTGGCCGAGATCGACGACCGCTTCGCCAACTGAGCACGCGCCGCGCGGGCCCACGCGGGGTCCCCCACCGGGGGCCGCCGCCGCCCCGGCGCACACAGGAGACTCCATGACCTGGCACCGCACCCTCGCCACCACCCTCGGCCTCGGGGCCGCCACCCTGCTGGCCCTCGCGCCCGACCAGACCAGCCAGGCCGAGGCCGAGTTCGTGATGAACTTCGGCACCCCGGCCCCCAAGGGCACCCCCTGGTCCGACCAGCTCGAGGCCATCAAGAAGCGCGTCGAGTCCGGCACCAACGGCCGCATGAAGATCAAGCTCTTCCTGGGCTCCAGCCTGGGCGGAGAGGTCGAGATGATGGAAGACCTCGTCGCCGGCCAGCGCATCCAGGGCGGCGGCTTCTCGACGGCGGCCATCGGCAAGGCCCTCGACCTGCCCATCCTCGAGCTGCCCGAGCTGCCCTTCCTGTTCCGCGACATGGCCGAGGCCGATGCCGTGCTCGACGACGTGCTCTACGAGCCGGTCTCGGCGGCCCTCGCCAGCAAGGGCGTCACCATGTACGCCTGGGCCGAGAACGGCTGGCGCAGCTTCGCCACCAAGGGCGGCCCGGCCCGCAGCCCGGCCGAGCTGGCCCAGTACAAGATGCGCTCGCAGGAGTCGGCGGTCCACCTCGACATGTACAAGGCGCTCGGTGTCCAGGCCGTGCAGAAGCCCCTGTCCGAGGTCGTGCCCTCGCTCAACACGGGCATCGTGGCCGGCTTCGACAACACCCCGCTGTTCAGCCTCGCCGCGGGCTGGATGGGGCCGGTCTCGCACTACACCCTCAGCCGCCACATCTACCAGCCGGCCGCCGTCGTCTACAACAAGAAGTTCGTCGACGCGCTGCCCGCCGACGTGCGCGGCAAGCTGATGGAGAACCCCAAGGCCGAGGCCGCCAAGGGCCGCACGGCCGTGCGCGCCCTCGAGCAGGGCCTGCTGGAGCAGATCAAGTCGATGGGCAAGGAGGTCGTCGAGCTCTCGGATTACGAGCGCACCGCCTTCCGGAAGGCCTGCCGCAAGCAGGTCCACACCCAGTTCCTCGGCAGCCACCCCGAGCTGCAGGGCACCTACGGCCAGGTCAAGACCAAGCTCCAGTCCATGCGCTGAGGCCGGTCCCGGGGCGCGGGCCCCGGGAACCCGTGCTCCCCGGAGGCGACGGTGTACGCAGTGATGACGCGCGTCTTCGACGTGCTGGAGCGGGTCATTGGCCACATTGACGGCGGCCTGCGTGGCGCCGGGCGCAGGCTGCGGGACGGCCCCCTCCACCACCTGGCCTTTGGCCTCATCATCGGGCTGACGGGCTTTGTGGTGCTGCTGCGCGCCACCCTCGAAGAGCTCGACCGGCTGCTGGCCAAGGTCGAGCGCGGCTTCATCGCCGTCGCCATGCTGGCGATGACGGCCCTGTCCTTCCTCGACTACCTGCGCCGCGAGGGCCCGGGCATCGAGTTCGAGGTCGAGGGCGGGCCGAACCTGGCCGTCGTGCTGATGGTCTGGGTGGGCTTCCTCGGGGCCTCCCTGGCCGCCCGGGAGGGGCGCCACCTCGCCGTCGACGCCAGCGACAAACTGCTGTCGCCCAAGGCGGCCGCCCTCACCCAGCGCTTCAGCGCCCTGCTGGCGGCAGGCTTCTGCTGGCTCTTCGCCGACTACGCCCTGGCCCTGGTCGAGGGCAGCCTGCGCACGGGCAGCGGCCAGGACGGGGTGCCCCTCTGGGATGCACTGGTGGGCCCCATCAACGCCGTGGGCCACCTCCTCGTCGACCCGAGCGCCCCCGCGGCTGCGGTCGCGGGCGCCAGCTTCGTGGGCCTGCTGGGCCTCACGGCGGCCATCCGCCAGGTCTGGCGCGGCGGCCAGCGTCCCACCCCCGTCGTGCGCGCGGGCCTCGACACGGCGGGCATCGTGCTGCTGCTCGTCGGCGGCCTCGCCCTGCTGGGGGCCCGCTGGGCGCCCGCGGCCGCGGACGGCAGCGCCCTGTCGTGGACGGCCCTGCGCACCAGCGACGTCGTGCTCGCCGAGAAGAGCGAAAACCTCGGTGACATCGCGAACCTCGTCGGCGGCGACACGGGCCAGACCGGAGCGGCCCCCGCCCAGGACGAGGCCGAGGTGGCGGCCCTGGTCGCGGCGAGCAGCGCCGGCCAGGAGCTGCCCATGTGGCTCGCCCAGGCCGTGCTGCCCCTCAGCTTCCTGCTGATGGCCCTGCGCTTCTTCGGGCGCTTCCTCTTCGGTCGGCCCCGGGGCAAGGACGACGGCGGCGGCCCCCCCGCGTCCACCCCCCTCGCGCCGGCGACGGGCAAGGGGGCCCGCGACCTCATCCTCGCCGGCCTCTTCCCGGGCATCCTCATCGGCCTCGGCGCCACCCTGGGCCTCGAGATCGGCTGGCTCATCTTCCTCGGCGCCCTGCTCATGGTGCTGGTGGGTGCGCCGCTCTTCCTGGCCATCGGCA
>CAXQUZ010000493.1:0-2543 GCA_964226865.1 Myxococcota bacterium | reverse complement strand
CGTCCGATCTCCCGCGAGCCGCGGGTCGATCCTGGTCACGAGCCGCAGGCCCTTCTGCATGCACGCGCCGTCGAACAGCATGCGCACGTCGTCGACGAGCGGCGCGAGCTGGAAGCTCGTCGTGTCGATCTCCATCCGGCCGGCCTCGATCTTCGACAGGTCGAGCACGTCGTTGATGACCCCGAGCAGCACGTCGCTGCTGCGGATCAGCTGGGCCACGAGATCCGCCTGGTCGGGGCCCAGGCGGCCGTCGTCGAGGAGCTGGGCGATGCCCACCACGCCGTGCAGGGGGGTGCGGATCTCGTGGGAGACCTGGGCGAGGAAGCGGCTCTTGGCCCCCGAGGCGGCGACGGCCTCCCGGCGGGCCTGCTCGACATCGGCCCGCAGGGCGGACTCCATGCGGTCGTAGCCGATGACCAGGCCGAAGGTGGTGCCCGTGGCGGCGAGCACGGCGACGAGGCGCTAGACCATGTCGGGGCCCGTCTCGGTCGAGGGCACCGGCAGCCAGGGGTTGATCAGCGCGAGCAGCCAGACGGCCGCCACCGTGATGGCCAGCCACTGGAGGCCCGCCCGGCGCCCGCCGACGAAGGTGGCCACGACGGGGGTGAGGGGGGCGCCGAAGACGACGGCGCCGCTGAGGCCGCCCATGCCCGCTGACAGGGCGTAGATGCTCACGAGCAGGGCGACGCCGGTGCTGTGGGCGACGGGCAGCAGGCGGGCGTGGCGCGCCAGGTGGAGCCGCGCGGCGGCGAGCACCCCGGCCACGAGCAGGTAGGGCAGCGCCGGCAGGGGCCCGTGCAGCACGGCAAAGACGCCGAACATGCCGATGGCCAGGACGATGAAGCTCTCCAGCATGCGTGCCGTGAAGCGCAGCCGGCGGGCGGCATCCCGGGCCAGGTAGGCGGCGGGCGGGGGCGCGGCGGCCCCTGGGACGGGCGGGGTCGGGTCCATGGGGTGGCTGTCCAGACGGTCTGATCGCGTCAGGGCTGTAGCCCCATCATGCGGGGGGGAGCACGGAACTCCTGGCCCAGGGCCTCCCGCTCTCCGCTCCGCCGTGTCCCTCTCCCTCGCCTTGCTTCGCGCCGCAGTCCCCGCCCCGAGCTCCCTCCCCCGCGCCGGGTCGCAAGTCCCTGCAAGCCGCCGGGCCCCGGCCGGGGTGGGCCTGGGCTACAACGGGGCACGCGTCCCCGGAGAGCCCGTGCCCCACCGCCTCGTGTCGCCCCGCCGCCTGCTGCCTGCTGCCTGCCGCGCCGGGGGCGTGCTGGCCACACTCCTGGTCTGTGGGGGGGCGGCCCAGGCCCAGGAGCTCGAGCTCGAGATCACCGACCCGGCCGCCGACGAGGGCCAGATCCGCTCCAGCCTGGGGGGCATCGTCGACGACCAGCTGCGGCTGGGCGACCAGTCCGACTTCCTCGAGCAGATGACCGACGCCACACTGCTCGCGGCGAAGGGCATGGGGGTCGACTACGCCTCGAGCCCCCAGCGCTTCGTGCTCGGGGTCAGCGTCGGCAGCGCCCTCTCGGGCAGCGGCTTCGGCTTCGGCTACGGCGGGGGGCTGCTGCCCTCCGGGGGCTTCGCCTTCCAGATGGCCATCACCGGCGGCATCAACCTCGGCTTCCTCACCCAGACCGACGGCTTCGCCCGGCGGGTGATGATCTACGGCCACGGCATGGGGCTGTCGGGCTCTCGGGAGCCCTTCGAGAGCAGCATGGGCGCCTACGGGGGCAACGTGCAGGTGGCCCTGGTGAAGCCCATGGACGACGGCGTGGCAGGCTGGGGCGGCCTCCAGCTCACCACCGGGGTCTCCCACGCCCGCTACGAGCTGCGCCTGACCCAGGCGGCCCCCATCGAGACCGACACCGCCGCCTGGGAGGCCAGCGGCAGCTACGTCGTCAGCGCCCGGGGCACCTCCCTGCCCCTCGAGCTCTCGACCAACATGCGCCTCGCCGTGCTCACGGTCTTCGGCGGCGGGGGCCTCGACGTCGACCTGGCCGCGGGGGCCGACAGCGAGATTGCCCTCGAGGGGCCCATCTCCACCACGGTCGAGGGCCAGCGGCGCGAGGTCGGCACGGCCCGGGTCTCGGCCAGCGACGGCACGACCTTCGTCGGGGTGGCGCCGCGGGGCTTCGCGGGCCTCCAGATCAACATCCTGCCCGTGAAGCTCTACGGCCAGCTCAACATCGGCGGCTTCCGCGGCTTCGGCGGCCACGCCGGGGTGCGGGTCGCGATGTAGGGCCCCGGCTCAGCCGGGCTGGATGGTCACGGGCACCCGGATGCGGTGGTCGCCCGGGGCGGCGCCGATGCCGGGATCCAGGGCAGCGGCGATGCAGTCGGCCACGTCGGCATAGGCGGGGGGCTGGGCGCCGGCCCCCTCGAGATCGACCACCCCCATGTGGCTCACGGTGAGCACGAGGGTGGCGGTCACCGGCTGGCCCGGATGCCGCCAGGCGAGGTGGCGGCCGGCGCAGGCCCGGATGGCCGGGGTGGCGGCCTCGAGGTGGCGCCGGGCCGAGGCCACGATCCGGTCCTTGGCGCCGAGGGGC
>CAXQUZ010000492.1:0-2324 GCA_964226865.1 Myxococcota bacterium | reverse complement strand
GAGTTCAGACGTGTGCTCTTCCTATCTGAAATCGGCATCCCCGAGGCCGAGACCGAGTTCCTGCCCGCCCTGGCGCGGGCCTGGCCCGCCATGGGGGATCTGCGCGAGCCCGCCGCCTGGGCGGCCTTCGTCGACCACATGCGGGGCAGCGCCTACTTCGTCTACCTCGCCGAGGAGCGGGGCATCGTCCTGGACGGCGCGGCGTGGCGAGCGGCCTGCCCCAGCTTTGCGCTCACGGGGGTCTTCGAGGGGCTCTGCCGGCTGCACGGCGGCGCGGGCCCGGGCCAGATCTGGGGCGACAAGAGCCCCGGCCACATCGCCCACCTCGGGCTGCTCCGGGCGCTCTGGCCCGAGGCGCGGGTGGTCCACATCGTGCGCGACGTGCGCGACCACGCCCTGTCCATGCAGAAGGCCTGGGGCAAGGATCCGCTCCGGGCGGCGGTGCGCTGGCACGACCGGGTGGGGGCCGCCCTCGGCGAGCGGGCCGCCTGGGGGCCCGCGGCGCTGACCCTCCGCTACGAAGACCTCGTCGCCGATCCCGCGGCAGCCCTGGCGCGGGTCTGTGGGCTCGTCGGGCGCGACTTCGTGCCGGAGATGACCACCCTGGCCCGGCCCGCCGAGAACCTGGGCGACACGGCGGGCCAGACCGCGGTGGTGGCCGACAACGTGGCCAAGTGGCGCCACACGATGGACCCGGCGCTGGCCCGGCGCATCGGCGCCCTCGCTGCCCCCGTGCTCACGGTCCTGGGCTACCCCGCCGCGCCGGGGCCGGTGGAGCGGCCAGGCACCACCGAGCTGCGGCTCCGCCAGCTGGCCGACGGGGCCCGGCTCGTTCGCTTTGATGTCGACCAGCGGGGCATCTTGGGCGCCCTGCGCTTCCGGTGGCGCATCTTCCGCGAGACCGGGGGCGTCGATCGCTGAGCGCCGGGCGCTCGGTGGCTCAGGCCCCCTGGGCGAGGCGCTGGCGCTCGAGCAGATCGAGCAGGGCCTTGAGCTCGAAGGGCTTGAACAGCACCTCGGTGTCGGCGATCTTGCGGACCTCGGGCACCTCGACCGAGTAGGCCGTGATGAGCACCGCGGGCTGGAGGTGGCCGGCCGCCCGCATGCGCCGCAGGAACTCGAGGCCGGTCATGCGGGGCATGCGCGGGTCGGAGACGATGGCGTCGAAGCCGATGGTGTCGATGGCGTCGAGGGCGTGGATGGCGCTCGGGTAGCTGTGGACCTCGATGCCCCGCCGGCGCAGCGACCGGGTGAGGGCGCCGCGCACGGCGTCGTCGTCGTCGACCAGCAGCAGCCGCAGGGCGTCGCTGTCGTCGGGGCGGGCCGGCAGCGGGGCGGGGGCGGGGGCGTCGGCCTGGCTGGTCGAGGGCAGCAGCACGATGAGGCTGCCGCCGCTGGCGTTCCGTTGGAGGCCGATGGCTCCGCCGTGGCTGCGCACGATGCCGACCGCCGTGATGATGGCGCTGCCGGTGTCGTCGCCCTGGAGCTGGAAGGGCTCGAAGGTGCGGCCGACCAGCGTGAGGTCGGGGGCCTTGCCCTGGAAGCCGAGGGTGATGCACTGCCAGAGGCCCACGGCCGGATCGGGAGGCAGCACCCAGCGCATGCCCTCGGTGGCGGCGGCGCGCTCGCCGATGTGGGGGGGCAGGGGACGGCCCCAGCGGGCGACGATGCGGCGCAGGTCGCCGATGAGGATGCGGAGCTGGTCCGGGTCGCCCACCGCAGGCGCGACCCCGCCGTCGACGGCATCTGGCAGCAGCTCGTGCAGATCGAGGGTGTGGGAGTGGCCCCGCGCCGTGCCCGTGTAGACCCGCAGCTCGGCGCAGCGGGCGCTGGCGAGGGCGAGCGAGCGCCGCACCTCGGCGAGGGTGGCCTGGACCGGGGCGGGGAGGGTGCTGAGGGCCCCGTCGCTCTGGTGGAGCTCGTCGAGGCCGATGACGGCGGCCGTGAGGTGGTTGTTGAGCTCGTGGGAGACGCCGGCGGCCATGCGCCCGAGGGCCTCCCAGCGCTCGGTGAGCTCTTGGAGGCGGGTCGTCTCGCGCTCGTGGGCCTGGCGCTCGCTGCGGTCCTGGGCGTGGAAGATGGCCCGCTGGAGCACCTCGGTCGAGGCGTGCTCCTGGGGGATGAAGTCCTGGGCGCCGTGGCGCACGGCGTCGCCGGGCTGCTCTTCGTCGCTGGAGGTGAGCACGATGCTCGCCACCGGGGGCTCGGAGCGCAGGCCCTCGCGGATCATTGCGAGGAGCCCTGCCGTGAAGAGCCGCCCGCACGCTCGGAGGCGTCGCCCACGCCCGTGGCATCCAGCCCCAGGGAGGGCCGCCAGGTGACTG
>CAXQUZ010000491.1:0-5544 GCA_964226865.1 Myxococcota bacterium | reverse complement strand
CGCAAGCTCACGGTCAACGAGGCCCGTGAGCGCGGTGGCGGCGGCGGCGGCGGCGGCTTCCGTGGCGGCGGCGGCGGTGGCTACCGCGGCGGCGGCGGCGGTGGCGGCTACCGTGGCGGTGGCGGCGGCGGCGGCTACCGTGGTGGCGGCGGCGGCGGCGGCTACGGCGGCGGTGGCGGTGGCGGCGGCTACGGCGGCGGCGGCGGCGGTGGCTACCGCGGCGGCGGCCCGGGTGGTCCCGGCGGCGGCGGCTCCCGCGGGGGCGGCGGCGGCGACGGCGGCGGCGGTGGCGGCGGCGGCTACGGTGGCGGCGGCGGCTACGGCGGCGGCGGCGGCGACGACTGGGGCGGCAAGCCCGGTCGCGACGACTGGGGCAGCAAGGGCGGTGGCCGGCGTCGCCGCGGTGGCGGCGGCGGTGGCGGCGGCGGTGGTCGCCGCGACGACGGCTGGGGCGGCGACGACTGGTAGTCGTTCCTCCCGCTCTGCCCAGAGCTGACGGGGCGTCCTGCACGGGGCAGGGCGCCCCGTCTCGCGTGGAGGCCCCCTCGGCCGCGTCCGAGCCGCTAAGCTGGGCCCCCAGCCCCGGAGCGGCATGTCTCGCGCCCAGCCCGACGCCCCCTCCCGCCCGTCGCCGTGGCGGATCCGCATCGTCCTCGCCAGCCTCGCCCTGCTGCCGCTGGTGCTGGTGGCCATCTTGCTCGTGGTCTTCGTGCTGCCCCCGATCCGGGTCGAGCGCGAGGTGCGGCTGCCGGTCCACGACAACCGCCAGGTCATCGCCATCGACCGGCCCCACAACCCCGAGCCCGGCTTCGCGCCCGGCGCCCCTCCGCCCGACCACATCCAGCGGCGCCGGCCCTTCCACGTCCAGACCAACGCCCTGGGCCTGCGGGGCCCCGAGCTGGACCAGCCCAAGCGCAAGCCGCGGCTGCTCTGTGTGGGCGACTCGGTGACCTTCGGCTGGGGGGTCCAGCACCACGAGACCTGGTGTGTGCAGCTCGCCCGCATGCACGACATGGAGCCCGTGCTCGGCGCCTGGCCCGGCGCCCACCCCGACAGCTCCCTCACCTGGATCCGCGACCAGGCGGCCGCCCTCGAGGCCGACATCGTGCTCTTCGCCTGGGGGCCCGCCTTCGACAACGCCGAGCTGTTGTTGACGCTGTGGAACATCCGCGGCACCCGCAAGGCCATCGACCCCATCCACTTCGGCTGGGTGCTGCCGCCCATCGGCACCTTCGACCCCATCGGCACGGTCTCCGCCGCCGAGACCTACCCGACCCTGGCCGCCCGGGCGCCGCGGGGGGTGCCGGTGCTCGACCTGACCCCGGCCTTCAGGGCCGCCCTGCCCCTGCCCGGGGTCGTGGGCGACCTCAGCGGGGGCCGCCACCGGATGATCAAGCTGCCCGAGAACACCGTAATCGTGGACGTTCCCGAGCCGCCCGAGTCGCCGCGCTACGGCAAGCTGCTGGCCCAGGAGATCATCGACGCCTTCGAGGCCGACCCCACGGTCAGCGAGCCGCTCTTCTTCGACCAGGGCCACCCCGACGCCGCCGGCTTCAGGCTCATGGCCCACGAGATCTCGGACTGGATGCAGGAGCTCGGCTGGGTCGGGGCGCCCGTGCGCTGAGGGGCCGGACGGGCCCGGGGCTCAGAGGCGCAGCCGCAGGTCGACCGAGGCCAGGGGATCGACCATGCGCAGGGTGGTGGGGCCGAGCCAGAGGTGGCGGTAGACGGCGCCCGCCTGGACCACGAGGGCGAGCCCGAGGTCGTCCCCCACCGCGAGGCGGCCGGCGAGGCCCGCGCCGCCGAAGAGGCCATAGCTGCGCCGGCGGTCGTCGCTGTAGGCGCGCACGGCGCTGTCGCCCACCAGCATCGAGCTGGCCCCCAGCTCGCCGAAGAGCCCGAGCCCGACGGCCCCCCGCTCGAGGGCCGGCGCGTCGAACTGGCCGCCCAGATCGGTCACCGGGCCCGAGCTCGGGCCGATGCTCTCGCCCCGCAGCCACAGGCCCCCCTCGCTGCCGGGGCGCACCGGGCCGAGCAGGGAGGGGCTGTGGCGCAGCACGACGAGCTGGCTCGGGGCCCCGTCGAGCTCGACCCCCGCGAGGAGCCGGAGGCTGCGCAGGGCCACGGGCACGGGGTCGGCCGCGCGGCCCTGGGGATCGGGCAGCCAGGCCTGGGCCCCGAGGCTGGCCGTGCCGCCCGCCCCGAGGACAACCCCCTCGGCCCGAGCCGAGCGGGACCCGGCCAGCGCCCCGAGGGCGCCCACCAGCAGCAGGGCGGCCCTCACCGGAGCACCGTGTCGGCGCCCCGGGCGGCGGGGCCGGCGGGGGGAGCGGCGGCCCGGCGGCGCCGCCAGGCCTGGCGCAGCTCGTGGCTGCAGCCGACGAGGCAGAGGAGGTGGTGGGCGCCGAGCCACGCCCAGCCCCGCAGGCCGAGCTGGGGGCCGAGCAGCGCCGTGGCCCCCGCGGCGGCCGCGAGCCAGCTGATGGCGACCACGAGGCCGGGGTCGATCCGCCGGGCGGGGCGGGCGAGCGGGGAGGTCACGGGCAGCTCCGGTGGGCGGTCGGGGGCCCGGGTCGCCCCCAGCAGCGAGTATACTGCAGCCCTGCGGAGCAGCCATGGCCAGCGACAGCCCCCCACCGACCGCCAGCGACGCGCCCCCGGGCCGCCGTGCGACCGGCGGTTCCGCCCCCAGCCGCACCGAGACGGCCCTGATGCGGCTCGGTGTCGTCGGTGAGCTCATCGCCCACCTCGCCCGGGGCGACCGGTGGTGGCTCGCCCCGCTGGCCCTGCTGCTCGGGCTGCTCGGGCTGGTGATGGTGGTGCTCCAGAGCATCGAGTACGTCGCGCCCTTCGTCTACCTCAGCTTCTGAGCCGCCCGTGGCCCCTCCGCTGCCTCCCCCGCCCCCGGCGGGCGCCGCCCCCTCGTGGTGGCAGCATGCCCTCGTGGTCGTCTTTCTCGTCGCCACCGCCGCCAGCCTGGGCAAGGAGACCGCCCCCGGCCGGGCCGTGCGCACCCTGACCGGGCCGCCCGAGCGGGCCCTCGGCATCTGGCAGTCCTGGGGCATGTTCGGCCCGAACCCGCCCCTGGGCACGAGCTGGCTGCGGGTGGCCGGGGCGGCCCCGGACGGCAGCCCCGTGGCGGTGGCGCCGCTGGTGGGGCCCCTGCCGGCGACGGGGCTGCGCGGCCTCTACGAGCGGCCGGTCAAGCTCGAGCGCAGCATGCTCGACGGCACCAAGACGGCCCTGCGCACGAGCTTTGCGAAGTGGCGCTGCCGCCAGGCCGCCGCCGCGGGCCGGCCCCTCGCCCGGGTCTCGCTGGCCAAGGAGACCTTCCGCACGGTCTCTCCCGCGAAGCGCCAGCAGCAGCCGCCCCCGGCCGGGGCCGTGAAGTGGACCGACTTCGAGACGGTGTTCTGCCCCCGTGGGCCGGCGGCGGCACCGTGAGCCCGGCCTCCCTCTCGGCCCGGCTCGGGGCGGCCTGGTCCCGCTTCTGGTTTCGGCCCGCCGACGCCCGCACCCTCGGCCTGATGCGCGCCCTGCTCGGGCTGGTGCTGGTCGTGCCCCACCTCGCCATGCTCGGCGACCTCGACCTGCTCTACGGCGCCGGCGGCCCGGTCTCGCTGGCGGCCGTCGCCGGCGACCAGCCCTGGTCCCCGGCGGTCACCGCCCTCTTCGCCGCCACCACCACCCCGGGGGCCCTCCGGCTGGTCTGGCTCGGCGGCGCCCTGGCCCACCTCGGCGTGCTCTTCGGGGTGCGCGGCCGGCTCAGCCTGCTCGCCTCGCTGGCCTTCCAGCTCTACTTCTACCACCGCAACCCCTGGTGCCAGCACGGCGGCGACCGGGTGCTGCGCTACGTGACGCTCTACCTGCTGGCGGCCCCGGGGCGGCTGCCCTGGTCCTGGGACGCCCGGCGCGCCCCGGTCCCGGCCTGGACCTCCGTGCTGCCCCTGCGGCTGATCCAGATCCAGGTCAGCGTCATCTACATGCACTCGGGCTTCGTGAAGGGCCAGGGCGGCACCTGGCACCGGGGCTCGGCGCTCTACTACGCCCTGTCGAACCGCCAGTACCAGCGCGCGCCGGCCCTGCTCGACGCGCTGCTGCCCCAGCCCCTCGTCCAGGCGGCCTGCGAGCTGGGCACCTGGGTCACCCTGGGCTGGGAGGCGGCCTTCGGGCTGCTGATGCTCTGGTGGCCCACCCGGGCGCTCGGCCTGGCCATCGGGGTGCTCGTCCACGGCGGCATCTTCGCGAGCATGATGGTGGGCAGCTTCAGCTTCGTGATGGTCTGGTGCTACCTGGCCTTCCTGCCCGACGGCTGGCCCGAGCGGCTGGCCCGGTGGCGGGCGCGCCGCCGTCCCGGGCTCAGCGAGAGAAGCCCGCCGCCCCGAAGCTGAGGATGTCGGCCGTGAGCTCGGCGGCGTGGGTCGTGGCGAAGAGCTTCGTGCCGTGGTCACCGCTGGCGTACTCGTGGAAGACCCAGCGGCCCGAGTCGTGGCGCTGCTGGTCGACCGACCAGGCCCGCTCAGCCGTGCTGTAGGCGAAGAGCACGGGCACGGAAGCGGCCTGCTCGACGCCGTTCTGGGCCTCGGTGTAGTCGCCGCCGGTCAGGAAGACGAGCCAGGCGGCCGCCGTGGCCTCGCTGGCGCTGGCGGCCCAGACCGTGTGGTCGAGGGCCGTGGTCGTGCCGTTGCTCGCGCCGATGATGCCGATGGGGCCGTAGCCCTGGGCCGTGAGCCAGTCGACGGCGGCCGCGGCATCCCACTTGCCGCTCGGGCCCTCATAGGCGTCGCGCGCCCGTCCGCCCGAGGCCCCGGCGCCCCGGCGGTCGACGTTGAGCACGGTCCAGCCGGCGCCGCCGAGCTCGGCCAGGAAGCTGGCGGGCCAGCTGCTGCGGTCCCAGGACGGCGGGATCATGTGGAGCAGCACGACCGCGGGGCCCGCGTCGCCCGCGGGCAGGAAGTCGGCGGCGAGGGTGACGCCGTCCTGGGTCTCGAGGGCCACGACGCCCGCCTCGGGACCGGGGTCCCCCTCGTCCCCGCCGCTGTCGCCGCCGTCCTCACCGGCGCTGCCGCCGTCTCCGCCCCCGTCCGCCGCACCGTCCTCGCCGCCCGCGGGGTCGCTGTCGTCGGCGGCCGTGCCGTCCTCCGCGCCCGCGTCGTCCGAGGCCTCGGCGGCCTCGTCGTCGTCCTTCTCGGCATCCGAGCAGCCCCCGAGGGGCCAGAGCAGGAGGGCGAGCAGGGCCAGGGGACGGGCGGCGGTCATGGGAACTCCGGGATCCCGGGGGAGGGGGACGGGGCCCGAGGATGCCAGAGCCGGCAGCCGGTCGCAGGCGGACGGAGCCAGGCCGGCGGGGCGGGGCCGCAACCAGACACTCCCCTTTCCCACCCCTCCAGCGCCGGGCGCGCCCGACCGAAGGGAAGGGTGGCGGAGGGTCCGGACTGACCCAAACGCGCCCCCCGCGGAGGGGTCCACGCCCAGCCGGCGCCCGAGATCGGAAGAGCGTCGTGTAGGGAAAGAGTGTCTTAAGACGTGTAGATCTCGGTGGTC
>CAXQUZ010000490.1:0-11710 GCA_964226865.1 Myxococcota bacterium | reverse complement strand
CGCTGACCGCCGACCACGGCGAGGAGTTCTGGGACCACGGCGGCCTCGAGCACGGCCACAGCCTCGCCGGCGAGCTGGTCCGGGTGCCGCTCGTCCTCGTGGGCCCGGGCATCGCCCCCGCCACCGTGCCCACGGTCGTCCAGCACCTCGACCTCTTCCAGACCCGGCTCGCCGTCGGCGGCGCCGCCCGTCCCCCGGCCACCCAGGGGGCAGATCTGCGCGCCGTGGCCGCGGCCGAGCCGCCGCCGGCCCGGGTGGCCGTGGCCGAGAACATCCTCTACGGCGACCCGATGGTGGCCATCAGCGACGACCACCACCGGTGGGTCCACAACCAGGCCACCGGCACCGCCGCGCTCTGGACCATCGCCCCGGACGGCAGCGACCGCGTGCCGGCGACGGGGCCCGCGGCGGAGGCCCGGGCGGCGGCCCTCGGCGCGACCCTCGCCCGGGTGCGCGGGGGCAGCCTCGCGCCGGTGGCCCCCCGGGAGGGCCCGCGCATCTCCGACCGCGAGACCTTCCAGCAGCTCAAGGCCCTGGGCTACCTCGACGGGCCCGTCGCGCCCTCGGCGGCCCGCCGGTCTCGCTCAGGGCGCGAGGGCCCGGGGGGCCCCGAGGCTGGCGTCGGGGGAGACCGTCTCGGGCACGGCAGGGCCCAGGCCCAGGGCGTGGAAGGGGGCCCGGGCGCCGAAGCCCGAGGGGGTCGTCCAGCCGCCGGCCCGGAGCTGATCGCCGAGACCGCCCTCGGCCGGCGCGCCCCCGGGCAGGGTGCTGGTGGCGAGGGCCACGGGGCCGCTCTCGTAGCCGAGGGGGCTCGAGGCGAGGCCGCTGCCCGTGAGGGTGTGGGCGTCGGCGGGGTGGTAGCCGAGCACCGAGTCGAGCAGCTCCGCCGCGTCCAGCTCGACCGTGTCGACGCCGGTGACCCCGAGGGGACTCGAGGCGAGGCCGGCCCCGTCGAGGCGGTTGCGGGTGAGGGCGAGGCTGCCCCGGTCGCCCACGGCGAGCTGGTCGGCCGCGCCGGGGGGCAGGGCGGCCGGACCGAAGAGCAGGGCCGTGGGCGGGCGGGTGGTGCCGGCGGTGAGCTCCAGGTAGCTGGTGGCCGCCAGGATCTCTCCCATCACGTCGTCTTCGCCGGTCTCCCACCGCAGCCCGAGCAGGGTCGGGGCGGCCGCGTCTGCGGTCCCTGTCTCTGCTCCGGTCTCGGCCAGGGCGTCGGCCAGCAGCGACAGCCCGTCGACGGCCACGAGCATCGAGCCGGGGCGCACCAGGGTGCCCTCGACGGCGACCACCTCCATGCGCAGGGTGAGGGCGTCGTCGTCCTGCACGGGGGCGCTCTCGTCGCGCACGGTGCAGGTGCCGGTGGCGTCGGTGCGGCAGTGCAGCATGCGGCCCGCGGCGTCGGGGCGGGCGAGGTCGATGCCCACCCAGGCCCCGGGCACGGGCGCCCCGGTGGCGCCGGCGGCGACGCTGGCCCGGACGGTGAGCTGGGGGCGGCCCGCCGCGTCCGGCGCGAGGTAGGGCAGCAGGGCGCCGAGCACGGGCTGGCCCGGCTCGACCGGGCGGGCCTCGGCGCCCCCGAGGGCGAGGCGGCCGGTGCCCAGGCCCGCGGCCCAGTGATCCTGGTGGCTGGCGCCGGGAAGGACGTCGAGCAGGGTGGACTGGATGAGCTGCTGGCGGGCCTCGGCGGGGCTGCTGCCGGCGGCGAGCAGCCGGGCGGCGGCCCCCGAGACGACGGCGGTGGCCTGGCTGGTGCCGGCCCAGGCGTAGAGGCCCGTCCCGTCGCCGGAGGGGGTGAGGGTCTCGGCCACGACGCCGTCCAGCAGGCCGTCGCCGTTGGCGTCGCGGTCGAGGCAGCCCCCCGGCGCGAGCAGGTCCACCTCGGGGCCCCGGTTGCTGTAGGGGGCCGGCCGGAGCGCGCCCGCCGTGTCGAGGCAGACGCTGCCCACGGCCAGCACGAGGGGGCTCGCCGCCGGCCAGCTGACCCGGTCGAGGCCGTGGTTGCCTGCGGCGCCCACGAGCACCACCCCGGCCGCGTCGGCGGCCTCGATGGCCTCGAGCAGGGCCGGCGAGGGCAGGTAGTCGGGCCAGAAGGCGACGCTCAGGTTGATGAGGTCGGCCCCGTGCGCGGTGGCGTGGTGGATGGCGTCGACCAGATCCAGCTCTGAGCCGAGGTTGTCGGCGTCGAGCACCCGCAGCGGCATCAGCCCGACCCCCGGGGCCATGCCGATGGCGCCGCCCGTGCCGTCCGAGGCGATGAGGCTGGCCATGTGGGTGCCGTGCTGGTGGGCATCCTGGGGCCAGTCGTCCCCGTCCACCCAGTCCCAGGGCGCGACCAGGGCGCTCGTCCCGAGCGAGCGGGCGCTGCTCACGGGGGCGCCGGCTGCGTCCCCCGGGTCGGGCAGGGCGATGCCGCTGTCGATGACGGCGACGACGATGGTCTCGATGCCCGCGGGGGCCGGGTGCTCGGCGCCGGAGAGGGTGCGGTGGAGGCGCAGGGGGTCGGCGGCCTGGCCGGGGTCCCAGCCCGCCCCGGTGAAGCGCGACTCGCGCTGGCCGCCGGCGATGCGCGGGTCGGCCACGAGGGCGACGAGGAAGTCCTCGGGGAGGGTGCCCGCAGGCACGGCAAGGGCGGCGTAGGGGCTGTTCTCGGGGGGCTGCACCACCCGGGAGCCGTGGTCGGCGGCGACCGCATCGAGCGCGGCCCCCGGGGCGGGCCGCACCATGACCCGGTCGGTGCGCAGCCCGGGGCGGTGCTGGGCCGGGGCCACCGTGGCCGTGGCCTGGCCGGCCTGGGCCCCGGCATCGGCCGCGCGCTCCGGGGCCGGCGGGGGCGCCGCGGGGCTGGCGCAGGCGCTGGCGAGGGCGAGGCCGGCCCACCGCAGCAGGAGGCCGGGCGGTCGGGAGCGGGCGGGGCGCGGTCGGGGCATGGGGGTCATGGGGTGGGGAGCGGCCGGCAGGGGGCTGCTCGGAGGAGACGGCACGGCGGCCGCCCGGCGAGAGGGGGGGATCCAGCTCGGCTTCGGGCCGGCCGTGGCCGGAGGGGCCAGCGCCGGCGGGGCCCGGGGGGTAGGATTCGGGCACGGGGCCCCGCCGGGCTCCCGGGGAGCGGCATGACGGACGCGGGCATTCGGGGCGCCTGGGCACGGCTCCAGGCCGGAGATCGGGCCGGCGGCCGGGCGGGCTTCAGGGCCGCGCTGGGCACGGACGAAGACCGCGCCGCCCGGGTGGCCCTCGCCATGACCGCCCAGACCCCGCCCGAGCAGGCCGAGGCCCTGGGGCTGCTCCAGCAGGGCCTCGCCCGCCACCCGGGCCACGGTCCCCTCTGGGAAGAGCTGGTCGCCCTGCTGCTCCGGGCCGGCCGCCCCCAGCGGGCCGAGGCCCTCTGCCTGCAGTGCATCCCGCGCATGCCCGGCCGCGGCCGCCTCTGGACCCTGCTCGGCCGCAGCCTCGCCCGCCAGGGCCGCCACCGGGAGGCCATCGAGGCCTGGACCACGGCCGAGCGGCTCCTGCCCGACAACGCCTTCAACCCGGCGGCCATCGCCGACGCCCACGTCGCCCTCGGCGCCCCCGGGCCCGCCGTCGCGGCCCTCGACCGGGCCATCGCCCTCGCGCCCGATCGCCCGAGCCTGCGGGTCAAGCGGGCCAAGCAGCTGCTGCTCCAGCGCGATCTGGTCGGTGCCGCCGCCGGGCTGCGGGCGGCCCTGCTCCGGGGGGCCCCGGTCGAAGAGCTCGCCTGCCTCGCGCTCATCCCCCTGCGCAACGTCGCCGACTGGCGCGACCACGACCGGCTCCAAGACATCGCCCTCGGCCAGATCCACGCCGCCCTCGACGCGGGGGCGCGCTCGCCCCTGCCGCCGGGCCAGTTCCTCGCCTGCTTCGACGACGGGCGGCTCCACCGGCGCATCGCCGCGAGCTGGTGCCCCCCGGTCCAGGGCCCCCGGCCCCCGGCCCGTCCGGTCGCCGGGCGGCCCCTGCGGGTCGGCTACCTCAGCGCCGACTACCGCAACCACGCCATGGGCCACCTCACGGGCGGGGTGCTCGCCGGCCACGACCCCGCCCAGGTCGAGGTCTTCGCCCTCAGCCGCACCCCCGAGGCCCCCGGTGACCGGGTCCAGGCCGCCATCCGGGGCGCCGTGCCCCGCTGGATCGACCTGCGCGGCTGCGACACGGCCGCGCTGGTCGACCGGGTGCGGGCCCTCGAGCTCGACGTGCTGGTCGACCTCATGGGCCACACCGAGGGCCACGCCCTCGCGGCCTGCGCCCGGGGCCTCGCCCCCGTCCAGCTCACCTGGCTCGGCTACCCGGGCACCACCGGCGGCCAGATCTTCGACCACGTCGTCGTCGACGCCGAGACCGGGGCCGACGCCGCCGCCTTCAGCGAGCAGCGCCTCGTGCTGCCCACCAGCTACCAGCCCCCCAACCCGGCCTGGACCGCGGCCACCGTGCCCGACCGGGCCCAGCTCGGGCTGCCCGCGGACGCCCTCGTGCTCGGCAGCTTCTGCCAGGCCTACAAGCTCGGGCCCCGGCTCTTCGCCGCCTGGATGGGGCTGCTGCGGCGCCACCCCCGGGCCGTGCTCTGGCAGATCGCGCGCCCCGACGCCACCCGGGTCCAGCTGCGCCGGGCCGTGGCGGCGGCGGGGGTCGACCCCGCGCGGCTGATCTTCGCCGGCTACGTCGACCACGCCTCCCACCTCGCCCGCCTCTCCCAGGTCGATCTGGGCCTCGACAGCCTGAGCTGGGGGGCCCACACGACGGCCCGCGAGCTGCTCTGGGCGGGGGTGCCCTTCGTGACCTGCCGGGGCGACCAGATGTCGGCCCGGGTCGGGGCGGGGCTGCTGCGGGCGGCGGGGCTCTCGGCGCTGATCTGTCCCGACCTCGGCGCCGCCATGGCGCTGGCCGATGCGCTGCTCACGGATGCGCCGCGCCGGGCCGCGCTGCGGGAGCGGGTCGGGGCCCTGCGCGCCCACCACCCCCTCTTCTCCCTGCCGGCCTTCCTGCGGGCCTGGGAGGCGGGGCTCCGGGCGGTGGCCACCGACGCCGCTGCCGGGGTGGCCCCGCGGGCGCTCTCGGTGGCGGCCGACGGCACGGTGGCCCCGTGCTGAGCGCGGTGACCCGGGCCCTCGGGGCGCTGCTGCTGCTGGCCGGGGCGGGCGGGCCGGCGCGGGCCGCAGACGGTGCGGAGTGCGCCCAAGATGGCCCATACGTGGTCGTTCTCGGGGTGGCCCAAGACGCCGGCCACCCCCAGGCAGGCTGTGACCGGGCCTGCTGTGCGGCGGCCTGGGCGGGGGCGGGCCACGCGGTGGTGAGCCTGGGCATCGTCGATCCCGCCACGGGCCAGCACTGGCTGCTCGACGCCAGCCCCGACCTGCCCGCCCAGGAGCACGCCCTGCCCGGGGCGCTCGCGGGTGTCTTGCTGACCCACGCCCACATGGGCCACTACACGGGGCTGCTCCACCTGGGCCGCGAGGCCATGGGGGCGCGGTCCGTGCCGGTCTGGGCCATGCCCCGGATGGCCGCCCTGCTCCGCAACGAGGCCCCCTGGAGCCAGCTCGTCGCCCTCGACAACATCGCGCTGCGCGCCCTGTCGGCCGGCACCCCCGTGGCCCTGGCCCCGGGCCTCCGGGTCACCCCGCTCTTGGTGCCCCACCGCGACGAGCTGAGCGAGACGGTGGGCTTCGTCGTCGAGGGCCCCGGGCGTGCCGTGCTCTACCTGCCCGACATCGACAAGTGGGAGCGCTGGGACACCCCGGTCGAGCAGTGGATCGCCCGGGTCGACGTGGCCCTGCTCGACGGCACCTTCTACGACGGCGCCGAGCTGCCCGGCCGCGACATGTCCGAGATCCCCCATCCCTTCATTGTCGAGAGCCTCGCCCGCTTCGCGCCGCTGCCCGCCGCCCAGCGCGACCGGGTGCGCTTCCTCCACCTCAACCACAGCAACCCCCTGCTCCAGCCGGCGGGCCCCGCCCGGGAGGCCGTCGAGGCGGCCGGGCTCCACGTGGCCGCCGAGGGCGAGCGCCACCCGCTCTCGGCGCCGTGCAGCCCCGGGGCAGCGCATTAGGGGCCTGTCCCGCCGCCTGCCTCCGACCCGGGAGACCCGCCATGATCCCCGCTCCCCAAGTTCTCCACAACGACCCGCTGGTGCGGGTCTACGATGGCTTCGCCTCCCTCGATGAGTGCCGGGCCATCGTCGCAACGGCCGAGGCGGCCCTGGGCCCGCCGATGGTCAGCGGCGAAGAGCTGGGCGAGGACCGCAGCGTGCGCACGGGCGGGCTGGCCTGGCTCAACCACGAGCACGACGCCGCCATCGCGGCCATCTGCGGGCGGGTCTCGGCCCTGGTCGAGCGGCCCCTCACCCACGCCGAGCAGCTCCAGGTCGTGCGCTACCACCCCGGCGAGCGCTACCTCGCCCACTTCGACAGCTACGACCTCCACACCCGGGTCGGCCGGCGCTGCACGGCCCGGGGCGGCCAGCGGCTCATGACCGCCCTGCTCTACCTCCAGGCCCCCGCGGCCGGCGGCGCGACCCGCTTCCCGCGCCTCGACATGGAGGTCGCGGCCGTGCCCGGGCGGCTGCTCGTCTTCGAGAATTGCGGCACCGACACCGACACCCCCCACCCCCTCTCGCTCCACTCGGGCGAGCCGGTGACCGCTGGGGTGAAGTGGATCGCCAACCTGTGGTTCCGTGCCCGGGCCTGGCGCGGGCCCGACGCCTGGATCGCCGACGAGAGCTGAGCCCTGCACGCCCCCGGCCCCGCGGGCCGCCCACCCGGAGAGACCCCATGACCAGCGCCGAAGACCAGAGCAACCGCCTTGCAGAGGGCGCCGCCGTCAAGGACCGCCGCAAGGCGCTCGGCTGGCGCCGGGCCGAGCTGGCCCGCCGGGCGGCCATCGACCCGCGCCTCGTCCAGCTCATCGAGCTCGGCCAGTGGAGCGAGGGCGAGGCCATCGGGCGGGTGCGGGCCGTGCTGCTGCGGGCCGAGGCGGGCGAGGCCGATGTGCAGCTCGACCCCGTCGCCATCCCCGACGGGGCGCCGACGGTGGGCGAGGGCTGAGCCTACTCGGGCTCCTGCCACTTGGCCTTGGTGCCGAAGTTGAGCCCGATGCCCGCGCCCATGCCGACGAGGCCGCCGATGGTGGTCGCGATGCCCGTGCCCGTCAGGCCGCTGTCTTCGCCGGCCGAGTCGATGAGGGCGCCCGTGGCCCAGAGGCTGCCACCCACCACGGCCGTCGTGAGGCCGAGGGTGGTGAGGGTGCCGCTGACCATGCCGAGCGAGCGGTGGCGGGGCCGGGCCTCGAGCTTGCGGTGGGTGCCCGCCCGCAGGTCGACCTTGTGGACGACGGGCTCGAACTTGTCGCTGTAGGCGACGAAGTTGTAGACGCCGGGCTTGAACTCGTGGTCGCAGGGCGCGATGCAGACGTCGTCGACGGTCGTGCTGTTGATCATGCCCGTGCCGTACTGGGTCGAGATCGCGGCGCTGGTCATCTTCGAGATGCCGATGGTGATGTCGGGCTTGGCGCTCGAGAAGCTCACCTTGGCCAGGTCGCTGCGGCCCGTGACGGGGCCCGCGCCGACGAGCACGCCGAGCGCCCCGGAGCTGTCGAGCAGCCCGCGCACCACGTCCATCGGGATGCCGAAGCCCAGGCCCTCGTACGCCTCGCCGGCCACCTTCCAGCTCACGATGGCGGCCACCGTGCCGTCGGCGCCGAGCAGGGGGCCGCCGCTGTTGCCGGGGTTGAGGCTGGCGTCGGTCTGGAGGAAGGGACGCCCCTCGACCTCGGGGTGGCCCGAGACCACGCCCTTCGAGATGCTGAAGGCCAGGGCCTCGTCGGCGGGCGAGCCGATGGCGAAGACGTCGGCCCCCGAGACCAGGCGCTCCTCGGCGGGCACGAGGCAGGCGTGGCCCTTGCCCTGGACGTCGATGACGGCCACGTCGCTGGCCTCGTCGGCCCAGAGCACCTCGGCCTCGAGCTCGAGGCCCAGGGGGTTGCGCACGGTGACGGTGCGGTGGCTGCCGACGACGTGGGCGGCCGTGAGGGCCGTGCCGTCGGGGCTGATGACCACGGCGGCGCCGATGCCGTCGGGGGTGCGCACGGCGAGCACCCCGCGCTTGGCGGCCTCGGTGTCGGCGGGCAGGGCGAGCGGGTCCCGGGCGCAGGCGTCGAAGTCCACCACCGGACACACCGTGCCGAGCACGCCGACCACATCGGTGGCCTCGTCGCTGGCGGCCGCCGGGTCCTCGGCGCGGGCGGGGGCCGTGAGCAGGCCCGCGAGGGCGAGGAGGGAGGGGACGGGCAGCATGAGGGCCTCCGCGGGCGGGGATGCGGGATGAGACAGGCGCCCAGGGCGCAGCGGGCGCCGGCGGCGGTGATCGAGGGCTGGGGATGCCGAGGGGGTGGGCTATGCTGGCGGCGCGCTGGAGTCGACGACCATGACCGAAGTGATGAGTTCTCGCCCGCTTCTGCCGGGGCCCGCCCCCCGCCGCAGGCCCCGGATCCGCTGGCTGCCCCTCGCCTTCGCGGCCGCCGCCCTCGGCTGTGGCCCCGCGGCCCCCGCCGACGGCGAGACCGGCGCCACCGCGGCCCTCGGTCCGGCCCCCGAGGCCACCCCGCCCACCCCCCGGCTCCGGCGGCTGACCCAGCCCCAGTACCGCAACGCCCTGGCCGACCTCTTCGGCCCCACCCTCGTCGCCCCCGCCCAGCTCGAGCCCGATCTGCGCGACGCCGGGCTCCAGAGCATCGGGGCCGCGACCACGGCGCTGTCGCCCCGGGGGGTCGAGCAGTACGAGCAGGCCGCCTTCGAGGTGGCCCGCCAGGTCGTTGATCTCGACGAGGTGCGCGCGCGCTGGTTCACCTGCAGCCCCGCCGGGCCGGACGACAGCGCCTGCGCCGCCGAGATCCTCGGGGCCGTGGGCCGGCGGGCCTGGCGCCGCAGCCTCGAGACCGACGAGCTGGGCCGGGTGACCGACCTGGCCATGGCCGTGGCCGCCGCCGACGACAGCTTCGACACGGGCCTCAGCTACGGCCTCGCCTACCTGCTCCAGGCGCCCGCCTTCCTCTACCGCGAAGAGCTCGGCGCCGAGCTGGACGGCCGGCGCACGCTCACGGGGGTCGAGCTGGCCAGCCGGCTGAGCTTCCTGCTGTGGAACACCCTGCCGGACGAGGCGCTGCTCGACGCCGCCGAGGCCGGCGAGCTCGACACCGAAGCGGGGCTGCGCGCCCAGGCGCTGCGGCTGCTCGACAGCCCGCGGGCCCGGGGCGGTCTCGACAACTTCTTCACCGAGCTGCTCGAGCTGGACCTCCTCGACGATGTCTCGAAGGACCCGCTCATCTACCACCAGTTCAGCCCCGACCTCGGCCCGGTCGCCCGCACCGAGACCCTCCACGTGCTCCAGGGCATCGTCTTCGACGACAACGCCGACTGGCGCAACTTCCTCACGACCCGCGAGGTCTTCCCCGACCGGCGGCTGGCGGCCATCTATGGCATCCCGGCGCCCGCCCTCGAGGGCCAGGCCGAGACCGTGCTGCCCGCCGACGGGCCCCGCCGGGGCTTCCTGGGCTCGGCCAGCTACCTCATGCTCAACGCCCACAGCGTCAGCACCTCGGTCACCCTCCGGGGCAAGTTCGTGCGCGAGGTGCTGCTCTGCCAGACCATGCCGCCGCCCCCGGGCGACGTCGACACCTCGATTCCCGAGGCCGACGAGAACGCCCCGACCATGCGCGATCGCGTCGCCTCCCACCTCGAGGTCGACTCCTGCGCCTCCTGCCACAACCTGATGGATCCCATCGGGCTGGGCTTCGAGAATTTCGACGCCATCGGCCGGTGGCGGGTCACTGAGAACGGCGTGACCATCGACCCCTCCGGTGAGCTCGACGGGGTGCCCTTCGCCGACCAGTGGGAGCTCGGCCGCACCGTCGCCGAGCACCCCGCCCTCGGCCCCTGCCTTGCCCGCCACCTCTACGCCTACGCCGTGGGCCACGACATCGACCCCGGCGAAGAAGAGGCCGTGGCCTGGCTGGGCGACGCCTTCGCCACCGAGGGCCACCGGGTGCGCGCCCTGCTCCTCCACATGATCGAGAGCCCTGCCTTCCGCCGCGTCGGAGACCTCCCATGAGCCGCCCCCGCCTGCTGCCCTGGTGGGCCCCCGTGCCCCGCTGGAACCGCGCGCGCCGCCGCCTCCACAGCGCCGGTGCCCCCCTCCACCACGGCCTCAGCCGCCGCACCGTGCTGCGGGGCCTGCTCCAGGGCTCGGTGGTCACCGTGGGCCTGCCGCCCCTGCTCGCCTTCTCGCGCGACGCCCGGGCCGCGACCTGCAGCAACGGCTTCCCCCGGCGCTTCGGCATGTTCTTCTGGGGCAACGGCAACCGGCCCGAGTTCTGGACCCCCACCGGCGAGGGCACGGACTGGGAGCTCTCCGAAGAGCTCGCGCCCCTCGCGCCGGTCAAGGACAAGCTGAGCGTCGTGTCGGGCATGTCGGTCATCGCCGACAACATCTCGCCCCACTGGTCGGGGGCCGTCGGGCTGCTGACGGGCCGGCCGCTCGTGGGCCTCGACAGCGACTGGGACGTGGCCGAGCCCACCATCGACCAGCGCATCGCCGCCGAGCTCGGGGGCGACACCATCTACCGCTCGCTCGAGGTCGGGGTGAACACCGACCGCTCGATGTCGTGGGCGGGCCCCAGCGCCAACTACCCGGCCGACGACGACCCCTACCACTTCTACGAGCGCATCTTCGGCGCGAGCTTCCGCGAGCCCGGGGAAGACGGCGCCGTCGACCCCTCGCTCGGCTGGCGGCGCAGCGTGCTCGACGCCGTGATGGACGACCTGCGCAGCCTCCAGGGCCGGGTGGGCACCGAAGACAAGGAGCGCCTCGAGCGCCACTTCGACGGCATCCGCGACCTCGAGACCAGCCTCGCCCGCCTCGAAGAAGACCCGCCCTCGCTCGAGAGCTGCGCCCGCCCCGGGGCCCCCCTCGAGGACTACCCCGAGGTCGACGGACGCCCCCAGCTCTCGGCCCGCTCCCGGGCCTTCGCCGACCTGCTGGCCATGTCCCTGGCCTGCGACCAGACCCGGGTCTTCGGCTTCACCTTCGGCTACCCCGTCAAGAACACCCTGTTCCCCGACACCGCCGACGGCCACCACACCCTCACCCACAACGAGGGCGGCTCCCAGCCCCAGGTCCACCAGATCACCACCTCCATCATCGAGGAGTACAGCTACCTGCTGCAGGCCCTCGATGCGGTGCCCGAGGGCGAGGGCACCCTGCTCGACAACTGCTGCGTCATCGCGACCAGCGACGTCTCCGAGGGCAAGACCCACTCCCTCGACGACATGCCCCTCGTGGTCGCGGGCGGGGCCTGCGGCGCCCTGAAGACGGGGGTCCACTACCGCTCCTACACGGGCGAGAACGTCAACAAGGCGACGCTGAGCATCCTCCGGGGCATGGGGGTCACCATCGAGGGCCTGGGCGAGGGCGAGAGCTACGTGACCGACGGCCTCTCGGCCATCGAGGGGGCCTGATGGGGCGCGCGCTGCCGCTGCTGCTCGGCCTCGCTCTCGCGGGGTGCGATGCTGACGAGAGTGCCGACCAGCAGACCAAAGACACGGGTGTTGTCGCCGATGCGGCCAGCTGCAGCGGCACCCGCTCGGCCGTCTTCGTGGTGGCGGCCATGAACTTCACGGTGGCCGACGAGAACGGCTTCGTGAAGGGCTTCG
>CAXQUZ010000489.1:0-2753 GCA_964226865.1 Myxococcota bacterium | reverse complement strand
GGGCTGGAAGAGGCCCAGGCCCTCGCCGGCGAGCTGGTCGGCGAGGGTGTCGAGGCCGGCGCGCTTCCACTCGAGATAGCCCGTGTGGACCCGCATCACCTGCATGCCGCGGTCCTGGGCGAGGTGGACGAGCGGGTCCACACGGGCTATCTCGAGTGGAAGCGCGCCGGCCTCGACACCCTCGCCGACCAGCTCGCCGGCGAGGGCCTGGGCCTCTTCCAGCCCGCGCCCTGGGCCGCATTCGGTCCCGCCGCCGGCAGCCGCCCGCTCCACTACCACCTGGGCGCCACCCTGCTCGCCGGCGCCACGGCCTGGCGCACCGATCTCGTCCAGACCCACATCGAGCCCAGCCTCGGCGCGCTCGTGGGCCACCCGGCCAGCCGCCCGGGGCTCGAGGCCGGCATCTTCGCGCCCGAGGGGCGCCCGCTGCGCATCACGGGCGCGGCGCCGGACGCCCGCCTGCCCGGGGTGGACTGGCCGGCCCGGGTGGTCTCGGACGGCCAGCGCATCCCCCTCCAGCCCGCCGTCGCCCGGGCCGGCGCCCCCGTCACCGTCGGGCCCCGCCGCGGCACCGGCGACGGCCTGAGCCTGCTGCACGCCACCGAGCTCAGCCACGCGGCCGCGGCCGCCATGCGGGCCGACCTGCGCCGGGGTCCCGCCCACCACCCGACCTGGTGGCTCGTGGTCGAGTGGGCGGACGGTGAGCAGGCCCGGCTGCCCATGGTCTACGGCCTCGACACCTACAGCCTCGCGGGCGACCACCGGGGCGACCTGCAGTGGACGGTCGCCGACACCGTCCCCCTCGCCTCGCCGGCCGCCGCCGCGACCGCACCGGCAGGGTCCGCGCTGCCGCCGCCCCGCGACCGCCGCCTCTACCGCACCGACTGGCGCAACCCGCGCCCGGGGGTGCCCGTGGCGGCCTGGCGGGTCGAGGTCGATCGTCCCGGTGTCGCCGTGATCGTCGGCGGCGGCCTCGTCCGCTCGGAGCGCCCTTGAGCCCCCCCCGCCCCAACCTCTTCGTGGTCGGCGCCCCCAAGTGCGGCACGACGGCCCTGACGCGCTACCTCGAGCAGCACCCCGCCGTGTTCATGGCCCCGCGCAAGGACCTCCACCGCTTCGGCCGCGACCTCGACTTCCGCAACCGCCCCCGCATCGACGAGGCCGACTACCTGCGCATCTTCGCGGATGCCGACCCCGCGGCGACCCCGGTGCTGGCCGAGTCGAGCGTGTGGTACCTCCGCTCCACGACGGCGGCCGCCGAGATCCGCGCATTCTCGCCCGCGGCCAAGGCCATCGCCCTCGTGCGCCACCCCACCCGCGCCGCCCACGCCCTCTGGGCCCAGAACCGCTTGAACGGCCTCGGCGACGATGATCTGGACGACTTCGGCGCGGCGCTGGCAGCCGAGGCGGACCGGGCCGCCGGGCGGCGCATTCCCGCCCACTGCCCCCTGCCCCTGGCGCTCCAGTACCGGGACGCCGTGCGCTTCTCCGACCAGCTGGCCCGCTACCGCACCCACTTCGGCGACGACCTGATGGTGCTGGTCCAAGAAGAGATGCAGGCCGACACGGCGGGCACCCTGCGCCGGGTCTTCGCCTGGCTGGGCATCGACCCGGAGGTGCCCGTCGACACCCGGCGGGTCAACACCGCCAAGGCCGTGCGCTCGGAGGGGCTGCGCCGCGCCCTCGCCTGGACCCCCGCGGGCCTCAAGGGGCTCGTGCCCGCCGGGCTGCGCCGCGGGATCTCGCGCCGCCTGCGCCACCTCAACAGCCGCCACGCCCCGCGCACCCCCCTCGACCCCGCGCTGCGGGCCCGCCTCGACGCCGAGCTGGCCCCGGAGGTGGCGCGCATCGAGGCACTGCTGGGCCGCCGCGTCGCAGCCTGGCACGCCGGGGGACCGCCGCCCCCCGCCGACCCGCCCCTCAGCCCGTGAGGGAGATCTCGTCGGGGCTGTCGGACCACCGGGCCAGCATCTCGGCACCCGACAGCTCCATCAGCCGATCCTTGTCGACGCAGGCCCGCGCCCCGAGGGCGCGCATGGATTCCGGATTTGGAAAGGGCGAAAATCCCGTCATGACCACAACGGACAGGTCGGCCGCACAGCCCGTCAGCAAGTGGACGCCGTGACCGTCCGGCAGGCCGAGGTCGAGAAACACCAGCTCGCAGCGGGGGCCGGTCGCGAGAATGCGGCGGGCCGCGGCCAGATCCGGAGCCCAGCGCACCGCACAGCCCTTGAGGCGCCGGGTCAACAGGGACACGAAGAGCCGGTCGTCGTCGACAATCAAGATCATGACCGCTCCTCGGTGGTGCGCGATCCGCCCGCACTTCTGGGGCGAGAGGGCCCCGCGCCCGACACCGGCCCACGCGGGCAAGGTGACAGAGCCGACAGCAGAGCACTGCCCGACCCGGCCGCCATGCCGTAGCCTGTGCACGCCCGCCCCGCCCGCAGTGTGCGGAGGACGGCGTCTCTGGTCACCGCGGACCGGGGCACCGCGCCCCCGCCTGGGCAGCCCGGCCCGACAGACCTGACGCCCACCCAACAGTGACATGAACGGGCTACCGTGTCCATGTCACTTTTCTTCCTGCCACCGCCCCCTTCGCCATACACTCTGCGGGAGGTTCCTCACCGTCCCCCTCCCCCCCGGACCCGCCGCCTGCCGTGCGCCCGAGCTCCATGCCCCACCGCGACCGCCGCCCCACCCGCATCCTGCTCGTCGAGGACCACCCCCTCGACCTGCGGGCGCTCCGGCGTGCC
>CAXQUZ010000488.1:0-5759 GCA_964226865.1 Myxococcota bacterium | reverse complement strand
TTCGCCGTCGACGCCGTTCGTAACGGCGCGAAGGAATTCGTTTTGTTCCTTTTCGGTTTCATAGCCGTAGTTTCCGCCTTTATCGCCTATCGATTAGAACGCGACCCAGCGGGCGCCGCGGGTCCGGCGGCTGGCGGCGACGCAGGGGGCGCGTCGGCAGCCGGCGACTCGGACTCCGGTTGTGCGGCCAGCGCAGCACTGACCAGCAACCACAACATCGTGCGACCTCCCAGATCCCAGGGACCCGTTCCCGGCGGCAGTGTGCCCCGGCGTGTCCCGACCCTCCACCCCGAAGCGCCTGATGGGCAGACACAGGGCCCGGGCCCGAGGGTGGGCGCCCCCCTATCCCTTTCGACAGTCCGCGGCTCTGCGCCATGCTCGCCACTCGGCCGGAGTGTTCAGGTTGCGCAGGGCGTCGGGCCAGGGCGTGGCGATCTGGCGGGGTGGGGGATCCAGCGCCCGGAGGCTGCCGGCGGCGACAGCGGCCTCCAGGGCGCCCCGGTCGACGAGCAGCGGGTGGCCGGGCTGGCCCCCGTGGGCGGCGCAGGCGGGTGCGCCCGCGGCGACGAGGGCCGCCACCACCGCCGGGGGGGCCGGGGGCACGTCGACGGGGGTGAGCAGCACGGTGCCCTCCTCGGGGATCCGCGGCAGGGCCTGCGCCACCGAGTCGATCATGTGGGTGCTCTCCCAGGCCGGGTTCTCGGCGATCTCCAGCGCGGCCTGGGCGGGCGCGGGCAGGGTGCGGAGGGCGCGCCGCAGGGCCGGGGCCCATGCCCCGAGCACCACCACGACCCGGGGCAGGCCGGCCGCCACGAGGGCCGCGACGTGGGCGCAGATCAGCGGGCGCCCCTCCACCTCGAGCAGGGCCTTGGGCTGGCCCATGCGCCGCGACGCCCCGGCCGCGAGCACCACCGCGGCGGCGGGCGCCCCGGGGGGCCCCGGTTCAGAGTGGGACGCCATGCCTGTCTCCCGGGCCCGTGGCCGCGCCCCCGACGGAGCCGACACGCCGGCGTTGTACACTGCCGGCACGTCCGTGGCGACACCGTGCTCCGGCACGCCGGGCGGCCGTGGCGGCAGCGACCCCGCCCCTCGCCACGGGGCGCGAACCCACCGAGGATGAGCGGAATGGACATCGACGAGCGGATGCGAACACTGCTGGCCGAGTGCCGCTGGGTCCGAGATGCGGCACTGGCGACCGCCCTCGTGCCCGGCCTGCCCACCCCCGCGCCCCCCCTCGGGGCCCTGCCCACGGGCGACGGCGACGTCCTCCCGGCCATCCCCGTCACCTGCCTCGATCTGCTGGCCGATCCCGTGGCCGCGGTCATCTCGGATGCCGTGCAGCAGGGCGTCTCGGGCCAGCCCCTCCAGGCCGTCGAGTCCCTCGAGGCGCCGGCCCTGCGAGACGACCCGCTCACGGCCGTGCTCACCGATCTCATCGCCCAGGCGGCCCTGCCGGGCCTGCGCGCCGACGTGGTGCCGCTGCTCGGGGTGGCCTGGATCACCCAGCGCATGGTGGCCGGCCACCTCGACGGCATCCCGGGCCTCAGCCCCACCGGCCGCGACACGGCCCGCCAGCTCGCCGCCGCCCTCGCCGGGCTGCCTCCGGCCGAAAGGGGGACCTGCCTCCGGGGCGTCGGCTTCGCCCTGGCCTCGCGACTGGGCGCGGCCGCGAACATGGCCGCCATGGCGGGCGCCACCGTCCAGCTCGGCGGGCTGTATCGTCAGTTGCTCCCGGATCCGCTCGTGCTGGCCTTCCCCCGCGGCACCCTCGACGAGGGCCGCGAGCTCGACGCGGCGGCCGCCATGCTCGGCCTCGACATCCCCGCCGCCGTGCTCGCCGACGCCCCGAAGGTCGCGGCCGCTGCCTTTGCGGCCTCCCAGGCCCGGGCCGACGCCGGCAAGCTCGAGCCCGTCGACGCCGCCGTCACCCACCACTTCCCCGACGGCGCCGATCCCGAGCTGGCGGCCTTCCACCCCTTCGCGGGCCCGGCCCTCATCGGCCTCGCGCCGCTGCTCGCGGGCAAGGCCCTGTCGTCGGCCGGGCTCTCGAAGGCCGCGGCCAAGGCCTACGGCTCCCAGCGCGGCGCCCGGGCCCTCGCCGGCCTGTGGCGGCCCTTCGCCAAGGCCCTCGGGGTGTGGGATCTGCTCTCGCGCATGGTCAGCATGGTCGTGCCCCTGCGCATCGAGGCGGGGCGCGCCATCAGCTCCCAGGGCCGGCTGCCCCTCGACGCCCGCTGGCCCCTGCTCGTGCCGCGGCCGAACGCCGACGCCACCCTCGGCGCCGTGGCGGCCGTGCGCCTGGGCGAGGTGCTCTCCGGGGTGCGGGTCGCCCTTGGCGGCCGGTCCTGGGCCTGGTGGAGCGTGGTCCAGGCCTTCCACAGCGCCTGTCGGGCCTCGGGCGCGAGCGTGCGCCAGCTGGTCGGCGACGTCGGCGTTGCGGCCTTTCCCGCCCCCGAGCACGCCCTGCGCTTCGCCGACCGCATCCGCGAGGCCCTCGGGCCGGGCGCGACCATCGCCGTCGACGCCGAGGGCCAGGATCTGCGCATCCCCGAGACCGCCAGCCTCGGCGTCGGCCTCTCCATGGGTGTCATCGAGGGCGGCACGGACGGCGAGACCAGCGTGCTCCGGGGCCATGCGGTCGCCGAGGCCATCCACCTCGCGGGCAACGGGCGCGCAGAGGCGGTCTCCCAAGACCCCCTCGCCGTGCGGTCCGCGGGCTGGGGCCAGGACGGCCTCCACAACCACGGTCTCGTCGCCTCCGACACCTTCCTGCGCAGCATGATCGAGCGCATCCGCAAGCGGGGCGGCGCCCTCCACGTGCGCAACGAGGGCGGGGCCGCCGGCGGGGTCGACGAAGACTTCGCCTGCTACGCCGTGCGTGCCTGGTGGCAGGACGGCGAGGCGCTGCGGGTGGCCGTGCTCTTCGGGGGGCCGGACGCCGACAGCGGCGGCGCCGCCGAGCTGCGCACGATGGACCCGGACGCCCTGGCCGCGTGGCGCTCGTCGGACCGCATCCAGGCCCGCTCCCAGCGAAGCCTCGCGCCGGCCCCCGCAGCCCCGGCCTTCGCGGACGGCGGCTACGGCGGCGAGCTCGACTCTCCCAGCAAGAGCTTCTTCGGGCTGGACGAAGACAGCCCCACCCCGGCGCCCCCGCCGGCGCCGCCCCGCGACGTCTTCGCCAGCGTCAGCGACTTCGGGGAGCGCTCCGACCCGGGGCCCGGCCTCCACGACTTCGCCCTCGACGAGCGCGACGCCCAGCCCGCCGACGACGGCGTCCCCGCGGCGCCGCTGATGATGCTGCCCGACGACGAGGACGACGAAGACACGGGGGCCTTCGAGGCCGTCGGCGTCGACGAGGAGGACGACTTCGACGACGAGGAAGACGCGGGCTTCGCCATTGTCGACGAAGACCCCGCCCAGGACGGGGCCGACCCCTTCGCCGGGGCGACCGCCACCCAGGCCTTCCCCCAGGCCCCCTCCGAGGCGCCCCCGCTGATGATGCTCGACCCCGAGGCGGACGAGGACGAGCCGTCCAGCGCCATGGGCTTCGCGCTCGTGGACGACGACGGCAGCGGCGCGGGCCTGCCCGACGGCCCCGTGCTCTCGATGCTCGACGACGAGGACGGGGGCTTTCCCGAGGGGCCGGCGCTCGCGATGATGGAGGACGAAGACGAGGTCGCTCCGCCGGCCACCGAGGCCTGGGACGACCCCTTCGCCGCCCCGCCGGCGCCGTCGGCTGGCCAGGAGGGCTACGACGGTGAGCTCGAGCTGGTCGGTGTCGCGGGCTTCTCGCTGGTGGACGAGCCCGCCGCCGACACGGCCACCGAGGGGGCCGATCCCTTCTTTGATCCCGAAGAGTTCACGGGCTTCTACGACCGCCGCGTCGGCGAGGTCGGTGGGGCGCCCCCGGCCCCGGCCCCCGCCCCGGCGAGCGGTGGCGGCGGTGGCGCCGGCATGGTCGAGGAGGTGGCCCGGCTGCTCAAGGGCTACGTCGTCGTCGAGGACGGGGACTGCTTCACCTTCGGGCTGCCGGACGGCGCGCTGCTCCGGGACGCCCAGACCCACGACACCGCCGGCGACATCGAGGCCGCCTACCTCGCCTTCCTCCAGGGCAAGATCCAGGAGGGCTTTGTGCCCCGGGCCGACCGGGTGGTGGCCCTCGTCCAGGGCGCGCGCCCCCAGCCCGTCGACACCGAGCGCCTCAAGGCCGCCTACGGGGCCTTCCAGTGAGCCGCCGCCGGGCCGCGGGCCTCCTGCTCCTCGCGCTCGCCGCCTGCGGCGACAAGGACGGCGACACGGCCGAGGCCAGCGCCGAGCGCCCCGACCCGACGGGCTCCTACAACGTCGTGGTGCTGGGCACCGCCGGCTGCGAGGGCGACCCCTCCTGGGTCAACGACTGGGCGGCCGGCCCGCTCCAGGTCACGGCCAGCGGTGCCGATGTGCGCCTGGACTTCGGTCAGAATGTCGTCCTTGAGGGTGTTCTCGAGGCCAATGGCGACGTCCGGGTGGGCGGCGGGCACGACCAGGCCGGGGCGGCCCTCGAGACGGCCGGCACCGGTCGCTTCGTCGAGGCCATGGACGGGTGGAGCCTCTCGGGCACCCTGTCGGCGGTCGTCGACGACGGCGCCAGCGAGCCCTGCACCGTCGACGCGCCCTTCGAGGCCACCGAGCTGGTCGGCGACGACGGCTGAGGGGCCGCCGGGGGGTGAAAGCCGGGTCTGGAGCCGGTCCCGGCGGGTGCCGCGGGGCCGCTTTCGGGCTACGGCGGCTCGACGTCCTGGCCCGCAGGGCCCCCCTGTGGTGCCACCATCGCCCCCCTGACCAGGAAGACCCATGCGGCTGTATCGCGCGCGCATCCCCACCATCGCGCAGAAGGTCATCTCCGAGCTCACCGCCTCCGAAGCCATCGAGGTGCTGCCGGAGAACAAGGAGGAGGCCTGCAAGGACCTCGAGGCCATCATGGACAACTTCCTGACCCGCGACGGTGATCTGCGCCGGGCGGTGAAGGACCAGATGGCGCTCCACAACATCCCCTACGAGCGCTTCGGCCGGGTCCGCTCCCAGCTCGCCGACCAGTGGGGCCACCCCCTCGGCGACGACGTCGAGCGCTGGCTCGCCCGCCAGTTCATCGAGGGCTTCCTCATGTCCAACTTCGTCGAAGAGGTCTGGGCCGAGGACAAGGACCTCTACAAGGCCATCGTCGACGTGCTCCGCAGCTTCTCGGTCGACGAGTCCTCCCTGCGGGAAGAGGCCCGGGGCCGCATCAAGAACGTGAAGGAGGGCACGGTCGAGTACGAGCTCGCCCTCCAGCGCGCCCTCAAGGAAGTGAAGAAGCGCCACGGCCTGCTCGCTCCGTGAGGCGGGCTGCGCTGCTGCTCGGGCTTGCGGCCTGTGGCGACCCCCCGCCCCCGGCCGCGCCAGAGCCGACCCCTGAGGAGGCCCTGGCCAAGGCCGAGGCCCTCGCGGCGCCTGCGGCGAGCCCGGGTGCGGCTGTGGCTCCGTCGCCGGCGCCGCCCCCCAAAGACGGCGTCGAGGCGCCCGATCTCGTCTTCGTGTGGCACGAGATCGGTCCGCTCTACCAGTCCTTCTTCACCCACCAGGAGGTCATCACGGCGCTGCAGGCCGACCTCCACGGCTGGGTCCAAGGGCCGGTCAACATCCACATCTACTACGACCAGCAGCGCTTTGTCGGCAGATCGGAAGAGCACACGTCTGAACTCCAGTCACCGCATGCTATCGCGTATGCCGTCTGGTGGGTG
>CAXQUZ010000487.1:0-3166 GCA_964226865.1 Myxococcota bacterium | reverse complement strand
ACCGACCCCGTTGAGGACCACCCCCCCCTCGTGGGAGGTCGCCAGCACGATGGCGTTCGACTTCACGCTGCGGCAGATGCGCCACGCAAAGCCCATGGCGGCCGCCTCGTCGGCCGAGGGCGCCCGGGCGCTCTTGACCTCCCAGTCGACGGGCAGGCCAGCGTCCCAGTCCTGGAGCAGCCAGCCGCCCTGGACCCGCCGGGCGTCGAAGCCCGGGGCCCGGCCCGCGGCCCAGTCCGCCGGGAGCTCGATGACCCGCAGCTTCTCTCGGGGCGCCAGCAGGGCCTTCGCCTCGTCGCTGAAGCCGGGGGCCACGACCACCTCGAAGAAGGTGCGGCTGCGCCGGAGGGCGCGCACGGCGTCGGCGTCCACCGGGCGGTTGAAGGCGACGATGCCGCCATAGGCGCTGACCGGGTCGGCCGAGAGGGCCAGGGAGAAGGCCGCCGCCATGCCGTCGGCGTGGGAGGCCGCGCCGCAGGGGTTCATGTGCTTCACGACGACCACGGCGGGCGCGTCGAGCTCGAAGACGGCCCGCACGGCGCCGTCCATGTCGGCCATGTTGTTGAAGGACAGGGCCTTGCCCTGGAGCTGGCGCATGCGGCCGAGGGCCCGGCCCTCCGGGGCCGGGTCAGCGTAGAAGACGGCCCGCTGGTGGGGGTTCTCGCCGTAGCGCAGCGGCACCGCCTCGGTGAGGGGGGCGGCCGTCTCGGCGGGCGGCGCACCGGCGGGGTCGAAGGCGCGGCCGAGCCAGTCGGCGATCATCGCGTCGTAGGCGGCCGTGTGGCGGAAGGCGCGCAGGGCGAGGCGCTGGCGGAGGGCGAGGTCGGCCCCCTCTGGCCGGGCCACGGCCTCGGCGACGGTGTCGTAGTCGGCGGGGTCGACCACCACGAGCACGTCGGCGTGGTTCTTGGCCGCCGCCCGCACCATCGTCGGGCCGCCGATGTCGATCTGCTCGACGGCGCCGGCGAGGGTCGTGCCGGGGGTCTCGACCGTCTTGCGGAAGGGGTAGAGGTTGACGACGACGAGGTCGATCCAGGGGATGCCGTGGGCGGCGGCCTCGTCGGCGTGGTCGGCGCGGCGACCGAGGATGCCCCCGTGGACCTTGGGGTGGAGGGTCTTCACCCGGCCGTTCATGATCTCGGGGAAGCCCGTGTGCTCCGAGATCTTCGTCACCGGCAGCCCGGCCTCCGCGAGGACCCGGGCGGTGCCGCCGGTGGAGAGCAGGGTGAAGCCGGCCGCCACCAGGCGCTCCGCGAAGGGAGCGAGCGCGGTCTTGTCGGACACGGAGAGAAGGGCAGTACGGGACACGGGACCTCCAGCCGGGAGGCCAGGGCTAACGTCCGTCCCGGGGTGGACCGGGGCTCCCGCGCGGCGCTTCTGTGAGGGTCCGGTGTCGCGGGGCGCCCGGCTACATCGGCGGCGGGAGGGGCCGAAGCGCACGCCAGCTCATGACGCGCAGCCGGTTGGGGCCGGCGATGAAGCCCACCACGAGCACGGGGGCGCCGATGTGGTCGGCCAGCTCGCCCACGGTCTCGGGATCGAGGATGAAGGCGGCCTGGGTCTGGCGGTCGCGGAGGATGACCTGGAGCCCGGCCCGCTCGAGGGTGCCCAGGTAGGGCTGGGAGCCGTCCCCGGCGTCGGTCACCACCCAGCGCTCGACGTGCAGCCGGCGGATGCCCTCGCGGCCCTCGATCTGGACGGAGCACCCGCCCAGATCGCGCAGCCAGAAGGCGTCGTCGCGCAGGGCGAGGGGGTGGCGGCGGCCGTCGGGTTGGATGAGGGCGGCCTTGGTGGGCGGGGCCCCGGGGGCCGGCGCCGGTGCGTCGATGACCCCCTGGAGCACGATCTTCGGGCCACAGCCTCCCGCGAGGGCGCCAGCGAGCACCAGGGGCCACAGCGAGCGGAGCAGGGGGGCGGAGGCGGGGCGCGGCATGGTCACCGAGGGGCCGAGGGGCAAGCGGGCGCGGCGGGCGCCCGGGCCGTCCTATCCGGCCGACCGGCGGGGCAACCCCATCGGCCGGCGGCGGCGTCCCCGGTCCCGTGCTGCGAGAGCCATGACAGGCCGTGTCCTTGACCACACTGGACTGTTCTCGCTACATCGCCCGGACCTGTGGACGGCGTCCGTCCCGCGGCGGCTGCGCTTCGCCCCTCTTCTTCCGCATGCCTGCCTCCTGCGCCCCTCGGTGCGCGAGGCCGGCTCGCTCCCGGTGCCGCTGATGCTGCTCCTTCCCCGCAATGTCGGACCCTTCACCCTCCTCCGGCACCTCGGCGCGGGCGGGGTGGCCGAGACCTACCTCGGCAAGATGGCGGTCCAGGGCGACCAGACCGTCGTGCTGCGGCGGCTGCTGCCCTTCATCTGCACCAGCCCCGAGCGGGTGCGGGCCACCGAGCAGCGGGTCCGCGACCTCACCCACCTCCAGCACCCCTTCCTCGTGCGGGTGATGGACTGGGTGGAGGACGGCGACGAGCGCTTTGTCGTCGAGGCCCACGTCGACGGCGTCGATCTCGGGCGGCTGCTCGAGTGGTGCCGGGCCCAGAAGACGGCCGTGCCGCACAACGTGCTGCTCAACCTCGCGACCCAGCTCTGCAACGGGCTCGAGGCGGTGCACGGTCGACCGGGCCAGGCCTCCGGGGCGCCCCACGTCCTCCACCTCGCCGTGCGCCCGGAGGCGGTCGTGATCACCCGCGAGGGCAAGGTGGTCCTCGGGGGCTACGGCCTGATCCGCACCCCGATGGCCCTGCCCGAGGGGGCGGTGGCGGCGACCGGCCTCGCGCGGCTGCGGATGCTGGCCCCCGAGCAGTGCAGCCCCGGCACCCCCCTCACCCCGGCCACCGACATCTTCTCGCTCGGTGCCCTGCTCTACGAGCTGGTGACCCTCGATCCCCTGTTCAGCGCCGACAGCCGCCCGGCCCTGGTCGCGAGCATCCAAGAGGCCGAGCTGGCCGACAAGCTCCAGACCCTGCGGGCCGCGCTCCCGGGCCTCGACCGGGTGCTCCAGCGCTGCCTCTCCCGGAACCCGCGCTACCGCTACCACCGCGCCTTCGTGCTGCGAGAGGACCTGCGGGCGCTGATGGCCGGCTACTCCTTCAACACGATCGTCGACGACACGCGGCGTTTCCTCCAGCCCCTCCTCGGGGCCGCCAGATCGGAAGAGCACACGTCTGA
>CAXQUZ010000486.1:0-10866 GCA_964226865.1 Myxococcota bacterium | reverse complement strand
CGAGATAGCATGCGGTGACTGGAGTTCAGACGTGTGCTCTTCCGATCTCTGACCACGACCTCATCCTGCTCTGCCCCGACACCTCGCCCCGCGGCGAGGAGGTGGCTGACGACGAGGGCTGGGATCTCGGCCAGGGCGCGGGCTTCTACCTCACGGCGACCGAGGCCCCCTGGGCGGCCCACTACCGCATGGATCGCTACGTGCTCGAGGAGCTGCCGGCGCTGCTGCAGTCCTTCACGACCAGCGAGAGCTGGGGCATCACGGGCCACTCCATGGGCGGCCACGGGGCCCTCGTGCTGGCCCTGCGCAACCCCGGCCGCTTCCGCAGCGTGAGCGCCCTGGCCCCCATCCTCACCCCCTCGGCCGTGCCCTGGGGCGAGAAGGCCTTCACGGCCTACCTCGGCCCCGATCGGGCGCGGTGGGCGGAGTGGGACGCCACGGCCCTGCTCGCGCGCGCGGCGGCGGCGCCGGCCATGCGCATCGACCAGGGCGGGGCCGACCCCTTCCTCGAGGCCCAGCTCGACCCGGCGGCCTTCCTCGAGGTCGTGCGCGCGGGGGGCCACCCGGTCGAGTACCACCAGCACCCCGGCTACGACCACAGCTACTACTTTGTGGCGAGCTTCCTGCCGGCCCATGTGGCCTGGCACGCGGCCCAGCTGCGCTGAGTCGGAGCGGCTGAAGCGCGCGCGGCCCGGCCCCCGCCGTCTGGCAGGGGGCCGGGCCGCCGCCGGTCTTGGGGGGGCGCCCCCGGTCGGGGCTCAGAACACCTGGTTGGTGAAGCTCGAGCTCGTGAACAGGTAGACCCGGCCCGTGTTCGTGCCCGTCCCGGCCGAGTTCTGGCCGTAGAAGGGCGCCGCGATCCAGTAGTCGGGGTGGCCGTCGGCGTCGAAGTCGGCCGCGCCCACCGAGGCGGCCACACCGGTGTAGCCGTTGGGGTGGGTGAACTCGATCATGCGGGCGTTCTCGATGTACTCCTCGCCCGCCGTCACGAGGGCGCCGCTGAGCACGGTCGAGCGGCCGCGGCCGCCGGTGCCGGCGCCGGGCTCGACGGCGAAGAGCTCGTCGTGGCCGTCGCCGTCGAGGTCGCCGACCCGGTAGCTGTCGATGCCCAGCAGGCCGTTGCTGTAGCCGCCCGTGAGGCTGAGGCTGGCGAGCGTGGCCGCGTCGAGGCCCATGCCGGTCAGGGCGGTCTCGATGTCGGAGATGACCACCAGCTCGCCGACGTTGGTGCGGGAGCCCGCGTCGGCCAGGGGCACGCCGAGCACCAGGTCGCGGGCGCCGTCGCCGTCCACGTCGAGGAAGCTGCCGGAGGTGCCCGTGGCCGAGTCGACCCCGGTCGTGCCGGCGATGCTGGCCCAGGCGAGGGACGCGACCGTGTCGCTGGCGGCGGGCATGCCCGAGAGGAAGTAGACCTCGCCGGCGGTGGCACCGGTGCCGTCGACGGCGGCGCCCATGCGCAGCACGAGCTCCTTCTTGCCGTCGCCGTTCATGTCGGGCTCGACCGACATGCCCGTGAAGGCATCGACCGCGCCGCCGTAGATGCGCCGGTCGACGACATCGCTGAGGGGCGCCGCGCCGGAGAGGGTGTTGCCCCCCGAGACGATCCAGATGGCGTCGTCCAGCTCGATGCCCGAGAGGGCGGGGTCGGTGGGGGCGAAGAAGAAGAGCTCGTCGTCGCCGTCGTCGTCGAGGTCGGCCAGCTCGAAGCTGTAGGAGTAGACCGTCGAGCCCGAGGCGCCGAGGTCGAGGCTGAGGGTGGCGTGGGCGTCGCTCGCCTCGTAGGCGCTGGCCCAGGTCGAGCCGCCGTAGAAGAGGTGGATCTGCTGGTCGTAGCTCACGCCGTACTCGCCCCGCGAGATGGCGAGGTCGACCGCGCCGTCGCCGTCGAGGTCGCCGCAGCGCAGGTGGAGGCCAAAGCCGATGTCTTGGCCGCTGAACACGATGTCGGCGTCGTCGACGCTGTGGGCGCCCGTCCAGTCCGCGTGGCCCGAGCCGAAGTAGACCGAGACCTCGCCGCGGTTGCGGTCGGCCAGCGGCGCGCCGACGATGAGGTCGTCGTAGCCGTCGCTGTTGAGGTCGCAGGTGTCGACGGTGTAGCCGAGGTAGTCGCCCTGGGAGACCTTGCCCGAGAGCACCATCTGGCCGTCGTTCATGTCGGTGGCCACGCCGTCCGAGCCGTCACAGTCGGAGTCGATCTCGTCGGGGTCGTTGAACCAGTCGAAGGCGCCGGGGTTGATGGTCGGGTCGGCGTCGTCGCAGTCGCGGCCGCCGTAGTCGATGTCATCGTAGCCATCGAGGTCTTCGTCGAGGCTGTCTTCGCCGTCGCAGTCCTGGTCGAGGCCGTCCTTCGCGATCTCGGGCGCGCCCGGGTAGGTCGTGCCGTCGGTGTCGTCGCAGTCGTTGCCGCCGTAGTCGATGCTGTCGAAGCCGTCGTTGTCGGCGTCGAGGCTGTCGGCGCCGCTGCAGTCCTGGTCGATGCCGTCGTAGGGGATCTCGGTGGCGCTGGGGCTGATGCGGGAGTTGGTGTCGTCGCAGTCGTCGCCCACGGCGCAGCTCATCGGCAGGTGGCCGTCGCCGTCCATGTCGAAGCCTTCGTCGATCTCGGCGTCGCAGTCGTTGTCCTTGAGGTCGCAGAGCTCCTCTTGGTCGGGGTGGACGGCGCCGTCGTTGTCGTCGCAGTCGCCCTGGGCGATGGTCCAGCCGTCGTGGTCGTCGTCGGGGCTGCCCTCGGGCAGCTCGTTGACGGCGTCCTCGTCGTACGCCGAGGGCACGGCCTGGTTGCCCGGGTCCTTGGGGCCCGTGTCGTCGGTGCCACAGCCGACCCCGAGGGAGCCGGCGAGGAACAAGAAGGTCCAGCGGGACTGCATCATGGCGTCTCTCTTCGCTCCGGGGACCGGGGCCCGGTGCGGCGGCGTGTGAAGGCGTGCATGACATCATGGACCAGGCGGCCACATCTTGCCACCCCCCGGGGCCGTGGCTATCCGCCCTCCTCGGCGGCCTGCGCCCGTGCTGCGCGCCGTCCGAACGCCGCCCCGTCCGCGCTGCGGCTTCTCCCTTCTTTGCACTCCCGCCGCCCGCTCGGCGGCGCGCGCACGCGCAGGACCCCATGAGCCGCAGCTTCCTCCCCCTGTTGTTCCTGTTCGCTCTCATCGGCATGGCGGTCTTCGTCGTCGACGAGATGCGCCAGGACGCCGCCAGCAAGTTGTCCTGGACCGAGGCCAAGCAGAAGATCTCCGACCACGAGGTCGAAGAGGTGGTCTTCGAGGGCAACCAGGTCCACCTCATCCTCCAGAAGGAGAGCCCGGACCAGGGCGCGGTCCACGCGACGGTGCTCCAGGTCGAGGGCGACCAGGAGGGCTTCGTCCAGCTCCTCGAGGACAACCACGTGCCCTACCGGGCCGTCCAGGTCTCCCACTGCGGTGAGACCGCCTCGAACTGGGTGATGATCGCCATCATGATCGCCCTGCTGTGGTCCTTCATGGTCCGCCGCGAGAACGGGGTGCCCCCCGGGGTGGCGACCTTCGGCAAGTCCTCGGCCAAGCTGGCCCCCGAGGACGGCACGGGGGTGAGCTTCCAGGACGTGGCGGGCATCGACGAGGCCGTCGATGAGCTCGAGGAGATCGTCGAGTTCCTCAAGACCCCCGAGAAGTTCACGGCCCTGGGCGGCAAGATCCCCAAGGGGGTGCTGCTGGTGGGCCCGCCGGGCACGGGCAAGACCCTGCTCGCCCGGGCGGTCGCCGGCGAGGCGGGGGTGCCCTTCTTCAGCATCTCGGGCTCCGACTTCGTCGAGATGTTCGTCGGTGTGGGCGCAGCCCGGGTGCGCGACCTCTTCCAGAAGGCCGCCGAGCACGCCCCCTGCATCATCTTCATCGACGAGCTCGACGCCGTGGGCAAGGCCCGGGCCGGCGCCGGTCCGGTCGGTGGCCAGGACGAGCGCGAGCAGACCCTCAACCAGATCCTCGTCGAGATGGACGGCTTCGACGGCCGCAAGGGCATCATCATCATCGCTGCCACCAACCGGCCCGAGACCCTCGACCCGGCCCTGCTCCGCGCCGGCCGCTTCGACCGCCAGGTCGTCGTCGACCGACCGGACGTGAAGGGCCGCGAGAAGATCCTGGCCGTGCACGGCCGCGAGATGAAGCTCTCGGACGACGTCGATCTCAGCATCGTGGCCCGCATGACCCCGGGCTTCGCCGGCGCGGATCTGGCCAACGCCCTCAACGAGGCGGCCCTGCTCGCTGCCCGCAAGGACAAGAAGGCCATCGAGATGGAAGACCTCGACGCGGCCATCGAGCGCATCGTGGCCGGCCTCGAGAAGAAGTCCCGGCGGCTCAACGAGCGCGAGAAGCGGGTGGTGGCCTTCCACGAGTCGGGCCACGCCATCTGTGCGGCGGCGAGCCCCGGCTCCGACCCCGTCCAGAAGATCAGCATCATCCCGCGCGGCATCGGTGCCCTCGGCTACACCCTCCAGACCCCCACCGAAGACCGCTACCTGCTGAGCGCCCGCGAGCTGCGCAACCGCATCGTGACCCTCTACGGCGGGCGGGTGGCCGAAGAGCTCATCTTCGGCGACATCACCACCGGCGCCAGCGACGACATCCGCAAGGCCAGCGACCTCGCCCGGCGCATGGTCTCGCAGTACGGCATGACCGAGAGCATGGGCGCGGTCGACTACGGCGGCGAGCGCCAGAACCCCTTCGGCATGGGCGGCGGCGGCCGCGACGTGCCCGTCAGCGACGAGACGGCCCGCCAGATCGACGCCGAGGTGCGCGCCCTGCTCGACGGCTGCAAGGTCCACGCCCGCCAGGTCCTCGAGGCCAACCAGGGCCTGCTCCACCGGATGTCGGAGCACCTGCTCGAGCACGAGGTTCTCGACCGGGACGAGCTCGCGGTCTTCCTCGCCGATGTGCTGGACGAGAACGGCCAGGTCGTGCCCCGCATGGCCCCGCCCCACCTCGCCACGAACACCCCCGCGGTCACCGCGCCCGAAGCGGACGACGACGACGCGGCCACGGCCACCGAGGCCCCCGGTGCGGCCCTCGACGAGGACGAGGCCCCGGCCACCGACGAGGCGCCCCCCGTGGCCTGAGGGGCGGGCGTTGTGGGCCCGCGACCTCCGATGTAGGAGGGAGCACCCGCCCGGAGTGCCCATGTCCGCCCGTCTCCCCGCTGCTGCCCCGCGCCCCGGCGCCCTGGTCCACCGCCTCGGCGGGACCGGGGCGCGCGCCGTCTGGGGGGCCCTGGCCCTCGCCGCCCTCGGCTGCCAGGACGACAGCAAGGGGGGGCCGGGGCTCTCGACCGCGCCGCCGGCGGCGAGCCGGTCGTGGACGGTGGTGGCGGAGCTCGGCGGAGAGGCCCGGTCCTTCGACGTCGACGATGGCGTGCTGTGGGCCATTGTCGACGGCGAGATCCTGCGCTCCGACGACGGGCAGGACTGGGCGCCGGTCACCACAGCGGGCCTGCCCCCCGGTGCGCCGACCTGGATCGGCGCCGAGGACGGCACGGTGCTGGTGGACGTGCCGGGCGCCGGGCTCCACCGCTGGGATGGCGCGGCCTGGGCGCCCCCGTCCACCCCGCCGCCCCCGGGCCTCATCGCCTCGCTCAACCCCCGGGCCCTGCCCGTGCCCTGGACCCTGCGCAGCAACGGCGCCGGCACCCTCTGGATCGCGGCTGCGGGCGGGGCCTACGCCTCCGAGGACGGCGGCGGCACCTGGCGCTCGGTGCTCTTCGGCGCGGCGGGCTTCAACCCGCTGGTGGCCAGCGCCGCGGCCCAGGGCGACCACGTGCTCGCCGGCGCCTTCGCCCCCCGGGGCCTTCTGCCCGACTTCGCCGCCTCGCTGGTCGAGGTGGTGCTGGTCGAGAGCCACGACGGCGGCGAGAGCTGGGCCGAGGCCCTGGGCGCCACGGACCTCCGCTACGTCGCCGACCTCGAGCTGGCCGACGACGGCCGGCTGGCGCTGGCGGCCCTGGACGGCGGCCTCCACGAGCGGGTGGACGGCGCCTGGATCGCCAGCGGGGGCCCTAGCGACGCCCTCTTCGTCCACCACGACCCGGACGGGGTGAGCGTGGGCAGCGCCTCCCGGGGGCTCTGGCGCCGCGAGGCGGGGGCCTGGGTGGGCGTGGGCGCGGCGCCCATGGTCGGCGTCGAGGCGGGCTTCGCCCTCGACCGCAGCGGCACGGTCTACCGGCTCGACCCGGGCGCGGGCGCGGCCTCGGCGCCCGGCGACGCGGGCGGCACGGTGCACGTGGCCCTCTCCTTCCACGGCAACCTCTACCACTCCTACCGCGGCGACGAGAACACCGACGACGGCTACGGCCTCGACCTCGAGGTCATGCGCGCGACCCTCGACTGGCTCGGCCGCCACCCGGCGGTGCACGCCGACTGGGACATCGAGAACCACTTCAGCCTCGACGGCTGGATGGCCACCGACGGCGCCGACGTGGTGGCCCGCATCCATGACCGCGTGGCCTCGGGCCAGGACGACGTGCGGCCCATGTCGTGGAACAACGGCGCCATGGCCAACCACAGCCGCGAAGAGTTCGACGCCTCCATGTCCCGCGCCAAGGCCAGCCTCGACGCGGCCTTCGGGGGCCACGTGCCCGGGGTCCAGCCCCAGGAGTGCATGTTCACCCCCGACCACATCGGCTGGTACCGCGACCAGGGCATCGACTGGATCACGCTCTTCCACTCGGGCACGGGCTTCACGGCCGTGCGCGACGAGCTCTCGCTGCCCGCCGCGGGCTGGTACCAGCCGGTCACCATCGTCGACCCCCAGGCCGCGGCCGACGACCCCCACCGCTCGATGGAGCTGGTGCCGGTCTACCACCATGCCGACATCATCAACCACGGCGGCCTCGACGGCTGGGTGCGCCAGATCTCCGAGACCCAGCCCGGCGACAGCCTGCTGGTCATCCACTTCGACGCCGACGCCGAGTCCTGGGTCAACTTCGAGCGCGAGCTGGAGGCCCTCGAGGGCGAGGCGGACGTGCGCTTCACCACCATCCAGGCCTACCTCGACGACCACGCGCCCACGGTGACCGTCGATGCGCCTCTCGACGTGGCGGACGGCACGGGGGACGGCTTCCAGAGCTGGGCCGAGAAGGACGTCAATCACGAGATCGCCACGGGCATCGTCCGGGCCCGGGAGGCCGCCCAGCAGGCCGAGGCCCTCGCCGGTGACCTGCCCGAGGTGGCGGCCCGCCTCGAGGCGGCCCTGACGCCGCGGCTGCTGGCCCTGTCGACCACCCACTTCGGGCTCGCGGCCCCGACGCTCCACCCCGACCGCATCGCCAGCGCCCGCGCGCATGTCGAGGAGGCCGAGACCCTTGCCGAGGATGCCCTCAGCGAGGCCATCGCCGCGCTCGACGCCCCCGGCGCGGGCGAGATCTGGGTGCACGAGACCCGGGGCCTCGCGGGCACGGCGCTGGTCACGGTGCCCCTCGCCCTGCCGGCGGCGGACTGGACGGGACCGGACGCCCTCCACCTCGTCGACGAGGCGGGCGCCGAGCTGGTCGCGGCGGTCACGGTCGACGACGACACGGGCGACCCGGTGGCGGTCTCGGTGCGGCTGCCCCTCTCGCTCAGCCCCCACGCCACCCGCCAGCTCCGCTGGGAGCTCGACGCGCGGGCGCCGGCCACGGGCGAGGCCCGCGCCGAAGACAGCCCCATGGCGCTGCTTCCCGTCACCCTGCCCTTCACCGAGTGCGCCGGCCAGCGCGCCGAGGGCACGGCCGAGGGGCCCCGCGCCACCGTCGACGACCGGGGCGCCCACGCCGCCGAGACCCTCGACTGGAGCCTCGACCTCTGCGCCGGGGTCGGTGTCGACAACCTGCGCTGGACGGCCCGGGCCTGGGACGGGCTGCCGGGCGTCGAGCTCGAGGTCGAGGCGGTGCTGCCCGATGCCACCGGCGGCACGGCCACCGCCGACGCGCCCTGGAACCTCGACGCCGAGAGCGTGGCCCTGAGCCCCCTGGTCTGCTCCAGCGGCGCCGACAGCCTGCGCTGGCAGACCTTCTCGGGCAGCGTGCGCAGCCGGCCCGTGCGCCCCCTGCAGTGGGGCTGGAACGGCCAGGCCGTCGACGCCTGGATCACCGTGGTCTGCAGCGACGACGCCCCCATCCAGATCGCCCACGCCGCCACCGAGCGCACCAGCCTCGCGATGCTGCCCCTGCGCAACATCGACGGCCAGGCCCTCGTCGCGCCGCTCGGCACCCTCTGGGGCCCGCCCATCCGCCACGACGTGCGCCGCACGGGGGGCCACGGCATGGGCGACGTCAGCACCGCTGTCATCGGCTCGCAATTCCGGCCCGCGGCCCCGGACTGGTCGGGCGCCACCGTGCGCTACCGGCTGCTCGTGGGCGACGGCAGCGTCGACGAGGGCACCCTCTCCCTCTTCGCCCACCCCCCGCTGGTCCGGGTCGGCCCGGCGGACTGACCCCGGGGGCCGGCGCGCCCGCGCCACCGGGGGCCCAGGCCGGGGCCTACTTGCCGTCGGCGTCGCCGTAGGTGGTGAACTCGGTCTTCGGGGGCGCCACCTCGACGGTGACCGGCTTGACCTCTTCGGGCGGCGGCGGCGCCGGCGCGGCCGGATCCTGGGGCAGCTGGGCCACCAGCGCGTCCACTCTTCCGAGAACGTCCTGTACGGCGTTGTTCACGGTGACGGGCTGGCCCTTGCGGGCGAGGCTGCGCGAGAGCCGGCCGAAGTCGTACTCCAGTGCCAGCACGGCCTCGGCGTCGATCGTGCGCAGGGTCTCCTCCATCGGCTCGAACTCGGTCGCGTAGGCGGCGAGCACCTTGCGGCTGGCGAGCTTGCGCTGGCCGGCGCTCCAGTCGTTCTGGGCGGCCTGGACCTGGGTGCGCAGCGCCAGGGCACGGTCACGGGCGGCGCCGCCAGGCGCGGGCGGAGGGGCGTCGGTGGGGCGCTCGCACGCCACGAGCATCAAGAGGATCGGCCACATGCTGGGCTCCTGGTGCCGGGCAGGACGGGGCAGGACCTGTGCCGCAGCCCTTGACCCTGGCCTCATGTGCATAATCTCTCCGCGACAGCCGACCCGCCCCGCACCGGGCTCCCGGGTCACCGCCGCCGTCGCGCCTGGGCCCGTCCAGCGCCCGGTGGCCCCGACATACCCAGCGACATGCGCGCACCCCGCCCGGCCCCCAGCTCCGGCGGCGGCAGCGCTGAGGAGATCTGCGGATGAACTACGATCGCTTCACCGTGAAGGCCCGCGAGGCCATCGGCGACGCCCAGAAGCTCGCCGGCAAGCAGGGCAACCCCGAGATCCGTCCCCACCACCTGCTCATGGTCCTGCTCACCCAGGACAAGGGCGTCGTGAACAGCCTGCTCAAGCACGTGGGCGTGTCGGTCGACCAGATCACCCGCGAGGCCGCCCGGCTGCTCGACGGGCTGCCCAAGGTCAGCGGCGCGAGCCAGGCCCGCGTCTCGCGCCAGCTTCAGGATGTCTTCGGCAAGGCCGACGGCGTCGCCCGGGAGCTCGGGGACTCCCATGTCGCCAGCGAGGTGCTCTTCCTCGCCATCGAGCGGGTCTCCGACAAGCCCCAGCAGCTCATGCGCGACCACGGCCTGAACCAGTCGCGGCTGCTCGAGGCCCTCAAGATCCTGCGCAAGGGCCAGAAGGTCACCGGCGAAGAGGCCGAGAACTCCTACGAGTCGCTCGAGAAGTTCACCCGGAACATGACCGACGACGCCCGCGAGGGGAAGATGGACCCGGTGGTCGGCCGGGACGACGAGATCCGCCGCACCCTCCAGGTGCTGTCGCGGCGCACGAAGAACAACCCCGTGCTCATCGGTGATCCGGGCGTCGGCAAGACCGCCATCGTCGAGGGCATCGCCCAGCGCATCGCCAAGGGCGACGTGCCCGAGTCGCTCAAGGACAAGGAGGTCCTCTCCCTCGACCTCGCGGCCCTGCTCGCCGGCGCCAAGTACCGCGGCGAGTTCGAGGAGCGCCTCAAGGCCGTGCTCACCGAGATCGAGTCGAGCGACGGCAAGATCATCCTGTTCATCGACGAGCTCCACACCATGGTGGGCGCGGGCAAGTCCGAGGGCTCGATGGACGCCGGCAACATGCTCAAGCCGGCCCTGGCCCGCGGCGAGCTGCGCTGCATCGGCGCCACCACCCTCGACGAGTTCCGCAAGCACGTCGAGAAGGACAAGGCCCTCGAGCGCCGCTTCCAGCCCGTGCTCGTCGACGAGCCGACCATGGAGGGCACCATCTCGATTCTCCGCGGCATCAAGGAGAAGTACGAGACCCACCACGGCATCAAGATCACCGACGACGCCATCATCGCCGCCGCGAAGATGTCGGACCGCTACATCAACGACCGCCAGCTCCCCGACAAGGCCATCGACCTCATCGACGAGGCCGCGAGCCGGCTCAAGATGGAGATCGAGAGCCTGCCCCAGCCCATCGACAAGCTCGAGCGGCGCATCCGGGGCCTCCACGTCGAGCTCCACACCCTCTCGAAGGAGACCGACAAGGCCGCCCAGGACCGCGCCCAGGCCATGCACGCCGAGATCGCCGATCTCCAGGAAGAGGCCAACACCCTGCGCGCCCGCTGGAACGCCGAGAAGGAGGCCCTCGACGGCATCCAGGACGCCCGGCGCCTCATCGAGGAGCTCAACCACCAGCTCGAGGCCGCCGAGCGCCACGGCGACTACGCCACGGCCAGCGAGATCAAGTACGGCAAGCTGCCCCAGCTCAAGCAGGAGATCGAGACCCGCTCGTGTGACTTTCGCGCCCAGTAGCAGCGCATTCGGTTGCCGCGTTGCCAGGGTATCGGAGAGCGCCTGAATCAGGTCGGCGCGGTGAACATGCAGATAGTCCGCGCCCCAGCGATTGATCGCAGCC
>CAXQUZ010000485.1:0-2763 GCA_964226865.1 Myxococcota bacterium | reverse complement strand
GCGCGCGCGGCGCCCCCGGGGAGGAGGGCGCCGCGCGACGGGCTCAGCTCGGGCGGCGGACGGTGCGCACGCCCTTGAGCGTCACCTGGGCCTCGCCGTCCGCACCGACCAGCACGACGTCGGCGGTGTTGACGGCGCCCGTGACCTTGCGGCCCTCGAGCAGGGCCTTGGCCGAGAGGCTGGCGGGGGCGACCGAGGCGGCGTGGAAGCAGACCTCGTCGACGCCCATCGGCAGGCTCGCGCCGCCGTGGGTGGCCTTGGACCAGAGCAGGGCCAGCTGCAGCGCGCCGTCGACTGCGCCCACATCGGTGTGGGTGGTGCTGTCGAGGGTGGCGGGCTGGAGCCGGGCCACGGCGCCGTCCTTGTCGACGCCCTCCAGGGCCGAGAGCACCTGGAGCTGGGGGCCGTGGAAGAGCACCTCGCCGTCGTAGAGGCCCTTGCCGGTCCAGGGCGCGTGGGCCGCAGCCGCCGGGGCCGGGGCCACGGGCAGGCTGTCGCCGAGGCGGGCCGTCGCCGAGTAGTGCCGCTGGCCGCCCGCGCCCATGAGCGAGAGCTGGAGCCCGTCGGCGGTCTCGAGGGCCTGGAGCTGGAGCACCGTGGGCTGGGGCCAGCCCTCGAGGCGGATGCCCCGGTGGACCTCGAGGCCGGCGAGGGCCTGGACCGAGCGGCCGGGGCTCAGCGCCCGGGCGAGGCCCGTGAACCACTCGATGACGAGGGCGACGGGCACGACCGGGGTGCCGGCCACGGTGTGGTCGGCGAGCCAGGGCTGGCGGTCCGGACCGGCGACGACCTCGACCACCGTGGGGGCGGGCGCGGCGCTGTCGTCGTGGAGGAGGGCCTCGGGCCGGGGCTCGCCGCCCAGCACGACGCTGGTGGGGGCGCCGGGGCCGGCGACCACCTCGTCGACGAGCATGCGCGCGCCGTCGTCCAGGCCGATGAGGGGCACGCCCAGGGCCTCGAAGCGGGCCTTGAGGGCGGGCGTGACCATGCCGCCGGCCCACGGTCCCCAGCCGAGGCTGCGCACGACCGCCTCGGGGCGGCGGCGGGCCTCGGCGTCGCAGAAGCGGTTGAGCACCTCGTTGGCCATGGCGTAGTCCACCTGGCCCTGGTTGCCCGTGCGCGCAGCGACGCTGGAGAATGCGAGGATCAGCTTGAGCGGGTCATTCTCGCTGGCACTGAGCAGCGCCCGGAGGCCGTCGATCTTGGTGTCGTAGACCAGAGCGAAGGCCTCGTCCGTCTTCTCGGCGATGAAGCGGTCCCAGATGACGCCGGCGCCGTGGATGAGGCCCGTGACCGGGCCCCAGCTGCGGCGGAGGGTGGCGAAGAGCCGACCCAGGCCGGCGGCGTCGGTGACGTCCACCGCGTCGTAGCGGGCCTCGCAGCCCGCGGCGGCGAGCTGGGCGAGGGTGGCGCGGATCTCGCGCCCGGCGAGGATGTGCTTGACCTGGCGGCCGAGGTCGCGGGGCGAGACCTTCTCGCCCCGGGCCCGGGCGTCCATCATCAGGGCGCGCTTGAGGGCGGCGTCGTCGTCGGGAACCCCGACAGCGGCGGCGGGCTCGTCGGCCAGGGCCGTGCGGCCGAGCAGGGCGAAGCGGCAGGGGAAGCGCCGGCCCAGCTCGATGATGGTGCGGGCCGTGACGCCCCGGGCGCCGCCCGAGACCACGATCACGTCGCTGCGATCGAGGGCGAAGCCGCCGGGACGGGCGGGCACGCGCACGGTCTGGAGGGTCAGGCGTCCGGTGCTGCCCAGGCCCACCTCGAGCTCGGGACCCCCGAAGAGGATCTCGTCGGCCAGGGCATCGGCGAGGTCGGCCCCGGCGAACATGCCGAAGTCGATGTCGATGGCCTTGGTGGCGCTCTCGGGGAACTCCTGGGCGAAGGTGCGGGCGAGGGCGGCCACACCGCCCGCCCAGGCGTTGGCCGGGGCGACGGGCGTGGTGCCGAAGGCGCCGCCCGTGTCCTGGACGGTCACGAGCACCCGGGGCTGGGCCGGGGTGGACCGGGCCACGGTCCGGGCCGCGCGGAAGGCGTCGGCCGGGTCGGCGGCAGGGAACAGCCCGTGCAGCACCACCACCCCCGAGCAGTCGGCGGGGAGGGCGGCCGCAGAGGCGACCACGGTGGCGGCCACGCCCCGGGCGCCCAGGGCCGCCGCGAGGGCGGTGCCGAGGCTCCCGTCAGCGGGGTCGACGATGTTCAGCGGCTGGTCACGCCGGTGAAAGCCCCCTCCGGGCCGCGCCGCTGGCCGGGGCCGGGGTGGCCTCCGTGCCGAAGCGGCCGAGGTTGGGGTCGCCAGCGGGGGCGACGGCGTCAGCGGCCGCGCCGCCCATGGCGCCCACGATCTCGCCGAGGGTGCGGAGGGCGCCGAGCGAGCTGGCGTCGATGTCGGCGAGCTCGGGGGCCTGCTCCTGGACGGCGCTGAGGATCTCGACGCGCTTGATGGAGTCGACGCCGAGGTCGCCCTCGAGGTCCATGTCGAGGGTGAGCATGTCGACGGGGTAGCCGGTCTTCTCGGCGACGACGGCGAGCATCAGGGCGTTGAGGTCACGGCCGCTGGCGGCAGGGGCTGCGGGGGCCGCTGCCACGGGGGCCGGCGCGGGGGCGGCGACCACGGGGGCCGGGGCGGGGGCGGCGACCACGGGGGCCGGGGCGGGCCGGGGGGCCACGCCCGGGGCGGCCGGCGGGCCCCCGGGGGCGGGGGCGGGCGGCGAGGCCACGGGGGCCGGCGCGCCAGGGGCGGCGAGCGCGGGCGCGGGCGAGGGGGGC
>CAXQUZ010000484.1:0-3459 GCA_964226865.1 Myxococcota bacterium | reverse complement strand
CTGCCCGCCATGCAGGCCTTCTGCTACGCCGAGGGCACGGCCGCGGCCTACCAGCTGGCCCTGCGCGCCCGGCCCGAAGAGGCCCCCTACTTCGAGCTCCACACCCGCGAGACGGTGCGCTTTGCGTTGCAGATGCAACACAACGAGCTGAACACCTACCCCTTCTCGCGCCCCGACCAGGTCTTCGGTGGCATCCGCTACGCCATGAACGAGCCCAAGGTGCGGGTCGACTACGTCCACCACGCGCTCAGCGCCATGTACCAGTGGGTGCGCGGGGCCGAAGAGGACGAGAACCTCGCCCCCGCCATCCGGGACGGCGGCCTCGCCCCCATCCAGGCGCTGCGCGAGGCCCGCATCCAGGCCCACGAGAAGGCCCGCGAGGCCGGCGACACGGTGACCATGGAGGCCACCCTGCCGCCCTGGGGCGCCGACAACGACATCTACCACGTGCCCGTGCGCTACCCGCGCCCGCTGGGTCCGCTCAACCAGGACATCCCCTGGGACGAGCAGATGAAGCGCAAGAAGGGCAAGTAGCCGAGGCGCCCCCATGCTCTCTCGCTCTCCCGCTTCCCCTGCGGCCCCCCGCCTCGCCGTCGGCCTCGTCGGCTGGCGGGGCATGGTCGGCAGCGTGCTCCGCCAGCGCATGGACGAGGAGGACGACTGGGCGCTGCTCGACCCGACCTTCTTCTCGACCTCCCAGGCCGGCCAGCCCGCGCCCGCGCCCGCCCCGGCCGGCGCCGTGCTCGCCGACGCCCACGACCTCGCGGCCCTGGCCGCCCTGCCGGTCATCCTGAGCTGCCAGGGGGGCGCCTACACCCGGCGGGTCCACCCCGCGCTGCGGGTCGCCGGCTGGACGGGCATCTGGATCGACGCGGCCAGCGCCCTGCGCATGGAGCCGGGCGCCTGCCTCGTGCTGGATCCGGTCAACGGGGCCGCGGTCGAGGCGGCCCTCGACGGCGACACCCGCGACTTCATCGGCGCCAACTGCACCGTCTCGCTGATGCTCATGGGCATGGGGGGGCTCATCGCCCGGGGCTGGGTGCGCTGGATCTCGACGATGACCTACCAGGCGGCCAGCGGTGCCGGCGCCCGCCAGCTCGGCGAGCTCATCGACCAGATGGGTGTTCTCGCCGAGGTCGGCACCGGGCCGGATGCCCTCGCCCGCGAGGCCCGGGTCACGGCGGCCCTCCAGGGGCGGCTCGCCGGGACGACCCTGCCCACGGCGGCCATCGGCGCGCCCCTCGCCGGCAGCCTGCTGCCCTGGATCGACACGGCCATGCCCTCGGGCCAGAGCCGCGAGGAGTGGAAGGGCGCGGTCGAGACCAACCGGCTGATGGGCCACGCCCCCGACACCGCCGGCTGGGTGGCCGTGGACGGCCTCTGCGTGCGGGTCGGCGCCCTGCGCTGCCACGCCCAGGGGCTGACCCTCTGCCTCGACCGGCCGCGGCCGCTCGACGAGCTGGAGGCCGCCATCCGCGCCACCTCCCCCTGGACCCGCTTCGTCGAGAACACCCCCGAGGCCACCCTCGCCGGCCTCACCCCCGCGGCGGTCTCGGGCACCCTGGACGTGGCCGTGGGCCGGCTGCGGCCGCTCGCCACCGATCCGTGCCATGTGGGCCTCTTCACCGTGGGCGACCAGCTGCTCTGGGGCGCCGCCGAGCCGCTGCGGCGGGTGCTGCGGCGGGTCGCTCAGCGGGCGACGGGCATGCCCTCGTCGGTCCAGCGCGACCAGCTGCCCACGTAGCTGGCCGCGGGCAGCCCCAGGGCGTCGAGCATGAGGAAGCTGTGGCCGGCCCGGATGCCCGCCTCGCAGTAGACCACCGTGGGCGCGTCGGCAGAGGCCCCCACGGCGGCCATGCGCGCCGCCACCTCGTGCTCGGGCCGCAGCACGGGGCCGTCGAAGACCACCCGCCAGTCCTGCCAGGCCGCCCCGGGGACGTGGCCCGCCCGGTACTCGCGGCGGCTGCGCACGTCGAGCACGAGCCCGGGCCAGTCCGCCACCTCTGCCGTGTCGGCGAGCACGGCGGGATCGTGGCCGGGCACGAAGTCGACCGGCGCCGGGCCGTCTCGCCCCTGGACCGGGCGGTGGCCCTCGGCGACCCAGCCCAGCATGCCGCCGCTCAGCACCCGCACGTCGGGGTGGTCGAGCCAGCGGAGGGCCCAGTAGAGGTTGCCGTCGTCGCCGCCGCCCGCGGGCCCGTCCCCGACCAGCACCACCGGCGCGTCGTGGGAGATGCCCCGCGCCCCGAGCAGCGCGGCGATGGACGCGGCGGGCAGGGGGCCCCAGAGCCCCGCCTCGTCCCGGCCCATGATCTCGCGCCAGTGCAGCGCGGCGGCGCCGGGGATGTGGCCGGCGGCGTGGGCGGCGGGGCTGCGGGCATCGAGCACCTGGGCGTCGCCGATGGTGTCGACCACCACGGCATCCCAGCGAACCAGATCGAGGCCGCGGACCTGGGGGCCGCAGGCGAGCAGGGTGAGCAGCAGCATGGCGCCCCCGATGCCGACCCGCCGGCCCCGGTTTCGCCCCCGTCCGCGCGGCCCTGGCATGGTAGACACGCCCCGGTCCCCCGTCCCGAGCGTGCATGGAACCCGCCCCGCCGCCCGCTGCTGCCCCGCCGCCTGCTGCTCCGGCCCCCGCCGCGGGCCGGGCCGCCCGTGCCCTCCGCTCGCCGGCCCTGCGCGACGCCGCCCTGGCCCTGCTCACCAGCTTCGCCCTGGCCGCGGTGCTGACCTGGCCCACCGTGCTCCACCCGGGCCGGGCCGCCCTCGGCCACGTGCACGCCGACGGCATGAAGCACCTGTGGACCCTGTGGTGGATGCAGGCGAGCGTCTGGCAGGAGGGGGTCTTCCCCTACACCACCCAGCTCATCAACCACCCCATCGGGATGGACCTCTACCCCATCGAGCCCCTCAACGGCCTCGTGGCGGTGCTGCTGCCCTTCCTGTCGGTCACGGCCCTGAGCAACGTGCTCGTGCTGGTCAACATGACGCTGACGGGCATGGCCGGCATGGGGTTCGGGCGCGAGCTGTCGGGCTCCCGCCTGGGCGGGCTGAGGGCCGGGCTGCTGCTCGAGGGCAGCAGCGTCATGGCCTTCTTCGTCCACGTGGGCGTCGGCGAGCTCACCCACCTCTGGTGGCTGCCGCTCGGGCTGGGCTGCCTCGTGCGCGCGCGCCGCACCCTGCGCTGGCCGTGGTTCCTGGCCCTCTCGGGCTGCCTCGTGGGCGCGATGCTCTCGTGCTTCTACCTGGGCTTCTTCCTGGCGCTCTCGGTCGCCGTCTATGCCCTGGTGACGCTGTATGCCGGCAAGAAGACCCCGGCCCTGCTCGCCCGCTACGCCGTCGCGGCGGGCCTCGCCATCGGCGTCGTCTACCCGGTGACCCAGTCCTTTGCGAGCTCCTACAAGTCGGGCGACGTGCCCCCCGTGGGGCTGCGCAGCTACCTGCTCGAAGAGCACGGCC